>SBAX01000303.1 GCA_005240095.1 Phycisphaera mikurensis
CCATGCGATGATCGGCTGATAGAAAATCACAACCACCAGGATGGACCAGGAGAGCCACGGTCCCAGCGGCAGGGCCCGTGTGCGTTTGAACGGCAGCGTCAGCAGCCAGCCGATCATGGCCGCCACACACGTCAGGAAGAAACCCAGCACCACTACCGGCCACCCCGCCACTGCGCCCGCCGCAGCCATCAGGTGAATATCCCCCACGCCAAAGGCCTCCTTCCCGAAGACCAGCGTGAACACGATCCGGACCCCCCACCCCAGCGCCCCAGCGATCAGATATCCCGCGGCCGCCGTGGCCAGCCCATAGAGCGGCGTCCAGTCGCGAAGCAGAGCCAGCCACCCCATGGGTATCCGGGTGTGCAGCGCGCTGCTCAGCCGCGCCGCTGGTTCGCCCCCGCGTAGCATCAGCCATAAACCGAGTCCGGCGCACACCACCACAGGCAGCACCAGCAGCAGCTCCCAGAGTACCGTGCGCCGCGCCGTGTGACGCTCCTCATGGATGGCCTCCATGATCGCGTGGTCTGACTCCCGCTCCACTGAACTCGCCGCCAGAATCAGGACATAGAAGAACGCCAGTGGCAGCCACGCCCGGGGCGGGTGCCGCAGCCGCGTAAAGTCGCCCTCAACAAGCACCAACCCCGCAAAGAGGACGACCAGGATGAGCGTTCCGATCCACCCCGCGATCCGGGATGGCGATGCCAGGGAGGGAGGCAACCGGCTCGGCCCCACGGCCTCGCTCTGTCCTGTGTCCACAGGCTCTTCCGGCGGCTCACCCAGATCCTCCACCGGCAGATGCGGCTGGCAGGCGAGCACCAGCCAGGTCAGCCCCAGCCCCACCATCCCGCAAAGCGCCGTCACCGCCGTGGCATCCGCGGGACGCAGCCATTGGGCGCTATGTCGCGGCGTCCACAGCGTGTGCAGCACGAACCCCGCGATGGTCACGAAGTTCGTGAACCGGATGTCCACCCAGTAGTGCTCCAGGTCGATCGCCGACATGGCCAGCAGGCACGCGAACAGAATCACGTGCGCCGTCAGGATCGGCCAGTCGTAGGACAACCGATCCGTCAGCCCGAATTCGCTGCGGCTTAAGCCCGTCCGCGCATGGGCGATCAGGAAGGCGTCCAGCAACATCAGCACGATGACCGCTGTGGCCGCTTCCACCACCAGGTAGCGCGTGGCAATCGGGACGCCACAGTGCCGGCAGCGCCCGTGCAGGCGGATGAAGCTCAGGATGGGAATGTTGTCATACCACGCGATCCGCTTGCGGCAGTTCGGACAGGCCGACCACAGTGGAACGCGCAGCGATCGCCGCCGCGGAATGCGGTAGATCACCGCGTTCAGAAAGCTGCCCAGGCAAAGGCCCAGGGCCGTCCAGAACGCAAGCCACCAAAGGGTCGCGAGCATCGACAAAACGCTCGAATCCTAACCACCCGGCGGACTTCCCGATAGCGTGGCGTGCGTGCCGTCGCACCACGGCAGATTGCCGCTGTGGTGACATTGACACACGGCTTGCTTGTGAGTTTCGGTGACTTCGACCACAATCGGCGCCAGCCCCGTGCCCAGCCGCGCGTGCGACCCGTCGCAGTACGGCAGATTCCCTGAATGACCGCACTGGCAATACGCCTTCATCCCCGGCGTCTCGTCGACCACAATGGGTCGCGCGCCATGTCTGGGTGGGGTCATTCGGTGACGTCACTGTTCCAGCGCATCGAGCCGTTTTCGCAGATCAGCGGGGACCGCCGCCAGCAGCTCATCCGTCAGCAATCCGGCTTCGCGCAAATCGAGCAGGTGGACTCTATCGATCAGCCGAAACGCCTGAAGCTTCATCGTCACCAGCTCGGGCAGAGCGAGAACCCGATAGCCCGCTTGGGCGCTGACCGCCCGCGAGGGGTCCGGAGCCGGATGCGCGTACTCCGGCCGAACCCTCTCTCCGGCCAGCACAAGGTGAACACCCGTTTTCGGATTCGGCTTGCCCTCATCTACGAACATGTGCACCCCGAGGACCTCGATCGGTATCATGCCCACGGGCGCGAACACCTCGGTGAGGCGTTGCAGGTCGCTCCGTCGGACAAGCAGATCAACATCCTTCGTCGCCCGAACGGCGCCGGTGTCAACGGTGGCGATCCACGCGGCGACGGCGTTCCCGCCGATGACGGCATACTCCACGCCCGCCGCATTCAGGGCCTCGGTCGCGGACCGCAACAACCGCTCCACGTGCTCCACGGCCATCACCTGCCCTCGATAATCCGGCGTCAGTGTCCGCATGAGATCACGGCGCTCTACATCGTTTCCAGCTTTTCCACGAATTCCTGGATCACCCACTCGGGTGTGGACGCGCCAGCCGTGACCCCCGCGGTCGTCTTCCCCGCGATCATCCGCGGCTCGAACTGCTCCCACGTTTCGATGTGGTAGGTCTGTGTTCCTGCCTCCTGGCACAGGCGAGCCATCTCCCGCGTGTTGGCCGAGTTGAGCCCGCCGAGAACGAACATCACGTCGACTTCGCCGCAAAGGGCCAGCGCCGCCTCCTGCCGGCGGGTCACCTCCAGGCACAGGGTGTTGACAATCTTCACCTCGCGATATGGCCGGCACAGGATCTTGGCGATCATCTGCGCCACGTGCTCCGGCGAGTGCGTGGTCTGAGCCACGATCCCAAGCCGCTCCTTGTACGGCAGCGCCGCCTCCAGGTCCGACCCCTCGTCGATCACCGTCACGGGCGCATACCCGATCACCCCTTTGACCTCGGGATGATTGGGGTCGCCGATCATCACCACGTGATAGCCTTCCTCGTGAAGCTGCATGACCACGTCCTGCGCCCGCTTCACCAGCACGCACGTGGCATCCACGATCGCCAATCCTCGGTCCGCCGCTCGTTGCATGGTCTGCGGCGTGGCCCCGTGGGAGCGAATGAGCACCACCTTGTCCGGCTCAATGGTTTCCAGGTCCCCGGACTGATTCAGGCCGGCCTGTTCCAGCTTGCCCACCACCTGCTTGTTGTGGATCACCGGCCCCAGGGCGACCACCTTCCCCGGGCCGTGCGTCGCCACGGCCGCCTCCGCCAGCTCAATGGCGTCCTCCACGCCGAAGCAGAATCCCCGCGATGTCGCCAGCTTCACTTTCATTGCATTCGCCCGGGAGGGCGAGGCTCCTGCCGAGCCGCGGCGCCCTTCACGTCACCTTTCCAGCGGCAGTACGGCCCTTTACAAGATCATACCGCCCGCCTGGCCTACCTCATAAACACGCCGTGAACCGTGGTCCTTCGGGAGGGCGAGGCTCCTGCCGAGCCGCGGTGCCTGTGTCAGATCCGAGCCCAAACCCAAGGTTTCGGCAAAGAATACTAGCCCTCCCGCGCCGAATAAGGATAAAATGAGTCGTACGGACCAGCGAGACCGGCCATGAGCGAGATCGAAATCCTACTGGAAAACGCCAGGCTCTTCGTCCAGCAGCACGCCCCCAGCGATGCCTTGCGCGGCGCTGTACCCGCCGCGATGGTCATGCTCGTCGCCGGAATCGCCCTCAGTGTCCTCGGGGCCAAGCTCGCCAAATTCGCTCTGACTGCGGGTTTCGTCGTTCTAGGCGGCGCCGCAGGCTCCTGGTTTGCCCGAACCTACGGGTTCCACCCCATCATCTGTGTCCTCGGCGGAGCACTCGTCATCGGCATCATCGGCTATCAGACCTTCCGCTTGTGGGTCGGCGTTGCTGCGGCCTTAGTCTTTTCATCCTTTGTCCTCGGCACCTTCAGCTACAAGCACGTCGTTCCCTACGTCAGCCAGTTTGAACAACGTCAGACCGCCGCGCAAACTGCGCCGGCCGAACCGACCATCGAGAGCCCTATTGCCTTCGCCCTCCCCACTCCTGCCGAAGCACAAGCGTACCGTGATCGGACTCCGGGCGATTGGTGGCGGGAGTTCTGGGCCTTCGTGAGCGAGCAGAACGCCAACGTCGCCCGCAACACCAAAGCGCTGGCACTGGTTGCGCTGCTTACCGGCCTGTGCCTGGGGATCCTCGCCGCTCGATGGGCCCTCATTCTCGCCACGTCGCTCATCGGAACCGCGTTGGTGACCACCGCCATGGCTACTCTGGTCACCAAATCCGTGCCCGCTTCTTATCAGGCGTTCCAGAACAACCCCAGCCTCGCCGGAATTGGCGTGGGCGGCTTCCTCGTAACTTCGCTGTTCCTCCAGACCATGCTCTCGCGGAAGTCCCCTAAGGGCGAGTCCGCGTCCAAATAACCAAGAACGGGTGGCCAGGCATTATGGGTGCCACGGACAAGCTCCGCTTGTCCGTGCTCGTTCACCGGTCTCGCTGGGCCGAGATTCCCTTCTCGGCCCTCCTGCACTCGGAATCCATTCCCAATGGTTTCTGCCTGGTGCCAGGGGCAGCGCCGCCATGCCGCCGAGGGATATCGTACGCTTTTCCCGTCATCGGGCTTCGCGGTGCGCGCCGACTCTGCCGCGTCCCCCGTCATAGGAGAACAACGCCGTGATCACCTCGGTCCAGGACTGGCTCTCGCTGCTGCGCAACTCCCACAGCGCCACCGGCTTCCCGCTCATCGTCAGTGGACTGGCCCTCATGATGTTCGGCTGGCGCCTGTGGAAGGTCTCCGTCGTTCTCGCCTTCGGAGTCATTGGCACCATGGTCGGCGGATTCCTCATCGGCCCACGTGATGACCAGTGGACCTACGCGATCGCCTGCGGCGTCCTGCTGGGCCTGCTCAGCTACTGGCCGGTCAAGTACTCCATCGCCGTGCTCGGAGGTGTCATCGGCGCCGGCGTCACCCACTTCTATCTCGATCGCCTCGGGCTCACCGGCGGCATGCTCTGGGGCGGCAGCGGCGCCGCTTTCTTCGCCTGCACGGCCATGGCGGTCCTCAACCGTCGGCACGTGGTCATCCTCGTCACGTCGTTCCTCGGAGCGGTATTAGTGCTTTCCGGCTTGACCACTTGGCTCATGACCATGCCCATGTTCTTCGGAACGCTCAGAGCCATGGCCGCCTGGAGCGTGATCGTCGTGCCCTTCCTCGTGCTCGTGCCCACGGTCATGAGCTGTTTCTATCAGATGGCCGAGGTCCGCCGACTCCAGGTCGAATTGTAGATAACACGGTTCGGTGATAGGTCCTATTAGTCCTATTAGTCCTATTGGTCCTATTCGCTTGGGATCCGCTGGCGCCGCCGTTACCATGCGCGCATGACTGCTCGAATCATCGGCGTGGATATTGAGGATCTCCGCCTTCCCCCCAAGGAAGCCATCCGCGCCGCGTCCGAGCTTCTCTTTCGCGCCGTCGAGGTCCCCGCCGCACATGGCGATACGTCGCCGGAGAATCTCTCCTCCAGTGGTCGCCGCCACCTGGCTCGATATGTCCAGGACCACGGCCTGATTCTGTCCTCCTTTACGGCCGACATCCCCGGACTGCGCCTGACCGATCCTCGCGCCGTGGACGAACGCATCGAGCGCACCTGCCAGATCATCGACCTCGCCCGCGAGCTCAAAGTCCCCATTGTCACCTCCGCGGTCGGCGCCCTCACTCACCCGCAGTCCGGCGAGCCCTCGTCCTTGGCCGTTTCCGCGCTACAGCGCATCGCCGAGCACGCCGACTCGCGCAGCGTCATCTACGCCATGCGACCCTCCTACGACAACCATGAGCGCCTTCGCCGTGTCCTCGACGCCCTTCGCTGCCCGGCCATCCGCATTGGTCTCGACCCCGCCGCACTCATCATGTCCGGCGCAAGTCCCACCGCGATCGCCGAGCAGCTCGCCGCGGAGATCGCCCTCGTTCACGCCCGCGACGCCACCGCCGGACTCACCGACCGACCCGGCATCGAAACTCGCTTCGGCGAAGGCGAGGTGGACTTCGCCACCATCCATCAGCTCCTCTGCGACGCGGAGTACGCCGGGCCAGTCATCGCCCGTCGCCTCGACGCCCAGAACCCCATCGCCGACCTCGCCGACGCCCGCCAACGCCTCGCCAAACTCACGTAGATTTGTCCCCCTCCCCCCGCGGGAGAGGCCAGGGGTGAGGGCTAAGGCCTGCCCGGCTCGCCCACTCGTAAGTTCTTGTCGCCCCGATACTTGAGCCCACTTGCACTATCGCTATCATTATGATATATTAACGATATATAAGCGAAGGAGGACTCAAAATGCAAACCCAGGAGACTATTGGTCGGACGGTAAGCGGTTGGGCGATGGCCGCCGCCCTCTTGGTGGCCGGTATCGCCATCGGACTTTGGTGGTACCAGATGCCATGGAGACCGCCCAGCAGCTGGCACATTACCGGCGGATCGGTGGCCGTGCTCGTATGGGCCTTCCTCTGCTGCGGGTTCTTTACTCTTCAGCCCAACGTCGCCGCGGTCCTGATCCTCTTCGGCCGTTACACCGGAACGGTCAAAGACAGCGGATTCCACTGGGCCAACCCCCTGCTCATCAAGAAGAAGGTTTCCCTGCGGGCCCACAACCTCAATGGGGAGACCATCAAGGTCAACGACCGCCGCGGCAATCCCGTGGAGATCGCCGCCGTCGTCGTCTGGCGAGTCGTCAACACCGCCCAGGCCGTTTTCGACGTTGAGGACTTCGCCGGCTTCGTATCCGTACAGAGCGAGTCGGCGTTGCGGCATCTGGCCAGCGCCTCCCTTATGACACCATGGAGGACGGCGAGCTCTCCCTGCGCGGCAGCATGGACGAGGTGTCCCAGGCCCTGCAGCGCGAGCTGCAGGAACGCGTCACCAAGGCCGGAGTCTCCATCGACGAAGCGCGCTTGAGCCACCTGGCGTTTGCGCCCGAGATCGCCGGGGCCATGCTCCAGCGCCAGCAGGCCGAGGCCATCATCGCCGCCCGCACCCGCATCGTGGACGCCGCTGTCGGCATGGTCGAGATGGCCCTCGCCAAACTCGAAAAGCACGAGACCCTCAAGCTCGACGAGGAACGCAAGGCCGCCATGATCAGCAACCTCATGGTCGTCCTCTGCGGCGACAAGGCCGTCCACCCCGTCATCAACACCGGAACGCTGTACACCTAAAGGTCCCCTCTCCCTCCTAGGGAGAGGGCTGGGGTGAGGGGCAAGCGACTATCCCCTCTCCCCACGGGAGAGGGGCCGGGGTGAGGGCACGGAGATGCGAGAAGCGATGAGCAACCTGACCAGCCCCCGCTCCCTCCTTGGGAGAGAGCCGGGGTGAGGGTCGAAACGTAGCACGTAGTCGCCCAATGGCCGAGCGAAAACCATATCTGCTGCGCCTTCCCGCCGAACTGCTCGACGAGCTTGCCCGCTGGGCCAAGGACGACCTCCGCAGCCTCAACGCCCAGATCGAATTCGTTCTCCGCGAGGCCCTCCACAAACGCCGTGGCCTTTGCCAACCTGAACCAGACGACCACGCGGCCAAGGAGGAGGCAGAATAGCCAACAGCCTCGCCTCCTCCCCGACATCGCGTACAATGCGAATCGTGCCCGAAGGGACTCGCAAGGAGGAATTGGATGCAGCGCGGTCATCTCGTCTTCACACAACCCATCATCGCCTTCATTATTCTCGCCGGCATCATCGGCTGCGGCGGAGTGCCCGCCCTGCCCGACTCCTTCGAGGTGACCACCTCAGCCACCGAGAAGGTCGAGGCCGACGCCGGCACCGGCCCGCAGGGACTCGCCAACAGCAGCTGGTCGCTGATGCGCAAAACCGACCCCGAAGACGACCCCTCCGAGGATGACGCTCAGCCCCGCGGACCCTACGGCGGCATCCTCGGCGGCGACGCTCTCCAGCGCCCACCGGTCGGTGAGGAGATCTTCCAGATCCACTTCGGCGAGAGCGGCGAAATGATCGAAGTCACGGAGAACCGCTTCTTCCTGCCCGGCATCTACGGCGGCACCGTGCACGTCGGTGGCGACTGGACCTCCGCCGGCCTGCCCGGCATGGCCTTCCGCAGCGCCTCCTACGGCGTGCAGACCGGCGATCGCTACGGCCTCGCCGTCGTCGTGCACGTCCGCGCCGGCAACATCTTCCTCGGCCGGGCCGTGCTCTACTCCTGGGGCACCATCACCGGCGACCACCTCGACGGCCAGTTCGGCTACCTCATCGACCTCACCGAAGGCGCCGTGCCAACCATTGGCACCATCGCCGACCAGTACCCCATCGAAGCCGCCCGCAACTGAACCCGCGCGTTTCCCGCCCCGCCTCTGAGATTTCAAATCTCGAATCCCGTTGGCCCTGTCCCGTGCCACGCCGTCCCCCTTGCCAAGAGGGACCCGACGGAGCCGCGCCCGCTATCCATCCGTCCATTGAAATCTCGCCTTATCATCCGTCCCATGCTTCCCATTGGCCCCCATCCACCCCACGCCAACGGCGGCCTGCCATGCTCAAGAGTTCGCGCCATTACGCAGAAAATCCCTTGACTTCATGGCATTCCAGCCCAAGAGTCATATGAGAAACGTGCAAGCGATGTCGCCTGGCGATACAAACGGTTTCCTCCATTTTTTCATCCATCATTCCCCCAGGCCCATCGACGGTTGCTCGTAGGTGACGATGCCGTGCACGCGCGCCGGGCCATCTCTGTCCCGTCGCGGATGCACATGCAGAACAGTCCCAACTAGCGAGGACGGTGTCTCATGATCGATGCGATCTACGCCTGTTCCCCGCGCTGCGCGCGGTGGACACTCCGACGAAACCCCATGTATCTGATGAGTGCCGTGCTCATGGCTGTGGGGGCCCGGCTCCTCCTGGTGACCCCGGCCGGCGCCGCGGGCGACATCAAGCTGATTCTCGCCACGCTGGCCGTGCTCCAAGTCTACGAGTGGGCGGTCAGCGGCATCCTTGTGCTCCTCCATCGCTACCGCCGCTCGCCTGAGGACCAGCCTTTCCTCCTGTTGGTCGCCATCCTCTTCTGGACAGGGCCTATGGCCGCCACCATCGAGATGACCGCCCTGCGCATCGATCTCGGCATCATCGTTGCTGCCGCGGCATGCCTGATCGCCCTCGGAGAGCTAGGGTTCATTCAGCGAGGCCTGAGCATCCACATGAGCCTCGCACCAAGACTGACCGGCGCCGCGTGCGTGCTTTTCCTCACCGCCGTACCTCCTCTTCTGAGAGTGCCCGATAGCGGCGCCGGCCCCAACGAGCTTTGGCTCTACGCTGCATGGTGGGTGCTCGCGGCCATCGCACTGACGACTCTTATTTCATTTCGCAGCCCGCCGATGCCCGGCATAGAGGGAGCCGTTAGCCGTCAGATCACTTTCCCGACCCTCACCCTTGGCGCCACCGCCCTCCATCTTGTCGGCATGGGCCACGCCTTCTTCTGTCATGCCGCCTGGTTCTATGCCTCGCCGCTCATCGTCGCAGCGAGCATCGTAGCGGTGGAACACTTTGTTCGGACGGGTCGCCGAAATCACCCGGCCCTGCTTTTCGTGAGCGCCCTGCCGCTCGGCGCCATCCTCCTGGCCACCCGGCCCTTCGATCCCAACGTACCGGTCGATACGCTTCCTCTGTGGCTTCGCGATCCCATGCCGCTGATGTCCGCGATCGCCGCTGCCGCGTGGTGGTTCGGCTACCTGCGCCACGGATATGCCGCCGCCCTTCATGCGGGCAGCACGTCGCTGGCCTGGGCGGCCTATCGCGCAGTCCGCCTGTTCTCGCCCCGTGTCGCAGCGGAGGACGTCGACATCGCGCCGAACGTGACACCCGATGTATTCGCGTTTGCCTTATTCGCCGCGGCGGCGTACATGGCGGTGTCGGCGTTGATCCGTCGGTGCCGGACAGAAGCCTTCTTGTCTCTCCTTGCCAACCTCGCGGCAGTCGCATTGCTGTCCTGGCAGAACGGCCCGGCAGGTTGGTTTGTCCTTCTTCTGGCCATGGGATGGACGTGGCTCTTGGGCACGCATCTGTTACGGCCGCGGCCACCGGTGCTGCTGCAGGTTCTACCGATCGCCTTCCTCCTGGTGTTCACATGTGGATACGACTTCAGTCCGGCGCTGGTGTGGTATGCACGTGCGCACGGCCTCGTCCTGATCGGTGGGTTGTTGCTCGCCGGACTCGTCTGGCCCTGGACCGCCTATCGATGGATCGCCGCCGCTGCAGCTGCCGCGTATGTGGCATTCCTTCTGTGGCGATGGGTGGGTCTCCACAGCGACCCCATAGCGGCCGGCATTGTCACGGGCTCCTTCGCCCTCCTGTTGGCCGGCACTACTGTGAGCTGGCACAAGCAACGCCTCTTGATCTGGGCGAACCGCGGTGCAGGGGACCGAGCAGACCAGCAGGTCGAAACCAACTATTCACCTTGAACAGGTTTCCGCCGCCCCGTTCACGGGAGTTCAGTCCGTCGGGTAGCATGCCCGAGGGCAGCGCCACGGTGGGCACGGCCCGGTTTCAAGGGAAGATGCCATGATGCCCCGCATCGAAGCCGTCGTTTTCGATCTCGATGACACTCTCTACTCCGAGCGGCAGTATGCCCTCGGCGGCTTTGGTGCAGTGGCCCGGGCGTTCGCCGACCGGCTCGGCGATCCCGCGGTCTCCCTCTCGCGAATGAGTGAGCTTCTCGATACGCCGAACCGCCCGCGAGTCTTCGACGCCCTGCTCGACGAATTGAGGATCACGGATCGCAACGACCTCCTCGTCCGGATGATCGCGACCTATCGCGCTCATGCCCCGTCGATTGCCCTGTTCGAGGGAGTCGAGCAGCTGCTCACTGAGCTACGCGCCCGCTTTCGCCTGGGCCTGCTCACCGACGGGCGCAGCGAAGGACAGTGGGCCAAGATCGACGCCCTGGCCCTGCGCAATCGCTTCGACGTCATCGTGGTAACCGCCGACCTCGGTCCCGGATTCGGCAAGCCCAGCCCTCGACCCTTCGAGCTGATCTCCGCCCGCCTGCAAGTCGCTTCCACTCACACCGCCTACGTCGCCGACAATCCCGCCAAGGACTTCATCGCCCCCAACGCCCTCGGCTGGACCACCATCCAAGTCCGACGCTCGGGCGGCCTCTACGCCGACCAGCCCCCCGCGCCCGGGGGAGCGCCGCACCTAATCATCGAATCGGTGGATCGACTCCGCGATTGGCTGCGGGCAACTTGACGTAGCGGCCATGCGTGCGTCCGTTATGCGCCGCACCGACGAATCAGCCCGGGTTATCGCCCCAAGCATCTGCGATGCCCGTTGTGGTCGGCATGGTCTTTCGGCTATCCTTCACGTGGGGGGGCGGGAAGTGCATTTCGAATGTGTGGCAGTCCGGCTTTTTTGGATTCGAATCTGATGGCTTCCGGCCTTGGAACTTGCTTACTGTTCGGGCGAGGATGGCGCTACCCGCGGTCAGGGGGCGTGTTGTCTTGGCTCGGGGTTCAAGTGGAATCGATTCAGCCGTTTTTGTGTAAGACTTCCGGCCATGGGATTCACGCCGCCATCATCTGATCCAGCCGGG
>SBAX01000074.1 GCA_005240095.1 Phycisphaera mikurensis
AAGTCACAGAAAGAAAAAGAACCAAAAAGAAAGAGGTCATTGTCATCATGTATGCTATAGCTCGAAGAAGCATACGCTACGAGGGACTTCAGTCCCTGGTAGTGGGCCCTCTCTACTTCCCGCCCGGAGGGCGGACGAACAAAGCGATCCCCTCTTCCGCGTGCGGCCCGCTTCGTCACGCCTTTTCCATTTGCTTCCACGTGGTCTCTAGAGTATCCTCACAAAGGAATCTCCCCGGAGAGAAGCGATGCGAACGGAATCCAGTTTGCGTCGGTCGATGATTCTCATCTCGTGCCTTTTCGCGCCGTCCGTCAAATCGGCCGATGCCCAATGCGAAATCAACGAGAGGCAAAAGCTCATCGCCGCGAACGGCCGGCCCGTCGCTCCCGTCGTGTCCAGCCGCGGCGACATCCTTGTGGCGGGCGATCCCGGGCGCGACTGCCCCTCGGGACCGGAGTGCGGCTCGGCCTACGTCTTCCGTCGCAGCGGTGCCAACTGGGTCCAGGAGGCCGAGCTGATTCCCTCGGACCTCGCCGCCTACGATCACTTCGGTGGCGGTGATGTCGCGGCCGACGGCGACCGGATCGTAGTCGGCGCGGTGCATGATGATCCCGACACCATTGACCGCATTGGTGCGGCCTATGTTTTCCGATTCGACGGAAGCACATGGGTTGAAGAGGCCAGGCTCAGCGCAACGGACCCGGACCACATTCCTTCCTTCGGATCGTCCGTCGCCGTACTCGGCGACCGCGTGTTTGTAGGCGCTCCCACGTACTACGATGCCGGCCCCGGCGCCGTTTACGTCTTTGGCACGCAAGGATCAGCGTGGGCGCTGGAGACCATGCTGCTGCCGCCGGAGGGCTGTCTGGACGACACCTTCGGCCGTTCGATTTCTGTACATGGAGAGCGGGCCCTCGTCGGCGGCCCGGGCAACCTTTGCGGGGCCAATGTAGCCAGCCCGCCGGGGGCGGCGTACGTGTTCCGCAGAGAAGGGACCAACTGGCTTCTCGAAGCACGGCTTCCCTATCCTCCAGGCGGGTCCTTCGTCCTTGGAGCGAGCGTGTCCCTGTTCGACGACGTGGCCCTCGTCAGCCATCTGCTCAACGACCACGAGAGCGCCGCCTCGATCTATCGCCGATCGGGCACAATGTGGACCCATGAAACAGTGCTGGGACCGTTCGCCGGTGGCTCGTTTATCATGTCAGTGGCAACCGACGGCGTGGCGGCCGTGATCTCGGTCATCAACACGCCGCCCGCGTACGTGTTCCTCTACGACGGAGGTACCTGGTCGCAAGTCGCGCAACTTGCGGCCAGCGATGGTGGTTCCGTGTATGGCGTGTCGCTGAGCGGAAACCGGTTCGTTCTTGGCGACGACGTGGCCGGCGTCGTCGTTCGACCTGCCCCACGACTGCAACGCCAACGTCGTGGGCGACGCTTGCGACATCGCCTCAGGAGCCTCGACGGATCTCGACGGCAACGGCTACCCCGACGAATGTTGCGTCCCGGTGGATTCGCCCCTCGCCCAGAGCGGCGCCGCCGCCAGGAACCGCTATCTCAGCATGGTGACCGGCAATCCCGCGCGCCTGACTGCCCTTCGCGTGAAGCTCAGCTCTCTCAACCATCCCGACCCCCCGGGCGTGTCCGCTCCCCTGGACTTTTCTTCCTTTGAGGGTCAGGTCCGTTGGGTAGGTCCTCCGGCGCAGTTCACCGAGCCCGACGGCGTGACGACGTTCCAGGCGGCCGACTTGCAGTGCTCGCCGCACATCATGGACTGGGGAGCCGTGGGCACTCTCCACGTCTACGGCGATGCGATCGTTCCCGATTCTGCCTATGAGGTGCAGGCGGTCGAAGTGGCGTGCCTTCCCGGCAGCGAAGCGAACTTCTCCACGCCTCCGCTTTCAGTGCCCACCGCGCGTTGGTCCGACGTGGCCGTTCCCTTCCAGCAGACTTGCGCCCAGGCCGGATGTTCTCCCTGTACGCCGCTCTGCGTCACTCAACCCAACGCCCTCGACGTCGCCGCCATCGTCGATGTACTCAAGGTCCGCCCCGGAGCCATCCCCAAAGTGCAAGCCCAGCTTCGCCCCAACACTCCCAACCCCGCCGCGCCCGTCACCGCTCTCGACATCGTCTCCGCAGTCAGCGCCTTCAAGCGCGTGCCATATCCCTATTCCGGCCCCACCGCCTGCCCGCCGTGAGCGGCTTCTTTTTGGTAGTTGGTACTTGGTAATTGGTACTTGGTACTTGTCTACGCGTAGCTGTGCAGCCCGCTGATGACGAAGTTCACCACGATCCAGTTGAACATCATCACCTCAAAGCCCACCACCGCCAGCACCGCGGTCCAGAAGGCCTTGTCCCGCACCTTCAGCCGCACGTGAATGAGAATCAGGAAGATGATGAAAGTATTGAGGGCGAAAACTTCCTTGGGGTCCCAGCCCCAGGGGCGCCCCCAGGAGTGATCCGCCCAGATCGCCCCCATGACCAGCCCCGTCCACAGCATGATGAAGGCCAGCTCCACCAGCACCATGGTGGCCCCGTCGAACACCTGCGTGGCCGTGGGCCGCTCCTGACGAAGGAAGGACGGACTGCCCGATCCCCCGAGGATCAGCGCCGCCGCTCCGCCGGCCGCACCCCGCTCGAACCCCGCGCCGGAAAGCCGTCGCGCCCGGGCGTTCATCGCCTCCAGCATGACGATCATCAGCGAGCCGGTGAACGCCCCGCTGATCCCAACAAACGCACCTCGCGTCAGGCTGTACGCTGCCGGTTCGATGGCGTGCATCAGCAGCACATACCCCGTGTAGTTCAGGAGCGCCAAGGCAATCGGCAGGATGAACAGCCGAAGCCTGGGCACCGCCCCGCTGTCCCACGACTGGCACCACCGATGTCGCAGCAGCAGCAGCGCCGGAACGCACGCCAGCCCGATCACCGCATAGCTCCAGATGATCATGTTCGTGTGGATGTACAGCCACACGTCGTTGAGCGCCGCCATCTTGTTGTTGATCGCCGAGTCCAGCTGCGCCGGCAGGAAGTACGCGGCCATCAGCGCCGCCATGGATACCACCGCCGACCCCAGGGCAAACAGATTGCGAAACGGCGTACGCCGCGCCACCCGCTCCAGGATCAGCGCCATCACTCCCCCGAACCATGCCGACGTGGTCATCGCCTCGAACATGTTCGAGTTCGGCCACCGCCCGGAGATGTACCAGCGAATTCCCACCGCCGCCGACTGAGCGAGAAACGCCAGCACGAACAGCACCATGCCCACCGTCCGGGCCCGGTCCCACTTGTAGATCACCGACATCAGCAGCGGTGCCACCGCCGCCAGATAGAACAACCACACCCACGTTATGCTCTTGTAGCGGAAGTACCAGCTTTCCATCGCCAGCCGCCCCGTCGACGGATAGAGCGACGGCGCTACCGTGGGCAGCAAGTTCGCCAGCACCGCAACCCGCTCGTTCACCGCGGCCGCGTCCTGCGTCTTCCACGCCCTCTGCAGGCCCGTCCACGCATCCGCGACCGACTTGGAAAGCTCGCTACTTAATCCCGGCACCCCCGCAGCAGGCATGGTCATCCCCGCGTGGGCGCTGTCCTGCGGGGCCATTTTCGCGCCCACCAGGTTCGACATCGGGAACCAGGGCGTGCTCACGTCCCCGCTGGGCGGCGGAATCAGCCGCAGGTTCTCCGCCAGGAAGCGCGGATCGGAAACCGTCATCGCCGACTGGATGGCGTCCACGACCTTCGAGGTCCGGATGAGGTCCTGCCCCAGCTTCTGCAGCAGCCCGGCCACCGGCGGATACTGCACGAACTTCCTGGCCATCAGCCCGCTGACCAAGATCACGTCGTAGCGCTGCGTGGTCAGCTCCGGGTGACCCTTGAGGGCATCGAGCAGTTGCTTGCGAACCTCCTTGTTCTTCACGTAAATGAGGTCCGTGTCCGCATACTCCTCGGGGCGAAACATCAGGTCGAGATAGGTGAACCCGTTGGACTGCCCCCGCACGCTGCGCGACCCGCTGACCATGCCCATGTACGTCTTGGCATGAGACTCAAAGGAACGCAGCCGCCCATCGGCCTGCACCGCCGTCTGATACAGCGGCTCCAGTCGTACCTGTGTCGCAAACGCCGTGGCCCCCTCGTCCGTGCGCGGAGCGCGGTTCATCCCGCGATACCCGGCATAGCCGACAATCGCCGCTACAACCATGATGTCTATGAGTCGAACTCTTTTCATCGCTTAGCTACTTAACCTCTAACAAAAACGAGCCGCGGGCTTTTAGCCCGCGCGGACGTTCGAATGCGAATACCGTCGTTCTGTTCGACGCTCTCAGGACTGGCCAGTGCCCGTGGCCCTGAAAGGGCCGAATAACATAGCCCAGGGCATCGCCCTGGGTTCTTCCGCCGCCAAGCAGCCAAGCCCTGAAAGGGCGCAATAACCCGACGCCGTTCGCGGCGACGAAATGATGAACAAACGCCCTATCCATCATAGCCATGCCCCACGCCCGCGGCCTCCGCCACCATCTCCGCTCCGAAGGCACGATCCGTCTTCGCCCGCTGCTCCTCCGCCCGCCGCCGCTTGAGCACCGGCTTGACATAGAACGCAAAGATCATCCCCGCCACGGAGATACAGCAGCCAGCAAGCTGGGCATGCACGCCGTGACGGTTTCCGATCCCCAGGCCCGTATAGTTCATCCCCGCACTGGGGTCGCTCTGCGGCGGGCGGTCCCACATCGACTGGAAGTACCAGTAGCCCCCGTACTCCGTCGGCTGGTTCACCGCAATCGGCACCGGCTCCGTCCATTTCCCGTTGTCCAGAAAACGCAATCGGCTCACGTAGTTGCGAATCGTCGACGTGCTCCCGCTGTACCCCCCGATGTGCGTGTCGAGCTCGAAATCCTCCATGGCGATGGGGTTGGGAAGCTTGACCCGCTTTCGCGAGAACACCACCTCTGCTTGGCTGCCATCAGGCAGGCGGAAGCGCTCCGGCGAATACGCAAAACGCCCGCCGTAAGCGTATTGCTCATCGGGGAACACGTACTGATTGAAGTGCACCCATTTGGACTGCACGCCCTGACCAGTGCCCACCTCCAGCCGGATCATCGCGAAGGATTCCTCAGCGTTCCGCTGCCGCTGCGCCGGCGGAACGATGAAGGGTTTCACTTCCGCAACGGCCGCAGCCAGGTACGAGTCGATCCGCACGCTCACCCCGGGCACGATCTCCAGACTCTCGCCTACTGCTACGTCACGGTTGATCGCCCGCCCGCCGGGACCATTGAACACAAAGTACAGCCCGCCGGGATGCGCCGCGAAAATCAGCGGCGCGGAGCGCGGCTGATAAGTCATCTCGATCCGCCGATCCACCGGCCCCGCGTCCACCGTATGCGGGTCAGCGTTGCCCTCCCGCATGTCGCGGGTCAGCTCCGGCTGGTCCGCCACCCACCGGCGGAACGTCGCCTCCGGCGTGACAATCTCCGCCACCGCAATGGACACGGGTGCATCCCGCCCCGGCAGCGCCAGCCCGTCGTGCACATCCACCACCCGATAGGAATACGGCGTGCCTTCGATCGCCGTCAGCGATCCTCCGATGTTCTGCGGTGCCAGCGGCACATCCAGCGCCACGTTCGATTCCGGCACCCTGATCCGCAGCATGGCCCGCGAGTCCGTCGGCAACTGCTCCAGCTTCGCCGTCTCCGGCACGTAAAGCATGCGAATGTTGCCGTCGAGGGCCTCGTTGTGCCCCGGGTCGAACGCCGCCAGTTCATACGACTGCACCGGCGAGCCTTCGGCAAACACGCTCAGCTGCAGCACGGGATTGAGCCGCTCCCCCCCGTCCCTCCATTGCCGCCGCTCCTCCGCGTGACGCAGATACGAAGTAACTCGTACCGACGCCGCACTCAGCGCGTCCCCGGACGCCGGCGCGTCTACCGGCAGATCGATCGCCCGCAGCCTCAGCGGCTCATGCGGGTCGGTGAACACCAGCTCCCGCGATCCCACCCGATCGTGATACCGCGGCAGTCCTTCGATGGGCCTCTCCGTCCACTGCGTCTCGCCTACCTTGCGGACAAAAAGCGCCCACGTATCCATCACGTGAAAGTATTCCTGGGGCTCATAGTCCAGCGACAGGCGCAATTGCTCATCGACGAGCTTGCGCCCCAGCGCCTTGATCGCCCGACCCTTGCCCGGCAGGATGTCTTCGGTGTATTGCGGATAACCCACCAGCAGTTGCCGCACGAAGGGCTCACCCGACGGAGGCTTGACCGACACGTTAACCGCGAAGGCCTTCTCGCCTTTGTGCTCGTCGGAGAGGATGGGCCACTCCGTATTCGTATCCTGAATCTCGAAGTGCCACGCGTCGGCCCCGGCCATCATCACCTTGTGATTGCCCGGTACCGCCAGCATGGTGGCCGCACCGGAAAGCCCCGGCATCTCGATCCTGACCTGACACCGGAACACCGGGGCGTCC
Source organism: Phycisphaera mikurensis (assembly GCA_005240095.1). GTDB lineage: Bacteria > Planctomycetota > Phycisphaerae > UBA1845 > UBA1845 > SBAX01. The sequence goes on from SBAX01000074.1 coordinate 6,452, forward strand.
CCTTCGATCTTCGTCCCGAAGTAGTAGTAGCTCCCCACCGCCAGCATGATCATCCCCGTGTGAATCATCCACACGCCCAGGTTGACCGTCCGCAGGGGGATCTTTCGTATCGTGGTAACGATGAGACACGTGCAGAAGAGACTGACCAGCACGTTGAAAGGCCACCAGTGGAACCACTCGAACTCGGTCATCTCCAGCCACGGTAGCTGCCGCACCCGCGGCACGGCGCTGCCGATCGAGCAGTAGATAAACAGCAGCACCGCCCAGAAGACGCCGAACCAGACGCTGCTGAACAGATCCAGCACCGCCCGCAGCGCCCCGCGCTGACCCGGCAGCGGCCTGCCCACCGGCAATTCCATAGATGCACCCATGCGTTCTTCTTAACGCCTTCTTCGATGCGGCCCCCCTCCTTGACAAGGAGGGGCAGGGGGTGGTCTCGTCTGCGGACGTCTGGACCACGTCAGCCCGGTTGCGGACCGTGTGCGTGATTATACGCAGGCCCGTCGTCCCTGCTCGTTAACCGTTCGCTGGCCGGAGGCGGACTTTCCCGCATTTGGCTGTTTTTCTCGGCCCGCCGGGATTCGTTTGGCAATCCGCGTGCCACCTCCCTTCTTCTGAAGGAATGGGGGGGTGAAGGGGTCAAATCCGCGCTCCACGGGTCCGCTTCAACGAAAAACGGCCAAGCAGGCCCGGTTCCCCAGGCCTGCTTGGCCGCGAAAAGCCTATCCCAAGCTCCGTGCTACGGCGTCGGCTTCGCCTGCGCCGTGGCCGCCTCCGGTTCCGGCGTTGCACGATCCTTCACCGGGGTCAGATGTTGCGCCCGCGGGACGATGCTGCCCATCGGAACCAGATAAATCTCCACCCGGCGGTTGTGGCTCTGGCCGGCCTCTGAGGCGTTCTCCGCCACGGGGCGGTACTCGCTGCAACCCATGCAGCCGATCCGCTCCGCCCGATAGCCATACTTCTGCAGCACATTCCCCACCGCAATCGCCCGGTGCGTGGACAGGTGCCAGTTGGTGGGATGCTTGGCCTTGGTTTCAGGACGCTGCACCGGCCGGTTGTCCGTATGCCCCACGATGACCGCCTCAAAGTCCGCCGCCGCCGGGGACTTGAGCACTTCCGCGAAGCTCCGCAGAGACTCCATCGACGATCCGCGGACCTCGTCACTGCCCAGGGGGAACAGCAGGTCACCCTTCCACTTCACCGTGCCCGCCGCGGCGTCATACACCACTTCGCTGGGATGTTCATCCGCGAAACGCTTCAAAGCACTGTCCAGCGGGGCGGGGAGCTTAGGGATGATGATGTCCCCCATGCCCTGGCGGTTGGCCATCCCCTCCAGCGTCTTCTTGGCATCGCCGCGCAGCTCGTCGAGCAGCTCGTTTTCCGCCCGCAGGTTGGCGATCAGCTCGTTCTTGGCCGCCAGCTCCCGGTCCTGCGCATCCACCTTGGTGCGCAGGCTGTCGTTCATGTGCCGCTCGTCGAACAGCTCCTGACCGACCGACTCCTTCTCCGCCGTCAGCGTGCGGTTGGCCGCTTTCGCCCGGGTGTACTTATCCAGCGAGACGCAGCCCGTGCTCGCTCCCATCCACGCCGCCACTCCCAAACCCAGAATCCATCTGCCACGTACCATCACAAACCTCCTATGCTTGTGAAAACTCTGAAGACCGCACGCCACGTCGGCCGTCGCCGGGCCGGATTGTACCAACCCCTTCCCGAAAAAACAGAAAAAAATCCGAAAAGCAACCCCAGAAATCCGCGCTCCTTTCTTGCGTTTCGGCGTTTCAATTCGACAATCGCGCCGAATACAATGGGGCCATGTCCTCCCCCCTTCAACTGACCCCCGAGCAGTACCGCGCGGTGACCACGACGGGTACGAGCTTGCTGGTCTCGGCCGCGGCCGGGTCGGGCAAAACCGCCGTCCTCGCCGAGCGCTGCGCCTACCTGGTCTGCGACGCCCCCGACGATCAGCGCTGCGAGGTGGACGCCCTTCTCGTGCTCACCTTCACCGAGGCCGCTGCCGCGGAGATGCGCTCCCGGATCATCGAGGCCATCCGCCGCCGCAGCCTCGCCCGGCCCGAGGATAGCCGTCTGCGCCGCCAACTCGCCCTCGCCGACGCGGCCCAGATCTCGACCCTCCACGCCTTCTGCCTGTGGCTCATCCGCCGCTGGTTCACCGAGTTGGACCTGGACCCTACGGCCACGGTCATGGACGCCGAGGAAGCCCGACTCCTCAAGAAGGAGGTGCTCGAAAACCTGTTCGCCTCGCTCTACGCCACGCGAGCATCGCCCGACGATCTGCTGGGCGCAAGAGCGCTAGAGGACGATTTCCGATCGGCGGGAGGGGAGGGCGAGGCTCCGGCCGAGCCGCCCGCTATCGACCCAAGCTGGACCCCGGGTGGTCGCAAACTCGCCCAGCTCGGCCCGGCGTTCATGGAGCTGGTGGACATCTACGGCCTCGGGGAGGACCGGGACATCGCCGGGCTCGTCCTCCGCCTGCACGACTTTGTCACCTCCCTGCCCGATCCCGACCATTGGCTCACGACCAGCGTGCGCCGCCTGCTCGATGCGCCGCAGGGAGTTGTCCTGGAGATCGCCAGAAGGTTGGGCACGGAGCTGCGCCTCCAGCTCGCCCACACCGAGCAACTCATCGCCGTGATCCAACGGGGCCACACCGTCGGCCACTTCTACGCCAACAAGATCATCAGCTACGCGCAGAAACTCAGGGATTGGGAGACCGCCCTTTCAGCGGCGGCGACCGGCCCCACCGATGATGAAATCCGCGCCTCAATCAACGCATTCAAGTTTCCAGGCGACAAGGCGCCGAGTTTGTCGAAGGGGTCCGACGCGGCGCTGGAAGCCGCCCGCGACAAGGCTAAGGACATCTACGGGCGAGTCCGGGACCGCTTGTATAAGAAAAGGCTCCGCGACCGCTTCGCCCGTTTCTCGGCGTCCGAACTCCTCGCCGACCTGCAACGAATCGCACCGTTCGTGGCCACCATCGTGGATTTGACGCATGCCTTCGCCGCCGCCTACACCCAGGCCAAGCGCCGCCAGAACGTGCTCGACTTCTCCGACCTGGAGTGTTTTGCCTTGCGCCTGCTGCAGGATTCCGGCAGCTCCGAGCAGCCCTCAGCCATCGCCCGATCGCTGCACCAGCGCTTCGCCCATGTCCTCGTGGATGAGTTTCAGGATATCAGCCCCATCCAACAGGAAATCCTCCGCCTCGCCAGCCGCGAATGTCTCACAGACGCCTGCGGCAATCTTTTTACCGTCGGCGACGTCAAGCAGAGCATCTACCGCTTCCGCCTTGCCGAGCCCACTCTCTTCGTCAAGCGCCAGCGGAGGTTCGCCGATTCCCGCGGCGGGGCCCTGATCTCCCTGCAATCGAACTTCCGCAGCCGCCCGGAGATTCTCGAGGCCGTCAACCTCGTCTTCCGCGCTCTGATGCGCGAGGGGCTGGGAGCGTCCGTCTATGATGAGAGCGCCGAGCTGCGCGCCGGCCGCACCGACATCGACCGCACGCCCCGCGTACCGATCGAGTTGCATCTGATCAAACAGCGCCCGGCCCCCGAGCCCGACGATGACGATGAAGACGACAGCGACGGCACCGAGATGGAAGATGCCGATGTGGGCGCAGCAACCACCAGCCCGCCGCATCTCTGGTCTTCCATCGAACGCGAGGCCTATTGCATCGGCCGGCGCATCCGCGAGCTGTTCAGCGAAGGCCTAACGGTAAACGACGCGCCCCTGCAATACCGGCACATCGCCATCCTGCTGCGGGCCACCAAAGTCAACGCCGACCAGGTCGCGGCGGTGCTGGCGGCCATGGGCATCCCCGCTCACGCCGACGCAAGCGGCGCCTTGTTCTCCTCTCCCGAGGTGCGCGACGTCGTCGCCGCCCTCGAAGTCCTCGACAATCTCCAGCAGGACATTCCCCTCGCCGGCGTGCTGCGCAGTGGCATCTTCGGCGACCGGTTCAACGAGGACGAACTGGTCGAGATTCGCTGCGTGGATCGGGGGATTCCGTTCCATGCGGCGGTGCGGGAGTATGCAGTCCGTGGGCGCGATCCGGAGCTCAAGCGGCGCGTTGGCGACCTGCTGGCGACCATTCAGCGGCACCGGGAGCGTACCCGAAGCGTACCCTTGGCGGACGTTTTGTGGCGGGTTTATGAGGAGAATGGCTACTTGGCCTACGCCATGGGACTGCCGCGCGGGTTGCAGCGACGGGCGAATCTTTTCAAGCTGCACGAGCTGGCCCGACAGTTCGGAACTTTCCGCAGACAGGGTCTGCATCGCTTCCTGGAGTTCATCCGCTCGCTTGCGGAAGAGGGCGAGGATGTGGCCGTGGCGCCGTCGATCGGCGAGTCTGAGGATGTGGTGCGCATCCTGAGCATTCATCAGGCCAAGGGATTGGAGTTCCCGATCGTCTTCGTGGCAGGGCTGGGCACGCAGTTCAATTGGCGGGACTCGCGCGGGCGGATGCTCTTCGAGCGCGAAAGCCGCATCGGTCTGCGGGCCATCGACAGCGAGCGGATGCTCGAATACCCGACCGCCGCACACCAGTTGGTGGTGGATGAGATCGAACGAAGCACGCGAGAGGAGGAGATGCGGCTTCTGTACGTGGCCATGACCCGGGCGCGGGAGCGGTTGATCCTCCTCGGCTCGCACGCACAGGCGGAGGACTTCAGCGACGGCTATGTGGACAACGGCAAGCCGCTCACGGCCTGGCAGATCATGACCGCGGCCACGGCGCTGGATTGGCTTCTGCCGGTGCTGGGCGAGGCGGGCTCGGGGACAGTGCGATGGGGCGAGGGCGCGCAGGCGCGTGATCTGCCCCTGTTTACGGTGCGGACGTACGGGGATGGCGAGATTGTCGGATGGCGGCTGGAGCCACCGACGAGCGCCGCGGAGCGGGCGGTACGTCAGGCGGTGGCACGGCTGGAAGCGCTGCCCGCGGATGAGCCGCTGGCGCCGGCAGATGCCGAGGTCGAAGCCGTGCTGTCGCGCTTGGAGTACACGTACCCGCACGCGGCCTGTACGGCGATTCGGGCGACGGTGGCGGCCAGCGAATTCACCGAGCCGCGGATGCCTCTGTTTGAGGCCGCGGAGAAGATCAGGTCCGCGGATTTCCGCGTGCCGCCGAGCAAGTACGCGCCCATCACCGAGAGTGCGGCTGCTCAGCGGGGGATCGTGACCCATCGCGTGCTGGAACTTCTGGACTTCGGTGTGGCCAGGGACGCAACGTCGGTGACGGGGGAGGTGCAACGCCTGATCGCGGCCGGGGTCCTGACGAGCGAGGAAGCGCAGGCTATCGACGAAGCGGCGCTGGCGTGGTTCGTGGCTACGCCCTTAGCGGGGCGGATTCGCAGCGCGGGCGACGCCTATCGGCGGGAGTTCCGGTATCTCTCTGCCGAGCCCGTGAGTGTCTTCGACCCGAGCGCGAAGGGAGAGGACGACCGCGTCCTGGTGCGGGGCATCATCGACGGCATTCTCTTTGACGGTGAAAGTCTGGAAGTTGTGGACTTCAAGACCGACGCGATCGACGAGGACGAGGTGGAGGCGCGAGCGGAGCACTATCGCGGGCAGGTGGGTCTGTACGGCCGGGCGGTGGAAAAGCTCTGGCGCCGGCCGGTGACCCGCAGTTGGCTGGTGTTCCTGACCCCGCGGCGGATTGTCGAACTGGCTTGAAACGCAGAAACGCAAAAACGCAGAAACACGAGGGGAAACGAGCGACGCAGCGACGTAACGACGAAGGGGATCAGGGGACGAGGGAGCGAGCCTAGCCGCAGGCGGATGATCAGTACCGCGACCGTAAGGGAGCGGGAAAGAGACGCGCCCAGGCTCGCACAAACAAACGTCAAAAAGTCAACACGTCAAAAAGTCAAAAACGGCGGCACGAGGCACGCAAACGCAGAACGCAAGAAGCAGAAACGCAGAGACGGGATCAACTACAAAGTAAAAAGTACCAAGGACCAAGGAAGAAGGACCAAGGACGCCGACGAGACGATTCCGGGCGCGGCGGAACGAGGCACGCAGAAACGCAGAAAGCAGAAACAGAGACATCTACGGAGTGATGGAGAGGCGTTGGAAAGCGGCGAAGTCGAGAAGGTCTATAGTGTCGTCGGCGTTGAAGTCGAAAGCCTCGCAGCCGCTCCCCCTCTTCCCGTGGGAGAGGGTAGGGTGAGGGCTGATCTCCCCTTGGGAGAGGGGCAGGGGTGAGGGCCCGTCCGCCACGGCCATATCCGCCCCGTTCGCCCCTTCGTCGCTTCGTCGCTCCGTCGCTGCGTCGCTCGACGCCACCGGTCCTGTCATGCAGCCTTCCCATGCCGCAAAGTCGGCGAGGTCCACGGTCTGATTGCAGTCGTAGTCCCCGATGCCGAACTCGTAGGCCCCCATGTCCACGCGACCGCACAGCACGCGCGGGTGGCCGTTGAGGTCGGTTTCGCCGAGTTGCGGTACAAACGCCGGATCGCCAGCGTTGATGCATGGCGAACCGGGCGACAAGCGATAGTCTCCGGCGAGCGGGTCCTGGAATAGGGGGTCACTATCGAGATTGCTAACTCCACCACCGGGCCAACCACGTATGTCCGAGAAGGCAGCCCCGTTAGGGAAACCTTCAGGCACAGTATTGCCCCAGATGATGGAATTGCGAACGGTGAGCCAGCCATCGTAGACAAAAATCGCACGAGCGTCGTCAGCCGTGTTCCCCGACACCGTGCAACCGGTCATGGCGAGAGACCCTCGGAGGACCTCCAAGGCTGCTCCCCATGAGACACTGTGATTGTTCGCAATAAGGCTGTTCGTGAGGGCAATGTTTGCCTCGGTGTGTTGCGAGATTCCGCCACCGATCCAGGCTTCGTTCTCGACGATCCAGCATCGATCGATGATCGGGCTTGCGTACGTGCAAAAGATACCGCCCCCGCGGGAGGCATGGTTGCCTCGGATGACACAGCGGCGGATGGTCGGTTGGCTCAGGTTGTGGCAGCGTATCGCGCCGCCGGAATCGGCATCGCCATTGGTGATTGTGAAACCGTCAATCACGGCAGTTGTCGGCTCGCCGTCGTCGAAGAGGAATCCCCGCCCCGCGCCGCCGACATCGAGAACACAAGTCTGAGGCCCGTGGCGACTGCGCAAAGTCACGCCCTTCCCGTGGAAGTCCAGGTCTCGGTTGCCCGGGCCTGCATAAACTCCGTCCTCGACCAAGACCGCGTCACCAGTACGGGCCACATCAAGAGCCGCCTGTATGGTCGAAAACTCAACCGGAACGTTAAGAACTCGCTGGCACTCGTCTGGCACGCCGTTGGCATCCGTGTCGGGACTGGTCCCGGCAGCGACATCGCAATCGTCGGGTTTCCCACTGCCGTTGCAGTCGTCTTCGCAGACGTCGTTGAGCAGGTTCGAGTTACAATCGACGAAGGCCGGTCCGCAGGGGTCGTGAACGCCGTCACCGTCGCAATCCATCTCACACTCGTCGGGAAGCACGTTGCGGTTACAGTCCGCGCTCTCACCGGTCGAGACGTCAATGGAATCTGCGCGGCCGTTGTGGTTGCAATCTTGAAGGACCAGCTGGAATCCGTAGATCTCGCTGCTCCAGGCGAACCCGCCAACGGCGCTGATTCGGAGAATTCCGTCAGTCACGGATGTCTGGTATTCCACGAAGTAGTCGCCGATTTGAACCACCTCAGCTGGGGTACACTGCACCCCGGCATAGACATCGACTCCTGTGAGTGAGCCCGGGGACAGGACGTACGCGATGACAGTATAGTCGCCGCTCTCGAGTTCCCGCAGTATCCACGAATCGACTATGTCAATCAGCACTACGCCATCGCCAAACAGGGCGTACTCGTCATCATCCTGGTAAGGGTACTCGTCGCAGACATTGTGGCTAAATTCGTCAAGCGTAACGTCGGAGGGAGTTCCGTGAAGCCGAAGAAGACGATAGCGAGAAGTTCCCGCGAAACAGAGCGTGTTCCATGTGCCGGGCAGACCGCGCGCGGCATAGGCAGAGGAAGGAGTGCCTGAAGCATTCCCGAGATCGATGTTGAAGGACTGACCGAGCGCCGTTGTGGCGAGTAGGATCGATGTGACGAGCCATCGCACGATGATTCGAGGTTGGCGCGCTTGCAAAGCCATCAACCAAAACTCTCTCGCAAAGACGCGATGCGACATTATAGGCTTTCACCACGCAGCGTGAAGCCGCAGTATGGTTTCTCATGTTTGAGAAGAGCGCGGGCGTATTCCCACGGCGGGGAACAGGCCAGGCCCCGACTTGCACAAAGAACCCCCTTTGTCCCCCCCTTGGCAAGCGGGGAGGCGGCGTAGCCTTCACCCTAACCCTCTCCCGCGGGGGAGAGGGGATGGCGAGCACTGACGCTGCACAAGAACCCCCCTTAGTCCCCCCTTGGCAAGGGGGGAGGCTACGTGGCGGCGGCGAGGAGGGCTTCGCGGTTGTCGAGCCAGCAGCGCTGCCGGGAATGATGCGAGGGGAGTTCGAGGGTGATGGTGGGGATGCGGCGCTCGGCACCGGCCCAGGTGCCGAAGCTGCCGGGAGTGGGGTAGCCGATTGTCGCGGTGATGGGATAGGCGTTGCAGCGTTTCATGGCCAGGGCAAGCTTGCGAGCGGGGCCATTGTAGTTGTTGCAGAAGCGGTGCTTGTCAATGGAGTGGATGGTGATGATGCGCGCGGGTTTGAACCTCTCCACAGCGCGGATGACGGCGCGGGTCTCCGGCTCGCTGGCGGGTCTGGGGCCGCCGTACATGCGGCTCCGCGGCGAGCTAAGCAACCAGTTCCGCGTGGGGAAGTTGCGATTGATGTCCACGCCGCTGGCGTTACGCCGCTTGCGCCGCGCAAAGCCGTCGGGATTCACCACCGGCAAGATGACCCATCGGGCGAGGCCTGCGAGCGCGGAGTCGGCTTCGAGCAGTTCAAGCAGGCGACTGGCGACGTAGACGCTCTTGGGCTCGTCGCCGTGCATGGCGGCGAGGATGAGGATGGTGGGCGGGCCGGCGCCGAGCGTGAAGGCGTGGATCGGGCGGCCCTCGGCGGAGACGCCGAGAGGACGTTTTGCTCTACGGGTCATTCGGGCAGCAGCCGCAGGACCTTGCCGGTCGACGTTCGATAGACCGAAAAGTGTCGCCGGTCGAGAGTGAAGACAGTCTCGATCTGCTCCGTCTCAGCGAGATACATCATCGCCGCGTCGGCGAGGTCGCAGCCCAAGGAATCATAGCGATCAAGGAAAGAGCCAATCCATTCGGCAGATTCACGCCCCAGGTGCACGACCTGCAGCTCTCCGGCCGACACCATCCGCAGCAGGTCGGAGGTCCGACCGCCGACCCTTCTAACACTACAGCGCTAGTTCTGCTCAAGCGAAATGGTTGAGCAGGCCGATGCCATCCTCCAACCGAAAGGAGGTGTGGCATGACGGCGGAGCAGGT
>SBAX01000397.1 GCA_005240095.1 Phycisphaera mikurensis
CTTCCCGGCAACCCGGGGCGGCAGACCGCCATACGCGTCCGCAGCGTGTCCATGTACCATCCCGATCCCGTACCTGCGGCGGGTGCCGGACCCGACTTCTCCGCTTGGGAGGGAAGTTGGCGATGGGTAGGCCAGCCGGCGCGAGACATTGAGTCTCTGGGGCAAGGTCAGACCGGGCAGTCCATCTTTGCAAGACTCGGCTGTGAACCGTACTTCCGCGATTGGTCGCTGCTTGGCGAGGAGCTGATGCAGCCGCCCAGCACCAACCCCGTCGCCGACCTTCTCCACATCACCGGCACGGAGATCGTCCCTGATTCGCTTTACGAGGTTCAGATCGTCGATCAAGCCGCCGTCGATGAATGCGGCGATCTGGCAGAATGTCTCCTCTCCGATCCCATTACGATCGGGACCGCCCGCTGGGGGGATGTCTTGCCGGGCGGCACAGGGTCCCAACCGAACGCGCTGGACATCACGTCGCTGGTCCAGAAGTTCAAGAGCCTTCCCGGAGCGCCGCGAGAGGTTCAGGCCAGGGTCCGAGACAACGACGTCGTTGATCAGGCCTCGGGGATCATTAGGGAGGTGAATGCCATCGATATCGTTCTTGTCATTGACGCCTGGCAGGGCGACCCGTATCCCTACCAGTACCCTTCCGGACCGGCCATCTGCGCCTGCGAGGCCAACATCCGCACGGACAGCGACAACGACGGGGACATCGACGCCGACGACGAGCTGGTCGAGGACGTGTCCCCCGGGGCCATCATCTACGTCAACGACGACGATGATAACTTCAACGGGATTCCGGACCTCGACGAGGCCCCCGTCCAGGACGAAAATGACCTCATGGAAGTCCGCCTGCCCCAGGACTGCTTCCCACGAAATCCCACCCAGCAGTGGTGGTCGATCTCCTAGACCGAAGCAGACCCGCAGAACCCCGCGCTCGCCGTCTGGCTTGCTTCCGACAAGTCCCTGCCCGCCAACGGGATATCCCTGGTCAGCGGCCAGCATCAACCTTGGCCGCCACCGACCGCCGTTTGGATTGAAACACTCTGGGCGACCGCAGAAGCCGGGGGAGTCGCCGGAACGACCAGCGGAATCCAGATTACCGTAACGGTTTCTGACGATGGGTTACAGGTCCAGCGCGACGATACGGCAGCCGGTAGCGGGGAACCCAAGAGGAAAGTGCGCCTGCGTGTAGTGATGGTCGTCGAAGAGCATGCTGATCTCGATAACCCACCGCCCGTGACCGGAGGCTGCAAGATGCGCAAGGCCGATGTAGCAATGCTGGTGAACGACCTGCTGGGTTCAGAAACAGCGATCGGCAAGTACGCAGACGAAATAGACCTCCAATGGGACGGACAAATCACAAGGCTTGAATCGAAATGTATGAAGATTAGCACCGGCCGAGCGTCAATTTGCCTCGACCTCGCGGCGCCCGGACGGGAGCCAAGACAGCTCGACAACGTTTGGTTCAAAGAGAACATTGTTGCCGCAGATCCAGGCGGACCCGCAGACCTCGTGGCACCAGGGGACAACGCATACGATCCCAGCCTATGCACGGTCAATATGTATTTCACGGGAAACATCAAGCTGGGACAGGGGTTTGACCCCGGAATGACGCAGGTTCCAGTTCCGGGCACGCCGCCTCCGAAGCATTTCGTAATCATCAACGATTTTGCGAATGTCGATCCCGCCGCTGCACCGCACCCAGAGATACAAAAGGCGCTAAGAACCCTGCTGCACGAAGTGGGGTGCCATTGGACAACCCGTCTCGACCATACGTGTGGACCACCCCCACTCCAGCCCTGTCCAGTTGATTGCCCCAATGATCTGTGTATGCCAGGTGACGTTGTCACGCAGTGCCTTCTCGCCGGAAAAGCCATATCGGCGATACCACCGGACCGGAAAGATACTACGTCAACGAATATGAAGAACTGCGGAGAAAGCCCATGAGCCATAGCCCGATTGCCCAACGACCACGGCGTTCAGGCAAGCTGCTGGTTTTCTGCTACGTCGCACTCGTCCCTGCAATCCGCCCGGGCGCTAATGGGCATGCGGCGCCGGGTCAGGGCGAATGCGAGACGGCAGGGAACCCGATCGCGTTTGTCAAAGGTAGCCACGAACTCGTGGAAAACGGGCCTGCAAGGCATGAAATCCTCGAGACCTTACTTTGTATCGCCACCAGCAATGACGATTCATATCCCATTGCCGCGCGGGCGGTTCAAGCGTTGTTTCACCTGGCCCAGGAGGACGTCGTAATTCGCCAGTACCTCTTGGGCGTTGTCCAAGATGGGCGCACGGGGACTGATGCGTACGCGACTGCATGCGAGCTACTCGTTCTTGTCGCTAACGATGAAGTGCTGCGGGTCCTTCTGGAGCAACTTGACCGCGATTTCGCTCTCAACGATCGCTTCTCTGATCCGTTCCAGGCATTGCTCGACCTGGCAGCTCCACAGTTGGTACAGTGGTTCGACCGCACGCTAGCGCACCTAGCGGATGATGACCCAAGGAAAACCTACCTAGTGCAGAGGGAATGGATGGTCCGATTGCTTGCCGACCCTACGGGGTTCGAAGGACTACTGTTGTCAACCGATGATCCAGTGGATCTCTCATGGCTCGCTGGGCAATCCGTGCGCCGCGGCGTCTCTCGGGATGTTGTGCGAGCGCGCATCATGGATGTCGTCGAACAATGGAAGCAAATCGAGGGACGCGAAGCAAGCATCCACTTTCTAGTGCGAGCCTGTCTTCGCATCGGACTCATTGATGAGTCGGAGGTGCGTCGGCTTCGTCTCCTAGGGCCACGGGCCGCCGCCCGCGCCCCGTCAGGGATCGAATGGGCAACGTTGATCGATCGGAAGCGAGCGGAGTTTTATCGCGTTCCAAGTAATGATACACTTCCGATCATCCCAGAAAACGACAGTGAGGGAGAGCGGAAATGATTCGTAGGATCGCTCAGACCGTCTGCCTAGTTTCCTGCGTCGTGGTTGCCGGCATAGCCAGCGCCGGCGTCCGTTACGTCAAGCCTACGGCCACGGGCCTGGGCGACTGCACAAGCTGGTCCAACGCCTGCGCGCTGGAGACGGCCATTGGTCCGCCCATGCCCGTGGCCCAGGAGGGCGATGAGGTGTGGGTGAAGGCCGGGACGTATCCGCCCTTCGTGCTGCTCGACGGGGTGAGGGTCTACGGGGGCTTTGCGGGCACGGAGACGAGCGCCTCGCAGAGCAACCCGCTCACCAACGTGACCATCGTGGAGGGCGGGGGGACGCAGCGCTGCGTCTTTGCCAGCGGCACCGGCCCGGGCACCGTGCTGCGCGGTTTCACGATCAGAAACGGCTACGAGGAGTACTATGGCGGTGGGCTGGCCCTAGAGCATGGCGAAGCCAGCTTCGTGCAGTGCACCTTCGAATACAACACGGCCGGGGTCTTGGCCGGGGCGGCGGCCACCCTGTTCTCGGTCGCGGACTTCACCAACTGCACCTTCCGCTATAACGGCTCGACGGACCCCGACGATCCGCCCTACGGGGGCGGTGCGGCGATTTTCTACTTCTCCTCGGTCACTCTGGTCAACTGCCTGTTCCACGACAACCAGGCCTGGGAGGGCGGTGCGGTGGAGTTCGGCGATCAGGAGGTGACCTTCATCAACTGCACGTTCGCCAACAACCGGGCGACGGGACCGTACAAGCACGGCGGGGCGGTCTTCGACGATGGACGCTTCGGCAACTTCCAAAACTGCATCTTCTGGGGCAACACGCTCTGGAATGGAACTCCGGAGTCGATCTACGGCGACAACTACGCCAACGGCACTATCGTCACCTACAGCGATATTGAAGGCGGCTGGTACGGCGCCGGCAACATCAACGCCGATCCCCTGTTCGTGGACGCCGCCGCGAGGAACTTCCAGCTCTCCTCCCAATCGCCCTGCAAGAACACCGGCAGCAACGCCCTTCTTCCCCTCGACGAGTTCGACCTCGACTGGGACGGCCGCACCGATGGCACGAACGGCCAGCTCAGCGAAACGATCCCAAAAGACCTCGCCATGAGCCTCCGAAAGAAGAACCCCGTCGGCTCCCCCATCGTGGACATGGGCGCCTACGAACGGCAGATCGCCGGCGAGGAATAGCTCACCAGCGTGCCGCGCTGCGCCGCCCGCCCTTGACCGGTCAAGGGCGAGCAGTGCCTCTTCCCGTCCATTTGCGCCGACGGCGCGTGCCAAGAGCGCCGCCCGCGCGATGCCGGGGCGCGCCCGGACGGACCAGACGGCAACGGTTACCCCCTTCCACTAGCCGGCGCAATCGGATCCCAATGGGGTCGTTTTGGTGTCCCTTTGGGGACGTTTATGGGCTGCTATCCCCTTCGCCGGCAGTGTGCACGCGGTATGCCAGGAGTACGCTGGAGGGTACGGGTGCTTCCGGGGTGGGAAAGAGCGCAGAACGACTGGATCCCCCAGCTCGCGCTGCTATTGGCGCTGCTGGCCGCGGCCATACCGAGCTGCTGCGACCATCAGCGCGCCGCGGCCATCCGCCCCCCCACAACCGGCCAGAACCTCGTCTTCAGCCCTGTAGAAACCGCTATTCCGCCCGAGGATCTGGCCCGCAGCGACTGGCCCTTCACCGTGGTCTACGACCACCCCGATGAGACCATCCTGTACCGCGAAACGGTCATGGATCGCCAAGGTTGGGTCGGCTCCGACCACAACCGCCCCTACCGCCGGTTCGACTCCGTCCGCTTCGGCCGGACCCACCGCTGAAGCCCCTCAGTTCAGCCAAAAAATCAGAGCCCATTTCGCCTCGGGATAACTGCCTTGAATGACGGAACCCTTTGTAGTAGGATGACTTACGCACGGGCGGACCTTTCCGGACGAAGTGGCCACAGGGCACCTGACCGGATTGTAAGGCACCGAATCGCCATTCCGTCCGGAACACGATTTTCAGGTCGAGTTTAGGTCGCTCCGCGAGCCCACGCCGGCCTGTGGCACTTGCGGAAAACAGGACAAGGGCGGGTCTGCATGGCCACTGTCACGAAGAAGGAACTCATCGACCGCATAGCCGAGAACGAAGGCTACCGCCGCAGCTTCGTCAAAAAGATCGTTCAAACCTTCCTCGATTCGATCATCGAAGAACTCAGCCAAGGCAACCGGCTGGAGTTCCGCGACTTCGGCGTCTTCGAAGCTCGGGTTCGTGCATCCCGCGACGCACAGAACCCCAAGACCCTCGACCGCGTTCACGTCCCATCAAGAAAGACTGTCAAATTTAAAATCGGCCGCGTCCTGAAGCAGAAGCTCCTGGCGAATCCCCCAGAGGTCGATGCGGCGACCGGCTTGGCGGTGGAAGCATCGGCGGCCGGACGGCGCAAGGCGCGGTCTGACGGCGGAACGCGACGGTCGCGCTAGCTATAGCTAGCCGACGGCACGGACAAGCGGAGCTTGACCGTGGCACCCCGCGATAGCGGACGGCACGAACAAACGGAGCTCGTCCGTGGCACCCACTGCCAGTGGATCAGGAGGAGCGCTCCAAGCGCTTGCGACTTTCCTCGAACACTTCGCCGGCATTGTAGCTTGAGCGCACGAATGGCCCGGAGGCCACGCTGACGAAGCCCAAGCTTCGCGCGTATTCGCCAAGGTCGTCGAACTCATCGGGCGTGTAATACTTGGCCACGGGCGCGTGGCGGTCGAGGGTGGGTTGAAGGTACTGGCCGATGGTCAGCACGTCACAGTTCACTTCGCGAAGGTCATGAAGCGTGCGGTGCAGCTCGGCGAGGCTCTCGCCGAGGCCGACCATCAATCCGGATTTGGAGATGATGCCGGGGGCGATTTCCTTCACCATGCGCAGCACTTCGAGCGAGCGGCGGTACTTGCCTTGCGGCCTGATTTTAGGGGTGAGGCGTTCGACCATTTCGAGGTTGTGGTTATAGAGCTCCGGGGCTGCCTCACAGAGGACTTCGATGCAGTCGCGGCGGGCATGAAAGTCGGCGGGGAGGACTTCGACCGTGGTCGTCGGGCAGCGATCGTGGATGGCGCGCACGCAACGGGCAAAGTGGCCCGCGCCCTCGTCGGGAAGATCGTCACGGGCCACGGCCGTGATCACGACGTGCCGCAGGCGGAGCTTGGCCACGGCATCCGCGAGGCGGTCGGGCTCGTCCATGGCCGGTGGATCGGGACGCGCGGTTTCGACGGCGCAGTAGTGGCAGCGGCGCGTACACTTGTCGCCCAGGATCATGAACGTGGCGTGCCGCTTGGACCAGCACTCGGAGAGGTTCGGGCAGCGGGCCTCCTGGCAGACGGTGGCCACGCCGCTTTCCTCAACCACTCGGACGGTGTGCCCGAAATCGCCCGAAGGCAACGGCCTTTTTAGCCATGGCGGCAGGCGCCGCTGCGGCGCGGGGCGTCGGGCAAGAACGGTCAGCTCCATCGTTGTATTATATCGGCGCGCAGGCGGCATGCATCTCAAAGTAGGCGGCAACGACGATTGGTTCACTCGCGGATCTGCCGCTCGCGGCGCTCGAGACGGGTGCGGAGGTCGGTCAATTCCCGATAGAGGGCGGAGAGGGCGGCGGGATCCATGCTGCGAGTGAAGCGGTCGAAGAGGACAGAGATCCGCGCGCGGCGGAGGCCCTCTGAATCGGGCTTCAGGTCGCTCCAGCGGACAGCTTCTGCCGCGCGGGCCACGATGTGGCCGACGGGGAACTTGACGGGGTCGTCGCGCATGGCGCAGCCGGAGACATGTGAGGAGATCAGCAGGTCGCCGGGAGCGATGTCTGAGCCAGTATCGATCACCCACATTTCGCCGTTGCCGACGGACATGACCTGATGCTCATCGGTCATGGGGAGCGACTCAGACGTCGTGTGCGGTGCGAGATAGGCCCCGAGGCAGGCAGGATCGTTCGCCTTTCTCGTCAGCTCGATGCCGTAGATGACTTCGCCGTCGGCGGATTGGCGCCGGTTGGCTCCGGTCATCGATACGAGCGTACCGCGGTCCAGGGGCTTGGGATGCCAGGCATAGTGCGAGCCGGTGAAGGCGTTGTAGGAAACGACGCCTCCGGCCACGGTCACAGTGCCGATGACGGTGTCATCGCGGGCCCAGCCGACGAGCTGGCCGTCGCCGCCTTGCAGATCGACTTTGAGCGGGCGGTTCGGGCTGTCGCCGGCGAGGTGCATCCGCGCGTCATTTGACTCCCCTCGTCCGATGGTCACGTTTCCCAGATCATTGATGATCATCCGCGTGACGTTGCCGCCGGTGCGCAGGCTCAGGCCGCTGGCGTTGGCGTAGTAAACGCCGCCATGATTGTTGTCGGCAGGGGAGCCGAAAACGAGGCCATGCTCGGAGACGTCGGGGGCCATCAGATTGACGTAGCAGGTTCCGTCGTCCTCCACGAGCAAATCCGTGGCCGTTGGCGAGGCGCCGCCGCTGCTGCCGTTGGAAACATGAAGGCTTCGCGCCGGGGTATCCGTCCCGATGCCGACGTTGCCCGTCACATTCGCGTCGCCGGAGACGGACAACTTGGTTGTGGGAGTGGCGGTGCCTATGCCGAGATTGCCGCCCGAGTCGATCCGCATCTGCTCAGCAGCGCTCGTGTGGAAGGTCATCGTCTCATCCGTGCCGCGGTAGGCGATCTGGCCGCGCGTACTGCCGGAACTGCTCAGGAAGCTGACCCTCCCGAGTATCGTCTGCGTGGCGTTGTTGTTTCGCAGCTCGAGTGTCGATCCACTCGAGGTGCCCCCTGTAGTCAGGCGCACGATGGCTTGGAAATCCTCGACCTCCAGCTTGCGGTCCGGCGTGGGTGTGCCGACCCCAACGTTGCCGAACTGATCGATAATCACTTCGGTCGGACCACCACTCGGCGCAGCTAGCGTGAAGGCGGCCTGAGCGAAGTCGGCGAGGACCGCCGTTTCCGCGGCTGCGGCGGCCAGAGCACTTGTCGCGCGGCGCGCGTGCGTGGCCACGGGCGCGGGTGTGATCCGCTGTCTGGGAGATAACGTGGTGAAATCACCACTGCCGGCGGGCGACCGAACGGCGATCTCCAGCCAGCGCTCGCTGCCATTGAAGATGGTGCTCGAAAATGGAAGTTCAGCGGTAAACAGGCCGTTTGCCACTGTGGCGCCGTCTACCGCGATGGTGGGGAACACCTGTGTGCCATTCGTCTCGGCGTCGAAGAGAGAGAATTCCAAGTCGGCATCGCCGTTCAGCGGCAAGGCCGACTGGCGCAGTTGGCCCTGGTACGTGACCGGCGGCGGCGGCGGCTCCTGCACAATCGTGACGCTCCAGCCGCCGGAGATGGAGCCTGTGTCCTGGCCCGCGTCATCGATGACGTACAGGCTCCAGGTCCCGTTGCCGTCCGTTCCGGCAAAGGCCGAGAGCACGCTTGCATAGAGACCGTCCGGCGCGGGCGGAGCCAGACCATCCAGTGCATCATAGTTGGTGGGCTGGTACGTGCCGGAGAGGATCTGGGTGTTGTCCGGAAGCGCTGCCGCGCCATCCATGAATGTGAGGTTGACGATGGAAACATTATCTCCGCCGCCGGCATCCGACATCAACAGGACCACCTCGCCGCCAGGCCCCACCAGCAGGATATCGATGTCATCGGGAAATGAGTGCGACAGACCTGACAAGCTGACGGTCATGCTCGCGATGGACTCGTCAAGCCCCGACACCGCTATCGTGCTGGGGTAAGGCGCTGCCGGGCCGTTATCGGGAATCGTGATCGAGCCAGTGTTCTGAAACGTCTGACCGTCAGCCGGGGCGGGCACAATCACGACGCTCAACGCCGCGAGCCCGACGCCCCACGTACTCACCTGACGCAACTGGATGCGCTGCATGATTCCCTCCGTTTTCGTGCTGCGTTACTACAGCACGACCAACCTTCAGCATCCACCTCACCGGCAAAACGCGAGAAGCTCCGAAAGCTCCCCATCCGTCGGCTGCCGTCCAAGGCCCTCGACGTACAGGGCGTTAAGACGCTCCCGCACGTGCCGAGGGAACTCGGACGGCTCCACGAAAAGCTGGCCCATCCGAGCAAGCCCTTCGATGTAGTCCGCCGGAGCATCGCCGATGACCCGACCGGCCACCGTCTGCCACCAACCCATTACAAGACCTCCACGTCGCACACGTCACGAACCTCCGTCGCACGCTGCGGACCATGCGAAATGACCAGCACGAACGCCAGGCGGATTCCTTGCCGCCAATGCTTCATGCACACGCACACCAGCCGAGCACTTGCGTGCTCGCTAGTTTCCTTCATAGCCACGGCCCAATTCATAGCCGTTGCGAACCCAAAACCGCTGACGGACCCAAGGCACACGCCGAGTGTCCGTCGTCACCTAGCCGACAAAAGACGGCTCGCTGCCAGGCGAGACCTCTTTCACCCGCTGAATCGTTCCTTCATGGAAACCGGCAGGTACAGGGGACTTCTAAAGGTCCCCTGACCCACCAGCACGTCATCACTTCGGGTTTAACGCCCGTCAGCCCTTTCGTCGTCGTGAACGCATCCGGCACCACCCGTTAATGCTCGAACGGAATCGTCACTGCCCTGCAACGTTTCCGCGTAGCTCCCGCTACCTCCTACTTAGGCCACTCTCCCAGTCTGCACGCTTTCAACACCACGCTGACAAAGCATGGCACCGGCTATCACTCCGGCACGTGTAGACCTTCCCCGGTTAGCAACAATCTTCATTCAACCTGTCACGTCGCTTGACGAATCGCCGTATGTCCAAGACTCCCGTCCCGGCATAGTTTCCGTGCCATCAGTCGGCACGATTTCACGGGGTAGAAACTAGCAGTACAGCGCAAGGTGGGCTCAAGAATTTGAAGATCGACGAACGATAACTCCTGCCGGATCAAGGGTTTCCGGTTTCTGGCAGGAGTAAGGACA
>SBAX01000264.1 GCA_005240095.1 Phycisphaera mikurensis
GCTTTGATCGACGTAATGAAAATCCGGCCGCATACTGAGCACCAGCAAAATAAAGGAACAAACCGCCGCGCTGGCATTGGCCATGCCAGGAATGCCATCCGCGTCAGCACGGACAAGCAGAGCTTGTCCGTGCCACCCTTTGGCATGGTTGCGATACTGATCGCGCCAGCAGCCCTCACCCTGACCCTCTCCCGCGGGGAGAGGGGAACGGCTCGGCGGGAGCCTCGCCCTCCCGTGCCCGCTCCCTGACGGTCGCGGTACTGAGCGGGGTCCGCGCGGCTCGGAATGGAGCCGCCTACTTGGCGCCGTCGCTGCGGGGTTTGGCGGCGTTGGAGTGGGAGGCGCTTTCGAGGAGTTTGGCGGCGCCGACGTCTTCGAAGCGGGTCAGGTCGGTCCAGAAGGTGCCCTCGCCGGCAAAGATGAGGCGGATGGATTGGGGCTGGAAGTTTTCGGCGAAGGTGTAGAGGTTGTAGGCGTGGCCGCTGCCGAAGGCGTTGACGAGCAGGCGATAGCCTTCGGCCTCGGCTTCCTTTTTCATTTTTTCCACGTCGGCGTTGGCCTGGCCGAGGATGCTGGTTCGCTGGGCCTGGAGCTGGGCGGCGTCCTGCCGAACCGTGGCCACGTCGAGCTGCGTCTGGGCGTCGATCTCCGCCGCTTTCTTGTCGCCTTCAGCCTGGATGTTGGCGACTTCGACGCGGGTCTGGGCGACGATCTGTTCGCGGGCGATCTCGACTTTCTTGCGTTCTTCCTCAAGCTGGGCCTTGATGGCCGCGGCGGCGCGCTGCTTGTCCTTGGTGATCTGGCTCTCGATGGCCACGAAGCTCTGCTGGATGGTCCTCTTGAGGTCTTCCGTTCCTTGGGCGCTGGCGGACGCTCCACCCGGAGCGTGGACTTCGATCTCCCGCACCAGGGCGATGAGCACTTCAATGTTCTTGCCGCGGCAAATCCGCTTGAGCTCGGCGGTGAGGGCCTTCTGGAAGAGCTCGCGTTTCTCACCTTGGATGAAGTCGCGGGCGGCGTAGGTGGAGCCGATGTTGCGGCAGATGGAACGAAGCTGCGGGCCGATGACCTTGTCGAGCACGCCGTCGATGTTGCCGAACTCGTTAATGATCTCCGCGGCGTGAGTGGGGTGAATGCCCCAGACCACGGTCACGCCCACATCGATGAGGAAGCCGGTGTCTGAGGGGAAGGTGATGCGGTAGTTTTCCTTCTCGCTGATCCTGGTCTGGGTGTATTCGTTGTAGCCGACCTCCACGAGGACGATTTTCTGTAGCTTGGGATTGATGAAGTACACGCCGGGCTGGAGGACGTCGCGGAGAGTGCCGCGCTGGCCGGGCTCGGCCAGGGGGCGCACGTGCATGGCCCCGACGGCGCCAGGCTGCGTGTCATGGAGGGAGAGAGCCGATACCGGAGACTCGTCTTCTGTCGGGGGCACACCCTCAACGGCGCTCGCCTTACCGGCGCTGCCGAAGAGGTTGGTCACCACGCCGACAAATCCGGCCGGAATCACGACCGCAGGGTGAAGCTGCACGTCGTGGACGTAGGGGTTGATCTTGTACGTGCCGGGGGTGAGCACTTCGTCGAGGATGCCTTTCGATCCGGAGGCGCGGGAGACGATGACCTGCCCCGATGCACTTTCCTTGCCGACCTTACAGGTGACCACGCCGACCTGGGGGAACTTGCCCTGAAGGGCGAAGCTGCCCTTGCGCATTTCATTGCGCTGGTTGTGATCGAGGGAGTGCAGCCATTCCCAGGTGTTGGGATCGCCTGCGGGAATGGTGGTGAGATTTTTGAGCTCGTAGTCCCAGGTGATGGGGTTGTAGAAATACCTGCCGGGTCCGAGGACTTCTTTCTGGATGCCCTTTTGTCCGGGCTTGGTGGCGACGAGCTCGCCAGGGGGCAGCGCATCGCCGCTCTTACGGATGAGCACGGCGCACATGCCCTCGGGCACGTACACACGGAAGGCGAACCAGGTCACGGCGCCGAGAATTCCGACGGCGATGAGGACCAATCCGACGAGTGAGGCCAGCAGGGCGCGGATCATTGGCTTCCTCCTTTCTGGGACGGGATGCGGTCGAAGGTTTGCAACTGCTTGAAGATTTCCGCGAAGGGACCTTCGGTATTGGTGAGGATGGTGTTGATGGACGGGGCCACGCGCTGCAGGAAGAACTGCTGGGCATAGGTGACGCCGTCGCCGAAGGCCTTCACGGCGTTGGCCAGAGGCTCGGCGCGGGCCTGGTAGTTGAAGAGGACCACGTCGGCATCGGCCCGCCCGCGGGCCCGCAGAGCGGATGCCTCTTTCGCGGCGGCCTCCAATTCCAGTTTGCTGACTTCGAGTTGGCGTCTCGCGTCGGTCACGGCCACGATGCGGCGCTGCTCGGCCTCCTTGGTGACGGTGACGACTTTTCTCCGGGCGTCGCCGACGGCCTTGTTCTGTTCCTGGAGTTCGCGCTGTTCGACGAGTTTGGCCTCGGCCTGGGCCTCGGCCATCTGGTTCTTGGAGCGTTCGATCTCCTGATCCGCCTGCTCCCGCTGGCCGATCAATCCGGCAATCTCCACCGGCGGCTGAATGTCCCGCACCAGCGCGGCCTTGATGTCGATGCCCTGCTGCCAGCATTCCCGCTGCAGTTCCGAGAGGAGCTTTTCCTGGAAAGCGGTGCGGGTCTTGCCGCTGATGAACTCGCGGGCCTGGAGCTTGGAACCCTGGATGCGGGCGATGCCGCGGACGTTGGGCAGAATGATCTTGTTGAGGATGTCCTCGGAATCGCCAAAGGCGACGGTGACTTCCGCGACGCGATCCGGGCGGATGGCCCATTCGATGGTGCCCTCGATGGTGATGGTGAAGCTGTCGTTGGAGGGGAAGTGGATGGCGTCGTGGTTCACCATGTCGTACTTCTGGCTGCGGACGTCAACCACTTCGATGTGTTTGAGATAGGGGTTGTAGTATTCCAGGCCGGGCGGAAGGGTCTCCCGCTGCACGCCTTTTTCGCCGGGCTCGACGGTGAAGGTGTTGCGGGTGGTCGGGTCTTTTCCGGAGAGGAGCGTCACCACGCCGGCGTGGCCTTCGGGAATCTGCACGGCCGGGAACTTCTGGACTTCGTAGGCCAGCAGGTTGATGTTGTGACGGCCGGGGCGGAGGATCTCCGCGACCGGTCCGCGCTCATCGGGCTCGGTGGCGACGGTCTTGGGGAAGGCCAGGGCCTTGCCGAACTTGCGGATGAGTACGCCCATTTCGTTCTGGGCGATGCTGGTGGCCTTGAGCTTCACGGCCTTGTAGAAGTAGGGGTTTGGGAAGTAGCGCCCTTCGGACAGGACTTCGTGGCGGATTCCTTTGTATCCGTTGCGGACGTCCTCCTCGGACTCCCCGTCGTCGGCGGCAACGGCGCGAACGAGCTCGGGGTAGAGGATCACCTGATCGCCGTACTGAGCTTGCAGGGACTCGGGCAGGGTGTCACCGGTCTTGTTGATGAGCACGAGGATCTCGCCGGCGTTGACCTCCACGCGAATGACGAACCAGTAGACCGCGCCGATCAGGCACCAGAGGAGCATGAGCGTGGCGACGGCCTTGGCAATGAGGCCGCCCCAGGAGCGGGGAAGGCGTGGAATGGAAAAGGGGTCTTGTGTTTTCTCAGGCATGGGTCGTGTCCTTCTCTTCCGTTGAACCAGGAGCGGGCTGCAGGCTCGCGCCGCAGCAGGCGCAGAATCGCGCGTCGGGGCGGTTTTCGGTCTTGCAACGGGTGCACCGCGGCGCGGCGCTGCGGAGGCGCGCGGCGCGCCACAGAATCCATAGGCCGGCCAGGATGCAGATCGCCAGCGCGAGAATGACCAGAAAAGTCATGGGCTGAAAGGGTCGCATGACGCTCGCTCGATTCGTGCGGGGTAGTATACCGCCGCGCTGCCTGCAAGAACAGGAAACTTCAGTACTTCGGGTATGGCTCCAGCGGGCCCGCAACGCGGAACAAGTGGAATTCAGTCGGCAGGCCCGTACAATTCGTTGCATTTGCTAACGCGCGTTTGCCGCGCTCCCCACAGGCGATACCATGCGGGCGGTATGTGCATGAGAGACTTTTATGTCCGCTGATCGACCTGTGCCCGATGTGATTGCCCTGCTGGTGTGCGATCAGATCATTACGGATCGGCTGACGGGGAAGCAGTCGCTGATCGGCATGTTCAGCAAGGTCCACGCGGCGGGCTTCCCGGCGACGCACCCGCAGCTTTCGGTATTCGTGGCCCTGACCGACGGTCACGGCAGGACGGAGCTGACCATCCGCATCGTGGACAGCAACGAGGCCCGCCCGCCGATTGTCGAGGGGCGAGGGACGGTGGATTTCAAGAACCCGCGGGCCATCGCCAATCTTGCCTTACAGTTCCACGGGCTGACCTTCCCCGCCCCCGGCGAGTATCGCGTGCAGCTCTGGTCCGCAGGGGAACTGCTGCGGGAGGCAAGGCTGGAGCTTCGCCAGATCGTTGCCCGCCCCGCGCCGGGCCCGACGGAAAACGAGCCTGAGGTGGACGGGTAGCAGTCCCTGCCGGATCTCATCTTTCGGATTGAGCCGCTCCCGTCAGGCATCGCGCGGGAACGGCTCGGCGGGAGCCTCGCCCTCCCAGGATCAGCCGAAAACTCATGTCAACATTTCGTCGCCGTCGTCGGCGGCGACGGGCTGAGGCTTGGCGCGCCGCGGGCTACCGGCGGGGACGGGAATCCCGAGCAAGTCGAGCGTATCGCGCTCCACGATGCCGCGGAGTTGCTCGCGGGGGATAGCTGGCAGATTAGTACCCTTGCACAGGTGATTGATGCTGTAGAGGCTCTCGATGCACATCGAGGCGGGAGACTGGGGAAAGCCGCTGCCGAAGAGCAGTTTGTCGATCACTTCGGCGTGATATGCCGCGAGCAGCGCCTGATAGGCGGGCCAAGGCTGGTCGAGCAGCCAACTGATCTCCGCGTACACGTTGGGGTGTTTTTCCAGCAGGGCGATGGTCTCCGCGACCCAGGGGTAGCCCACGTGAGCGACGACGATTTTGAGTTGGGGGAACTCCCCGGCGATCTCATCGAGCAGAATCGGCTGGGCATATTGCAGCCTGGTGGCGGGGCAGATGTTCACCCCGGTATGGAAGATCACGGGCATCGCCAGCCGGGCGGCCTCGGCGTAGACGGTCATGGCGTGGGTGTCGGTGGGGTGAAAGTCCTGGGCGGCCGGGGCGATGGAGACGCCCACCATGCCCAGTTCGTCGCGGGCGCGATGCAACTCGGCGATGGCCTCCTTGCTCTGGCTGGGATCGACGCCGGCAAAGCCGAGGAGGCGGTCGGGGTGTCGCTTGAGGTAGGCGCTCACGTGATCGTTGGTGATGTGGGCCTCGAGGTGGTGGCTGCGGAAGCCCAGGAGGAAGGTGTAATCCACGGGGTCGGCGGCCAGCAGATGGCGGGACATCCCCGCGTTGGCCCAGTCGGAGAAGCGCCCGCCGGCCCGCGGGCGACCGTCGGTGACGGGCACGCACCGGCCGAGCTGGGCGACGGATTCCCAGGTGTGGGTGAAGCAGTCGACGATCATACGCGTGTCAAGATCAACGGACCTGAAACGACCATCGGCACGATCGGGCATCGTACGAGAGAGGCTGCTTGGGGTCAAGCTCCCGACGGGCGGCGACTACTGTGGCGGGGGCTGACCTTCGAAGGTGTTTTTGGGCTGGGTGTTGATGTATTGCTTGCGGCGCTCGGCGTACTGCTCGGGGGTGAGATCGTTAATGCCGAAGACGTCGGGGTCTTGCGCGATCTTGACCAGGAAGGGGATGCACCAGCCGCAGCCGGTGCCCGCGCCAAGACATTCGGTCATCTGGCTGGGTCGCTGGGGGCGGACCCTTCGGCTGAAGTTAACCAGCTTCCGCATGGACACCCCGTAGCAGTAGCAGATCTTGTCGTCGAGTTGCATCTACCTAAGTGTACCCCCACAGGTTGGGGCTGTCCTACGGAACTGGCTTGCCCGCTGGAAGACCCTTGGTTGGTGGGGTGACAGGCCGCTTGGGGCTGTGCTATCATGGCTTGGAACGAAGGGATTTCGCTGTAGACGCAAATTGGCGTCGTCACGCCGCCTGCCGCGGCAAAGCACGTTGGGGATCTGACCCATGTCGAGTGTTGCGCGAAGAAAGCGGACTTTGGGGTTTGGGCTGGCCACCGGGCTGGCGATGGGGCTGGGGTCGGCGCTGGCCGGTCCGAACCTGGTGGCCATCGGGACCTACAGCGACGTGCCCTTCAAGCGGGCCGAGGGGCGGGACGGCTTCTCGGGCAAGGAGATCGTCTATAGCTTCGACGAGCCCGAATTCGACTTCGGGCGGGTGGTGGTCCGATCCAGCCAGCCCAACTCCGTCGTGCGGCGCGATCTTTTTGTGGGCTTCACCGGCGAGGGGCTCCTGGTCAGCACCCAGCCGGAGGCCAGCCGCTCCGGCTCGGGGTCGACCAGCACGAGTAACGTCCAGATTCAGCAACTCGAGATCTGGCTAAGAATCAATGGCCAGATCAAGCCGGGAGCGACGTACGAGTGGGAGATGGAGTGGGGTGGTTCCCAGGATATTCAAGGCGGGGTTCCGGCGTTGGTCCCTGCCCTATGGGCAGACGGCGAGCAGATCGCGGCCGAGGTCGCCATCAAAACGCCGGAGCCCGAGGAGACAGATCGGATTCAGCGGCTGCTCATCCCGCACGGCGTGGTCACGATGAAGCAGTTCGAGAGACAGACGGGCGGGGCGTGGATTGTGCTCAGGCCTGCCAACTACGGAGCGTTCTTCGGCATCTCCCGGTTTTCGTTCCGCGAAGTGGACACGGAAGCGCCCAAGGAAACCGATGCGTCGATGCCCATGCCGGTGAGGTACATCCCCATTCGCAGCGTACTCGAGGATGAAATCGGGGCGGTGCTGGATCGGGCGGCTTCAGCACTTCGGCGAGCCAGGGCAGCGGATGGCACATGGGGAACGGAGGGCGAGCCGGAGCGTCGGGTTGCGACCACGGGCGCGGTGGCCACAGCCCTGGCGGAACTCGATCCGACCGGTGAAGACGTGAGGCAGGCCATGCAATGGCTTGCCCAACAGACACCGACCCGTGACAAGCCATGGTCGCTGGAGACGACCGGCATCCGGCTGTACTGCCTGGCTCGCCACGGCGGACTTTCGGAGTTCGGACCGGCGATTCAAAGCGATGTGCAAGCGCTGGCCAATGCCCAGGCGGCGGACGGCGGTTGGGCCAACGGGTTCGTGTCGCACAGCGGTTCGTCGGCGCCGCCGGCGGTGGGGACCTCCACACACGAGGCGTCGTTTGCGACACTGGCTGCGCTGCGAGAGGCGCGTTTCGCGGGCGCTGAACCGGACAAGGCGGTGTGGAAGAAGGCCATGCAGTACTGGACAGACGCGCAGGTCTTCGACGGAGGCTTCAGCCACAAGCTGGAGCGCTACGGGGGCGTGGGGCAGGCGCCCACGTCGGCCTACACGGCCACGGGTGCGGCGTCGCTGCTCACCTGCATCGACATGTCCGCGGCCATCGGCAACAAACGGTGCTCAGCGTATCTGGCCGGGGCGGAGCAACTGCGCGGGGTCACCCGTGCATTGGAGTGGTTGGATAAGAACTATCGCGAGCCGCTCAAGAACTTCGGGTCGCTGGTGACCGGCGACGATCCCTATCGTCAGGCGGACCGCATGCAGCTCGTGGGGAACGTCTCGGGAATCGCCTACTTCAATAAGAAGAACCACTTCGAAGAGGAGGCGCGGGACCTGCTGCGCCACTATGACCGGGCATCAGGACTGTTTGGCGTGCGGGGGGAGGGCGAACAGTTCGCCCAGGCGCCGAAC
>SBAX01000149.1 GCA_005240095.1 Phycisphaera mikurensis
CTCCACGATCTTCAGAAACAAGGCAAGCTTCCGGGCGACATCCAGGTTCTCTTCAGCGAGAAAGGCGTGCAGCGGACGACCCTGCACGTACTCCATGGCGAAGTACAGGCCGTCGCTCGATTCGCCCGCTTCGAAGACACGCACGATTCCATCGTGGTCCAGCGCCGCCGCCAGCTCGACCTCGCGTGTGAACCGACGATGTGCTGCGGGAGAGGCGAACGGGCCGCCGACAAGCAGCTTCAGCGCCACGGTCCGTCTTGTCCCCTGCTGCTCGGCGCGATAGACGATCCCCATTCCGCCGCGACCCAACTCCTCCAAGAGCGTGTAGCCGCAGACTTGCGGCCAACGCAAGTCGTTTTCATCGTCTGGCCGGCCGGCCACGACTTCCGGGGCCGATGGCCCTCGCGGAACGGCGCTGCGGTCCTGCGGCGGTTTCGAGCCAGATTGCCGCTGGAGCAACGGAATGGCCTCCAGGCATTCACGAACCTCCTCAGCAATGTCGGGAAACCGGGCGGCCCACTGGTCGATGGAGACTTGTTCCCCTCGCTGGCATAGGGCAAGATATCCATCAATCGCTTCGCCGAGCCGGAAGTCGGCGTCGTCCGGCGATGGATGTGCCTGGGACATGACCATCCACTCCTGGACCCGTACTTGGTGAAGACCATTATAACGGACGGGGCCCCGTCGCAAGGGCCTGGAGCATGTGACCGAAGCGATTGGCGTCGTCCGACGGTGTCAAGTGTGCTCAAAAGAGCTAAGCCCCGCATGTCGAGACTGGATCGACCAAGCGGTTAAGGGGGATCGACTCGCCGCGCAAAAGCTGATCGTTCTCCATCATCCACGATTGCGCAGGCTCGCCGCTCGACGGTGGCCCGCGGAACTCCGCGGGAAACTGGAACCTGAGGACATCCTTCAGCAAGTCTACGTCGATGTCGTTCAGCGCATCACGGAATTCCGGAACGCCGGCAACGACTCATTCTTCCACTGGTTGGTGCGCATTCTCGACTCTAGGTTGATCGACGCCCGCCGGTATCTTCGGGCAGCCGCACGAAACCCCGCGAGGGAAGCGTCTGCCCGTGAGTCCCAAAGCAGTTACCCCGCGCTCGTCGCCCGCGCCGCCTTGGACTCCCTCACGCCAAGTCGCGTCGTACGGAGAAGAGAAGGCGCGTCGTTGTTGATGGCTGCGCTGGCCGGACTATCGCCGGACCATCGGCAAGTGCTGGAATTGCGATTCCTGCAGGGCCATTCGCTGGTCGACGTCGCCAAAGTGATGCAGCGTTCGCCGGCTGCCGCGCAGATGCTTTGCGCTCGGGCGCTGCGCCAGCTGCGCACCGCAGTTCGAAGCCTCAGCGCATTCGAACTCTGAGCCTGGCTGTGCCTCGGCAGGTGTGCTTGAGAAACCGCCCGCGGCCGTAGCTGACCGAGTGTCCAGGAAAGAGGTACGCACTGCCAGTGCTTGATGGGCTCGTATACCCCGTCCGCCGTCACGCCAGCCTCCTGCCGCCTGGAAGTCTTTGCAGCCGTCCAGTAACCTAACATCGGAGCCACCGATTTCATGCGTTCCGCCACACCCTCTTGTTTTAGGCTTGGACTCGGACGCCGGTCGGCCGTCTGACGCCGATGGGCGCGAGCGTTGCAAGGTTCGACGTTCGTCGTTAACCACGGCGTACCTGGGAGGCCCTGCGGCCCGTCTGATCGGCGCGCTCGCCTTCTGATCTCAAGGACTTTGCATTGTTCGCCAGCTGTTTCACCCCGCCTGGCGCGCCCCTGACGCTCCCCTGTCGGCCGGCCGACTTCGACGGCGATGAGGACGTGGATTTGGCCGACTTCTGGTTACTTAGAAGAATCAATTCGCCGGGTCCCATGCACCTTGGCCCAAGAGAGCGACCACGTCTGCCTGGGGCCAAGAGCCATGAACCGCGGTATCGCCCGAATTCGAAAGTTTCATTGATCGCCTGCGACATGTGCAGGAGGGGTTCGGTTGACTCCGGCGATGGCATATCCTCTCAGGGATCCGGCGGATGAGAAAGCGGTGCTTTGCTTGAAGGAAGTAAACTGCACTGGCGGTCGCCGAGCGGGCGGGCACAGGAAGGTTCCGCGTCCGAGGACTTTGTAGTAGGCGGCTTTAGGCGCCAAATGTACCAATCAGGCACGCCAAGGGGGGGCCCCGAAACACCGCAACCCCGCAAAGGAGGCTACCCCCGTCGCCCGCGTGGCTGGTGTACTACGACGCGGCGCGATACCGTCCATTGCCCGAACAACTCGGTGAAAGCGAAACGGCCGACCGAGAGAGCAGGGCCGCTTGCCGTCTGCCAAGACCCCGAGGATAATCGAAGAAAACATACTTTTTGTAAGCGGATCTACCGCAAGGAGCAATCCCATGGATCACGTGCCTGAATACCGCGGTACACGCTTGGCAGTGGGGGAACTCCCTCGCGCTACTACACAGACGGCGATCACTGTCGCCTTGGCGATGGGACACCCAGACCCACACAAGAAGGAGCCAAAGTTCCGCGAGTATGCAGCTAGCAGTACAGCGCAAGGTGGGCTCAAGAATTTGAAGATCGACGAACGATAACTCCTGCCGGATCAAGGGTTTCCGGTTTCTGGCAGGAGTAAGGACA
>SBAX01000302.1 GCA_005240095.1 Phycisphaera mikurensis
GGGCAGGAGCATGGCCACGGGCGATCGATAGATGAAGAGCAGGATGACCGTAACTGCCGCGAAGGCCCAGAGCGTCGTGCGATCGACGTCCCGCCGGGCATTGGCGTCGAGAAGCTCACCCATCGCCGCAGCCCCGGTGACGTGTACTTGCAGACCGGCCGGGGTTTCCTGGGAAGCGAGGGCTTGTTTGATCTCCCGAACGCGACGCACCGAGCTGGGCGTGAGCATCTCCGCCGGCAAATCGACGGCGATCAGCTCAGCCTTTTCGTCGGGGCTCTCCAGCACCGCTCGCAGGTATGGAGTGATCTCCGTCGCATGGACGCGCCAGCCGAGTTCGCGGCTACGGGCGAAGAGCTGGCGCGTGATCTTGGCAATATACGCCTCGTCGCCGGCCGTCAGCCCGGAATCCCGCGCGAAAACGACGACTGCCCGACTGGCCGGGGCGCTATCTGGAAACTCGCGGCGCAACATTGCGCCCGCACGCTGCGACGGACTGTCGGCTGGCAGGAAACCCGTAGCGTCGTCCGCCAGCAGCGTGGGGATGCGCGGCGCCGGAAGAAAGACCACCCCCGCGGCGACGACCCACGCCCCGATCCACCACCATGCGTTGCCGACGACCGTCCGTGCCCACCAAGGCATATGCGTCCCGAGAGGTTTGCGCTATCGATCCATCGCCTCGCCAAGTGCGCGGCCCAAGTGACCGTGTGGCAGCGCCCGGCGCCATGGCAAAACCGCATTCGATTAGGGGACGATGGCGCCGGCATCATCTCCGCACGTCAGCTCCTCTGCATTGTCGAAGATCGTCGCCCCGGAGACAACATCGTCCGCAGACTCGAACACTTCAACACCAAGCAGCTCATAGCGGCCCCCGTCGTCCCAAGCACTCAGGTCAGGTTTGACGGCTGTGGCAAATTCGAACGCCAGAAGGTCGGACACGGCCAGATCGTTGGGCAGCGCCAGCCCCTGCCCGGAGTGGAGTGGCAAGTCGACGACGAGATAGAGACCGCCGTCCTCGCCCTCATCACCGAGGAGCGTCGCCGCCGCGGTCTTCTGGGCTTCCGGCTTGTCCGGCGCATCCACGCGCACCCAGACACGCTGCCCGTACGCTTCAATTCCCGAGCCCGCGCGCACTCGCAGCCCATCCATGGTGAAGATCAGGCATTCTTCAGAATTCACCACGCCCGTGCGAAAGAACAGGAGCCGCAACGTCAACTGCTCCCCGGCCTGATAGATCTCCGGGATTTCGAAGCGGAACGCGATCGCACCGGCATCGCCGATCTGATTGTTGGGCGCTCCCAGCGCCGGCTCACGAATCGCGACGATGTTCACCTCAAGCTCGCCGGGCACGTGATCCGCATACGTGAAGAAGTCGTCGATGAACAAGTCGAAGAACTGCTCGGCCGCATCGCCGGGCGCACCCGCGGGACCCGCCGGGCCGGCGGGCCCCTGCGGTCCTGTAGCGCCGGTTTCGCCCGCCGGGCCCGCAGGACCGGCAGGACCTTGTTCGCCTTGTTCCCCTTGCGGACCTTGCTCGCCTTGCTCGCCCTGCGGACCTTGTTCACCCTGGGGTCCTTGCGGACCCGGCAGCGGCTCTCCCGGCTCCGGCTCCGTCGGCTCACCGTCTTGCGCCGCATCGATCTGCCGCTGGATCAGCAGGTACACCAGCGTGCCGAACAAGAGGTCACGCTGATAGTCCTCCATCCACAGGGCGTCGTTTCCACATCCCGCGCCCTGCAAGAGCATGCCCGCCGTCACCACGACAGCGACGGCGCGCTTGAATACTGACGTTCCATTGTGCATTTGAATGTCTCCTGGCCGTTGTCCCCCGAATCCCGATGCGTTCCCCCTGCTCAATAGAATATCCACGAGCACCGGCGAAGTGCCAGTCCCCCGACTAAGGAAACCGAACTTTTTCAACGCAAAAGCAGATGAATACTTGACCCGCTCGGCGCGGCGTGTCAAAATACGCTGGTTGGCTCATTGGGCGCGACTGGGCCACGCGGAGGGTGAGCATGCGACACGTCGGATGGCAACTGGGGTGTTCCATTTATGCCGTCTTTGCCGGTTTTGCCGCCGCAGGTCAGCCGGTTCTCGTAGGCGTCGAGGAAGACACCGGCGATTTTTATGCCATTTCGACGACCAACGCCTCGCTTCAGCTCATAGGCCACAGCGGCATCGAGAATCTGGGGGCCTTGGAATTCAACCCCAACGATGGTTTTTTCTACGGCTTCACCACCGGCGAGACATCCGCAACGCTTTATCGTTTCGAGATTCCCGCGAGCCTGGACACTGTCTCCGCAACCCCCGTTGGACCGCTCGGCGTCGCAGCATTTGAGGGCGGCTTGGTGTTCGCGCCGGATGGGACCGCCTATGCCGTCAACGGTGGGGTCACTGTGCCGTCGCTCCTGACTCTGAATCTGACTACTGGACAAGCGACGGTGGTGGCCTCTTTGGATGGACGGCACGATCTCGCCGGACTGGCCTGGCGCAGCGACAATCTTCTGACTGGCCTCGACAGCACCGACAACGACTTGCTCGCCATCAGTCCCGCCAATGCCGCGTTCACCAAGATCGACGACATTGCACCCCTCATCGGCGGTGTCGGCGGGATGGCACTGCTGGACGGCGTGGGTTACTTCGTGACCGCCGGACCGCTGGCGGGTCCCTCGGGCCAAAGTCCCGGGTCCAACGAGTTGTTCTCGTTTGACCCCCTTACTGGCGAGCACTTCTTCGTGGGCAGCTTCGAGGACTTCATCCTCGGCAGCGGTTTCTCGGGGCTCTCCGTCGTTCCGGAACCGGCATCCTTGACGCTCCTGGGCCTGGCCTGCCTCTGCCTCGGGCTACGCCGCCGCATGAGGTGGCCCCTGCGCGGCCCTCGCTACCTTCCCGGTTCTGCGTAATTCTCATTTTTGAGAATCGCTTACCGCGAATTCATACACCTCCGCTGCCAACCGCGAAAAAACCGATACACTGGCTGGCCGGCGCGGCGCGAACCGACGACCGGCCAAGTGCGGTTACGCGGAGTCGCAAGCACGAGCATTTCAGGAGGCATCTGTATGCAAGCGAAGGCATGTCAGTTGCGGCGGTCGATGTTCCTCACCACCGGCACCGTCACGCTCTTGTGGGCCGTTTCATGGGCGGGGTGCGTCCCCATTCCTCCGCCCCCTGACGACGACGGCGAGATCACCTACCCTAATACGACGGACCCCACCAACAAGGGCGCGACCTACATCGGGGCGGACGCCTGCCGTGCGTGTCATGCGGAACTCAGTGAATTCCAGAACATCCACGGCCACGGCCACAAGCTCACCCGCGTGGAGGGGGGCCCGCCGAGTTTTCCGGAAGAGGGAGCCCGCGCCGGCGTCCCCAATCCGCCGGAAGGTTTCGACTGGTCGCAGATCAGCTATGTCATCGGCGGCTACACCCGCAAGGCGCGCTACATCGATCACGACGGCTACATCCTGACCACGGGCGTGGAGGGCATCCCTACACAATGGAACCTCTCGTTCCCCGCGAATGGTACACAGCCGGGGTTTGCGAATTACGAACCCGAGGCGGTCGAGCGCAAGCCCTACGACTTCGCGTGTTTCCAGTGCCACACCACCGGGGCCAAGGCCCAGGACGAGGATTTTCCGGAGTGGGAGGAGAACCGTCCCGGTTTCATCGGCACTTGGGAGGAACCCGGCGTGCAGTGCGAAGCCTGCCACGGTCCCGGCTCCAATCACATATCCAATACCGCGGCCCGAGACCTGTTTGTGGACAACTCCGCTGCGGCCTGCGGCCAGTGCCACACGCGCGGCACGGATCCCAACGTGATCATCGCCAAGGGCGGCTACATCCAGCACCACGAGCAGTGGCCGGAGTTACTGGGCAGCGGTGCGCATTCCACCTTGAACTGCACGACCTGCCACGATCCGCACCGCTCCGCCAGCTACGATCGCGACAACGCCATCCGCAACGAGTGCGCCGTCTGCCATCCCGACGTCAGCCTGACCATCCACGAAGGCAAGGTCTTCGTCCGTGGCGATTACACTGAGGAATTAAGTTGCGAAAGCTGTCACATGCCCTACGTCACCAAGAGCGCTGCCGCTGCCTCTGCCGCGGTCGTCGGCGACGTGGGCCGCATGGGCGACACCAAGACACACATCTTCCGCATCGACACCTCAGGTTCCGATTTCACCCAGTTCTTCAGTGATGACGGCAACTCGGTCCGTAAGGACTCCAACGGACAGGCCGCGGTCACCCTCGATTTCGTCTTGGCGGGGATCACAATCTGGTGGATGTTGGATGCCACATCCGCCGCCCGCGCCAGCGAATCGATCTCCGGGGCATTGCCAATTCCGTTGTGGCATCGGAAACAGACCGGCAACGCGGCGGCACCGGACGAGGGACGCGACTTCCAGCTTCGCTTCCGGCAGGTCGCCAGCCCCACCCCCTCCAACTTCGTTGAAGACGTGACCAACCCGCAGCGCTTCAACCTCTGCGGGCAATGCCACCACGATCGCGGGCGCACCTGGGAGACGACCTCCCGGCCCACGCATCCCAGCAATCAATCCAACGTGTACGTCGGCGAGATGCCTA
The DNA here is from genome assembly GCA_005240095.1 of Phycisphaera mikurensis. GTDB lineage: Bacteria > Planctomycetota > Phycisphaerae > UBA1845 > UBA1845 > SBAX01. Next base: position 4,582 of record SBAX01000302.1, read on the forward strand.
TTCCCGATCCGGAGACGCAGGACCCTCTGGTGATCAGCCGCGTGTCCGTACACTCCTTCACCACCGAGCAGTGCGCCACCTGCCACATGTACCGACAGGATTTCCAGAGCGAGGAGGCCCCGGCCATCAGCGGGCACAACTTCACGGTCAACAACGCGGGCTGCGCCACCTCCGGCTGTCACCCGTCTACGGATGCCGCGATCGCCGCTCAAGCCACTTTACAGCTTGAGGTGCAGTCGCGACTTGACGACATCTACGAACGACTGGGTGATCCCGCGATTTGGGAATACGTCGCCAATGGCGGCCCCGCTGAAGCAGACCAGGCAGCCGTCGCCGACGAGATCAAGCAGACTCGGTTCCTGTACTACTACGCCCTCGAGGACGGCAGCCTGGGCGTCCACAACCCGGATTACGTGCGTCTGATGCTGGATAAGGCCGAAGAGCTGTTGACCTCAGTGGGGCAGTAACGTCCCGCACAAGCCGCCGCTCGGCGTCGGCCGATATGGAAGAGGTGCAGGCTTCCCGTCCGCTTCCGCGCCCTCTTGCCGTCCTGGCCGCGGAAAAAAACCGCGCCGCAGATGAGGCCTTGTTCGAGGCATTGGCCCACGTTGCGCCCGGTATTCAGGCCGCGATCGTAGACGCCCTGCTTCGGCGAGACCATCCTGCCACCCTCCTGAAGCTGGTGCGATCCGCCAAGACCCTCGACGAGCAGGTTCAGCATCTGCTGGTTATCCGAATTCGCGGGCTGCACAACACCTTGCGGGCGGCCATGGCCTCGCCTGCCTTCGAGGATCGCGCCGCGGCCATGGGACTTATCGTCGCCGCCGTAGATGGCTCCTCCGCCGACACTCTCACCGACGCCCTCCGCTCGCGATGCCATCGCACCCGCGAACTCGCTGCCTCGTCGCTGCACGAGATCACCCACCGACTCATCGAGGATATGCAGAGCCGCAAAGAACATCCGGGTCTCCCCCATAAGCTCAACGCCCTGGTAGAAGCGCTTCGCGAGGTCGTAGCGCGTTGGGAGCTTCACTTTCAGCCCAAGGCCCTCGAGGCGGCCCTGTGGCTCTTCGATCGCGTCGAGCCCGCCTTCAGTCAGAAGCTCCGCGAACCGCAGGCCAAAATCGTTCACATGCTCAACGAACTGATCGAAGGGGCCACCGACCCCAAGCTGGCGGGGGCCGTGCTGCGAGCCTTGACCATCCCCGAGCTCCGCACTGCGGCCACTTGCGCGATCACCCGCGCGAAGAATTCGCAGCTTGTCCGCGCGATACTCCACGAGGCATGGGTCCTTGCTGACCATGACGTGGAACGCGCCCTCCGCTGGGTGCCCGAAGGACGCTGGCTGGACAACTGGTCGCTTGAGTTGCCGAAACTTTCCGACCCCCAGGCCGCTCGGGCCGTGCAACTGCTCGCGGCTCTCGGTGGTTCCGTCGAAAGAAAGATGGAACGCTACCGAGCCATGCTCGGGGCTCCCCGAGCCTCGATCCGCCGCGAGACCCTCTGGCGGCTCGTGGCCGATCGCAGTCCAGCGGCAACCGAGACCCTTGCGCTCCTGGCCTCGCGAACCACCGACGAGCTCTCCCCCATTGCCGCCAGGGAATGTCGCCGCCGCCGGGCCTCACCCGCCGCTGTACCCTCTGCCCCTCCCGATCGCGCTCCCGGCGATTGGATTGTTGATTTCTTCGCCCAGTTCGAACGCCTCTCGCGATCAGAACTCGAGCAGCGGATCGCCAGGGCCCGAGCAGACCTGAGCACAACCTTGGCGTTTCTTCGCGAAAAACTCCTCGGTTCAGACCCTTTGGATCGCGCCCGAGCCCTCCGCGCCGTACACGACCTGGAGCTGTCCGCCGAGTTGGATGAGGAGATCTACAAGCTGGCCAACGATCCCGATCGGGTGGTGCGGGCCGCGGCCGTTGCCATGCTCGTGGAGCTCCCCGGCCCCACGACCACGCGCATCCTTCGCAGCGCCCTTCACGATCCCGACGAGCGGGTGCAGGCCAATGCCATTGAGGCCATGGATCGACTCAACATCGACGATCGCCTCGAATCACTGCGACCCATGCTGCGATCCCCCAGCAGCCGCGTACGTGCCAATGCTGTCCAAGCACTCCTGCGGATGGAAATCCGTGAGGCCGGCGCCACGCTCCTGGACATGCTCGAAGACGCGACCGAGGCTCAACGCGTAAGTGCCCTCTGGGTCATCGAACGCATGCACCTGCGATCGGTCATCCATCGCGTCATGGAAATGAGCCGCCACGACCCCGACGACCGCGTGCGTCGTCGGGCGCAACGTGTAATCTCGAAGCTGCGCGAATGATCAACGGTCTGTCACCGCTTCTATTGCGGGTATGTTCGGGAGAGCAGGCCTCCCGGCGAGCCGAGGCTTTTCGGCAGATGACGCCGCTCTTCAAACGGCTCGGAAGGAGCCTCGCCCTCCCAATGCAGTGGGTAATTCGTAACTGGTAACTGGTAATTGGTAACTGCGATGTTGACGTCCCTGCTTCTCCAGAGCGATCGCCTTCCGGAGTTCTACCGCGCCGTACGCGAGCAGTTCTCCAAGGGCGGCTCCCCGACGAAGGCGATCATCGCCATTCTCGCCATCGCCGCGCTCGTTCTCCTCGTCTACATGCTCAACCGCCTGGAGCGCCGCGTGGCCGCGCCGGTGGAAACCAACGATCCCCAGCGGCTCTTCCGCGACCTCCTCCCCAAGCTGGGCCTGACCACAGATCAACGGCACGAACTGGACGCCCTGCTGCGCAGTCTGAGCCTGCCCAATCCCGCAGCTATTCTCCTCAGCGAAAAGCTCTTCGATCAGGCCGTCGCCCAAGCCCACCGCGATAGCCCCCGCAGCGCGGAGAGCTTCCGCCGCATTCGCGCCCGACTCTTCCCCAGCGCCGTTGGAATCATCTCCTCGCCCCCGAAGACATGACTGGCCGTGCCCCTTAGCGCACCCCCTCAAAAAAACCCTTGCTGTTGCCAGGATCCCAACAAGAACGCGGCCGGGAATGGATTCCCGGCCGCGCAGTTTCTGCGTTTTTGCGTTTCTCAGCGTGACCCGTCGTCCAGCTTGGCGGTCTGGGTCTCTTCCTCGACGAACTCCTCGAACGCCTCCTCGGGCTGTATCGCAGGAACGGTGTCATTCGCCATACTGCCTGCCGCCGCATCATCGGCGCACGGCTCGAGCGGGCTTAGAACCAACGCATCATCCGGCTCGGCATCGAATTGATCCCAGCACTGCGTCTCGTTGATCACCACCGAGAGCAGCGCTTCGAGATCGCCAAAGGCTTCCACCCAGGCGAACTCCGCGGCTGACGCAGACACCGCCAACTCGTACGGTTCGGCGGGAGGCTCGATAAACATCACTTCGACGACCTTCGGCTCCTGCGACATGGGCGCCGCGAAGCTGGACGCCATGAAAGCGGACTCGACGAAGCTGGGCTCCACCGTCATCGGCGCACCCGGCACCGGTTCGACCATCGCCGTGGGATCCTGGGCGTCGATGTCCACCTTCTCTTCATCCGTATGAACTACGGGAGTCTCATCAAACGCCTCGTCGTCACCCGTCGAGGGTTCCATCACCGGCGGACCCTCCAGAGCCGCGTCCCCATCGGCTTCAACCACAAGCGGCATCGTCGGCACATATGCCAGCGCCGGCGCTCCCAGGTCCTGCCGCAGCAGGGCGATCTTCGTCTCCAGCTCTTCGAGCATCATCCACGAATCACGCATCGCCGCCGGCTCGGTAATCGTCGCCGTCGGAAACACGGTGATGATCTCATCCGCGTCAGGCTCGCCCGCTTCGTACGGTTGCGTCACGGTCATCGGATGGATCATCGCATCGGGCATGATCGTGGCATCAGCGACGACTACCGCCGGTTCCTCGTGAGCATTAGGCTCGGGCATCATCGCCATCTCGACAGGCTCCACAGCGGGCTGCGCCCTCACCGCCACATCGCAATCTTCCTCGAATGGCTCCCCGACCGGGGCCGCAACCCGCACGTCCTCGCCCGTCATCTCGGGCCGCTCGGCGGGCGTTCCCGCCTCGACGAACTCCTCGAACTCCTCCGCGGGCAGCGTCGGCAGCGCCGGTACTTCGGCAGATGCCGTCGGAACAGCCATCGCCTCAGCCCATAGCGGCCCGACATCCTCAGCCTGCGGCTGCGGCGGCTCGACCACGGGCTCTGATGGCGGTTCCGCCGGAGTGGGCATGAGGATCGCATCTACGATGGCCAGCACTTCCATCTCCGCCGGCGTCGGCGCCCACGGAGCTTCCTCGCGAGCTTGCGGCATGGGCTCCTCGCGAACGTCCGGCGGTTCCACGACCGGCGCCTCGGCCACTACGGCTTGCGGCGCCGGTTCGGCATCAGCCTTGGGCGGCGCGGGCATCCGGGCGTTGATTTCCGCCAACTGTGTCCGCGCGGCCGTGAATTCCGGATCAAGGGAGAGCGTGCGCTCGAAGGCCGTTATCGCCTCCAGGTAGCGCTGCTGTCCGCGAAAGACCAGACCGAGATTGTAGTACGCGTCCGCCTCCGGAAGGACCTGGCGGAAGCTGACCAGGGCGTCGTCGAACCGCCCGGTCTTGGCCAGCACAAGCCCCAGGTTGATGTGCGCCCGCGCGAAGGTTGGCTGCAGTCTGACTGCCTGCCGCAGCGCGTCCTCAGCTTCCGCAAATTGACCCGTCAGGAGGTACTCGAACCCCAGGTTGTTGCGGATTGCCGCGTTCTCCGGACGCAGCTCGGCGGCGCGTTGCAAGGCGACGAGGGCATCGTCATGGTGCCCCACGGCGCTGAGCACCAGTCCCAGGCGATGGTACGCGGCCACGTAGTGGTGATTCAGGGCCACCGCCTTGCGGTACTGCGTGACCGCCTTGTCTACCTGCCCCTGCCGCTCGAACAACATGCCCGCGGCGAAATGCGTCTCCGGCAGGATCTTCGGCGGCTTCTCATCCTCGACGTTGCGTATCTTCGGCTCGTTTACCGGGCGCGTGCCCGAGCGGGTCGGCCGCATGTTCGGATAGTCCGACTGCGCGCAACCGGCTGCACACATCGACACGATCAATAAGGCAATCCGTTTTCTTTTCGATCGCATGTTCGCTCTCGCTGGGTTCTTCGTCCCTGGCCCGTTTATTCAACCAATGGCTAATCAGTTGGTGCCGGCCATGCCGCCCGAAATCCCGGCGGCCGTCGTCTTGCTCGTTGCGGCCTTGTCGCTGGCCTTGGTCCCCTTCAAGTCGATGATGATCGCCTTGTCGGCCGCCATCCCTCGCCCCCCGGAGATCATGGCCTTGATATCCACGCGCTGCATTTCGCAGCCGGTCGTCGCCAGATACTCCCGTACGTGCTCCAGACGCTGCGTAACCAGCTTCTCATCCGTCTCGAACGTCTCATACCGCACCGTGCCCCCATACGTGTCCAGCAGCGTGGACATGCGGTTGAGGCGTGCTGCCCCGGTGCCGCTCAGCTCCGCGCTATGCGGGATGAAGTGGAAATCCGCCACGCTCATGTCGTGGAGGATGGCGTTGTCCACCATGTTGTCCAAGTGCGCCTGGGGACGGTTCTTGGCTTCCTCCATCTTCCTGTTTTGGATCTCGGTGGCGGTAAGCGGATCGCGGCACTTACTGCACGTGTCGCAGCCCGCCCCGGCAAGAACCGCGATTCCAGAAACCAACGTCAAGGAAAGCGACTTTACGGACATTTCTCGACTCCTTCGGTTTGGCGGCGGCGGCGAAGGCGTTTTTCTAGGGCCTTTAGCTCTCCAGCTCCTCCACCTGCACCAGCCGCCCCTTGTTATCGAGCGTTTTTCCAAACGACCTTCGGAATTTATCGGGCACGTGGTGCTTTTTCGGGCCAAAGACCGGAGGTGCACGTCGTAAAGCATCAATTCATGGGTGCCCGGCCAGCGTTGCTAGCGGGCAGAACCCAGCAGCAATTGGAGGTTTTTTTGGAGCGAATTGTCAGGAGCCTGTCGCCGCGCCGACGCCGGAATCGAGCGTCGTGAACGTGGTATCCACCTTGCCGCCGATCGAGCCGATGGCGGCCACGCAGCCGAGAACGATGAGAGCCAGCATGATCGCGTACTCAGTGACTGTGGGACCGCTCTCCTCCAAGAGGAACGCCTTCGCGCGACCGACAGGGAACTTCATGCACTTTCCTTCCTGCCCGCACTCGCACGATCCGCCACGCTATCGGGCAATTACGAGGCGCTGCCGGTCGGCAAGCCTGCGTCCACGGTGGAGAAGATGTTGGACACGGTGTTGCCGATTCCCGAAATCGCCCCGATGCACACCACGATAATCAAGGCGAGCATCACGGCGTACTCCGTCGCCGTAGGACCGTCCTCGGCAACCAGGAACGCCTTCGCTCTTGTTCGCAGAGCCTGCATTGTTCTTTCCCCCTCGTCCCCCCCGCCAAGCGAAAACGTCGCTGTCGTCGCATGCCGCGAACAACACACGGGGAGCCTCCGCACGTTATCTATGTTACAGTCTCCAAAATAACCACCGCCTGTGGCAAGCCCAAGGTTGGACATTCCTGTGACCGCGTCGCCCGCCGACCTATTATAGGTAGGTAGGGGTGTCGGCCGGTTTCCGTTGGCCGGCCTATAACCGGTGCGGATTGGAGTCTGGAATGAAACCGCGACTCACTCTTCGACGATCAGCGGTCGCCGTCGCGGTGTTCTTGATCGCCGGATGCCGCGCCGTCAACGTCATGACACCGCCGGGCCAGCCGGCATCTGGCCCGGGAGGTAGAGACTACCCCCACGCCAAGGTCATAACTCAGCGACTCGGCGAGGGCAACGAGGAATACTGGCTCTTTCAGCCCGATGATCCCCGTCCAGCCCAGGCTCCGGTTGTAGTGTTCCTGCATGGTTGGGGCGGCATGGATCCCGTCCGCTACGGGGCCTGGCTGCGCCACATCGTACGCAAGGGCCACACCGTCATCTTTCCGCGCTATCAGGCGTCGCTCATGACCCCCGCATCCGAGATGACACCCGCGGCCCTTAGCGCCGTCCGCGACGCATTGAGTCGGCTGTCTACGGAGGGCCCGGTGCGACCTCGCCTCGATGGGATTGCATGGGTCGGCCATTCGCTCGGCGGAATCATCGCCGCCAACCTGGCCGCCACGTCTGTTGAGTTGGGGCTACCCCCACCGGCCCTTGTAATGGGCGCCGAGCCTGGTGGAGAATCGCGATTGGCTGTAGAGCCCCTGGGCGGCATCCCACCGCAAACGCTGGTGCTGCTCGCCGTAGGTGAGGATGACGACATCGTCGCAGACCACGGTGCCCGAGCCATCCTCGAAGGCCTCGCCCACCTGCCTCGGGAAAACGTGGAGCTGGTGACCATCCGCTCGGAAGATCGCTCCGATCCCCCGCTCGAGGCCGATCACTTCGCGCCGCTTGCTTCCGTGGGCGATTTCCCGCCTCCCCTCGATGGCGCGGGGATGCCGCTCGAAGCCCCTGCAGGGCGCTCCACGGGACCGATTCGCCAGAGAATCTCCCAGCGACAGATCGATCGCTACGCTCCCGACGCGCTCGATTACTACGGATTCTGGAAGCTGCTCGATGGGCTGTGTGACTCCGCCTTCCGCGGCGTACACCGCGAATACGCTCTCGGCGACACGCCCCAGCAGCGCTACATGGGCCGCTTGTCCAACGGCGAGGCCGTCACCCCGATCGAAGTGGAATCCGACTCCAGCCTCCCCCCTTGACAAGGGGGGGTCACGCCAATGCGCCCGAGCTTAGGATGCCTTGGGCCTTCCTCGTAGGCGGGCCCCGATCATGACCCCGGCGGCGCCGACGAACGGATTCAGCACAGCGACCCATGCGGGCTGTCGGGTTTTCATCATCGCCTCCATGTTGCCTACCGTGCTGGTCCGGGCTTCGGTCGACGGGGTAGCGGTGAGGTTGGGAATCGCCATCAAGAGACCGAGCACGATGACGACGATGGCAAGGGCGGGCCCCACCCGGGTTCCGGGTGCAATCGTGGCCGCGACGAAGCCGGCGGCGATCGCTGCTCCCAGTCCAAGGGCAAAGCTGACCGCCAGCCAGAGCACCGAGGGCTCGTACGACTCCGGCTTGAACGAGCGATCGGGACCCAGGACCAGGTATGCCCCGGTGAAGAGGGCGAAGATCAGAACGGCCATCAGGGCGTACGCAACGATCACACCGACGATGACTCTACCCATAGTGGGCTCTCCAAGTGGTGATGGATACGGCCACGCATGGTCGCCCCGCGTCCGCAGGAGGGCGACGTTACGCAAGGTCGAGGGAAAGGCCCGTGCAGTGGCACACCCTTGTCGCCCTCTTTGAAGAGGCCCCGCACAGCCGCTAGACTTCCTCGATCTCCTTGGTCTTGGTGGCCAGGATCGCGTCGATGTCTTTTTCGTGCCGGTCCGTGACCTTCTGAATGCGGTCCTTGGCTTCCTTGGCGTCGTCCTCGCTGACCGTCTTGGCCTTCTCTGCGGCGTCGATGGCCTTGTTGGCGTCGCGTCGGGCGTTGCGCACGGCCACCTTCTGGGCCTCGGCCATCTTCTTGACCTGACCGACAAGCTGCTGGCGGCGCTCACCGGAAAGCGCCGGCACGGGGAGGCGAATAGCCTTGCCGTCGCTTTGCGGAGTGATGCCCAGGCTCGACGTTTGCAGCCCTTTCTCGATGTCTTTGAGCGTTCCCGGATCAAAGGGTTTGACGAGAAGCGTGCTGGGTTCCGGCACGCTGATCGTAGCCAGCTCGCGCAGCTCCATGGTGCTGCCGTAAGAGGCTACGGTGACTTTGATATGCTCCACCAGTCCCGGATGAGCCCGGCCGGTGCGAATCCCACGCAGCTCCTGCTTGAGGAACTCCACGGCCTTATCCATCTTCGAGGTACAATCCTTTTCAATCGCCGCGACTGACATTCTGTCGTCTCCGATACAATAGGTCTGTAGGTCCTATTGGCCCTATTGGAGCACATTCCGCAGCCGTTCTACTGCCCAATCAATCTCATCCTTGGTGATGCACAGCGGCGGAGCCAGGCGCAGGGTGTAGTCGTGGGTGTCCTTGCAAAGCAGGCCGTCGCCCATCAGCCGCTCGCCGAAGGCCCGGGCCTTGCCGGCTTTGGGGTGAAACTCAATACCCACCCACAGCCCCCGACCGCGAAGCTCCTTGACCTTGTCCGTCTTGATCGCCTTGAGCTTGGCGAGCAGGTAGTCGCCCAACTCGCGGGCGTTGTCCTGGTAGCGGTTGGTCTTCAAGATCTCGATCACCTTGCGGGCGATGGCGCAGGCCAGCGGGTTGCCGCCAAACGTGCTGCCGTGGTCCCCGGGCGTAAACACGCTGATGATCTCCCGCGAGGTCACGATCGCCGACACCGGCATGATCCCGCCGCCCAGGGCCTTTCCGAGGATGACGATATCCGGGCGCACCCCTTCATGCTCGCATGCGAACGTGAAACCCGTCCGCCCCAGGCCCGACTGAATCTCGTCGGCGATGAACAGCACCTTGCTCTGCGTGCATAGCTGCCGCGCCTGCCGCAGGTATCCGTCGGGCGGAACGATGATGCCCGCCTCCCCCTGAATGGGCTCGACCAGGAAGGCCACGGTGTTGGCATCGATCGCCTTTCGCAGCGCTTCGATATCCCCGTACTTGACGACCTCAAACCCGGGCGTGTACGGGCCGAAGCCGCTTCGCGCCTGCGGATCAGTGCTGAAGCTGACGATCGTCGTTGTGCGCCCGTGGAAGTTCTCGCTGCAGCAGATGATCTTGGCCTTCCCGTCAGGCACGCCCTTCTTGACGTAGCCCCACTTGCGGGCCGTCTTGATGGCCGTCTCCACCCCCTCCGCGCCGGTGTTCATGGGCAGCACGGCCTCCATGCCGCACAGCTCCGCCAGCTCCTTGCACATCAGCCCAAGCTGGTCGTTATGGAACGCCCGCGAGGTGAGCGTGACGCGGTCGAGCTGTTCCTTGGCCACGTCGATGAGGTCAGGATGGCGATGCCCGAAGTTGATCGCCGAGTACGCGGCCAGCATGTCCATGTAGCGCTTGCCGTCCACGTCGGTGACCCACACCCCCTCGGCCTCCGCGATGACCACCGGCAAGGGGTGGTAGTTGTGGGCGGCGTATCGCTCCACCAGCTCGATATGGTCGTGACTGGTCATCCGGCTGCTTCGTACGGCGGTTTGTACGGTCATTTGCCTATTTCCTCCGTGTACCTCACCATCAGTTCTGGACCAGGCAGAATTGTATCCAACGGAGCTCCGTCCGCAATCCGCGGCAGCCCTCACGCCAAGCCGCGGCGTCTAAGCACCAAGGCTCCGGCAACCGCGATTGCGCCAGTCAGAATCACCACGCCCCACCCGTCGAGCGCGGGGATCGGCGGGCCGGTTTGCACGATGAGGATCAGTCGCGGCGGCTGGCCGGCCTCGCGCGAGTGGTAGGCCCCGCTGCCATTGGGGGCAGAGAGGCGAAACGAAATGATCCCGTCGGCGTCGCTGAGAACTGCGGATGTCACCTCAGCGCTCAAGCTGCCATCGCGGGAGATAGCCCCCGTGTTGATGACCGGCGGCTCGCTGCCCGGCGGAGCATTGTTCCAGGTCACCGCGGCTTCCGTCCACGAGTCATCGGCCACCGAGCGGACCGTCGCCCGCGGCGCGACCGTGGTCGTGGGTACGCGAAAGGACAGCTTCGCGAACAGGATCGGCTCGCTCACGCTGGTCACGTCGAACTTCAGGAGCACATCGGTATCCGATGCACCGGCCGCGATCTGCAAAGCGGACGCCGTGCCGAAGTTCTGCGCGGGCGTTGCCAGCGCCACGTGCGCGTCTGCGACTGCATCGACGCTGCGTAGCGAAACGCCGGGCCGCGCCGAATACCACCCCAGGGTCGTGGAATCCGTGCCGAAGAATCCCGAAAGCAGATCGGCCACCTTCTGCTCGGCGCTGGGCGCAGGGTGCGTCCCGTCATTTTCCATATCCGACTGCACCCAGATTAATCCGTCGCCTTGCCGCGGAATGATGCCGTCCGCCCACGGATACGGCCCCCACGCCAGCCACGGCGCCTCAACCGCCCCATTCTGCGAATCGTAGTTCACATCCGCATCGCCGTTGATCTGATCCTCGATCAGCCACTTGACCGAAAAGGCGCTCTCATAGGCCTGCGGTTCGGGATTCAGGCTGCCGCTCGCATACCCGCCGTAGATGCGCGAAGACAGATAGCACAGCCGCAGATTCGGGAAGCGATCGCGCAGGGTCTGCACCACACCGCGCAGATCGGCGGCAAGGTCCTGGGCATGCGTGGGGAAGTTGTTGGGCGGATTGGCATTGGCCTCCTTAACCCAAGCCACCTGCACCTGCTGGGCGGTCACGTTCAAGGCCGCCAGTCGTTCCTCCACGAGGCTCCAATACGGCGCCGCCGGGTTCTTGATTTCGAAGGCCGTCTGTCCGCCCTGCGCCCCGTTGACGATGAGAAGCCTGGCGTTGCGGGAAGTGTCCAAGTCCGCCTGGCGCTCGAAGACCCCGAACTCGTGCGTGGTGTTCGACATCCCCACGGAGATCATCACGATGTAGCCGTTGGGATCAGGGTTGCCCAGGGCATCGCGTGGAACAACCTGCGACGCCATCACCAGCCCCGCGCTCAGATGTCCCGCAGGCAGCACATTGCTGCCCCCCGGATAGAAACCACCCTCGAATCCCTGATAGGTCGCCGGCGGCAGCTCGTTGATGGGAATCAAGCCCGTCGACGCGCCGCCCCCGCGTAGGGAAGCAGCGCTGGCCAACGTCATCGCCCCCGCCGTGACCGTGAACTTGAAGCCCCGGCCC
>SBAX01000436.1 GCA_005240095.1 Phycisphaera mikurensis
CGATCTACGTCCTCGGCGATTTGGCCCGCTTGGCCCAGATCTTCGCTAATCTGCTCAACAACGCCGCCAAGTACACCGAGCGCGGCGGGCTCATCAGTCTCACGCTGGAGCGGGAAGGCAGCGACGTCGTCGTGCGGGTGAAGGACACGGGCATCGGGATTCCCGCGGATAAGCTGCCGCACATCTTCGAGATGTTCATGCAGGTGGACCAGTCGCTGGAGCGGATCCGCGGAGGCTTGGGCATCGGGCTGACCCTGGTGAAGCAGCTCGTGGAGTTGCACGAGGGGCGCATCGAGGCGCAAAGCGCCGGAGCGGGCAAGGGCAGCGAGTTCGTCGTCCGCCTCCCCGTGCTGGTGGCCGCCGTGCCTCAAGCTCCGCGTGCCGGTGAGCCGCGGGAGGAACGTGATAAGAGTTGCTATCGCATCCTGGTTGCCGACGACAACCTGGACTCGGCGACGGTGCTGGCCAAGGTGTTGCAGCGGAGGGGCCATGACGTGCGCACCGCCCACGACGGGCCGTCGGCGGTGGAGGTGGCCCGGTCATTCCTGCCGGAGCTGGCGGTATTGGACATCGGCATGCCCAGGCTCAGCGGCTACGAGGTGGCGAAGCAACTTCGCGCCGATTTCGGCGATCGTGTGCTGCTGGTGGCGATGACCGGCTGGGGTCAGGAAGAAGACAAACGCAAAGCCCTCGAAGCCGGCTTCGATCATCACCTGACCAAACCCGCCGACCATGAGGCCATCGAAAGGCTCCTGGCCGGCGTCCGAGCGCAGCAGGGGGAATGAGGACCCACAGTTCAGGTTATCGAGTCACTCAAAGTGAACCGGTTTGGATTCGGCTTGGTCTTTTCCGCCCGGAGGGCGCATGGGCGTTGCTAGGGACTTCAGTCCCTGGGAAGTTCCCCAAAGCTTGGCCGCCCGGAGGGCGGACGAAACCCCGCCCGCCCCCCGGGCGGAAACAGAAGGAAAGCCCGGTATCCAGGGACTGAAGTCCCTGCAACCATCGCCCGCCCTCCGGGCGGAAAACCGGGCGGCAAATTTAGATACCAGCGCGCCTCGATGCTTACTCTTTGCTGAAGCCGTGGCTGCCGATGCGGTAGGCGGAGGTCAGGGCGAGGAAGGCAAAGAGCAGGTTCAAGGGCGCCAGCAGGCTCTGGCCGAAGGCCGCTACCAGGGTTGAGGCGAGTTCGGCGCTTTCTTCGCTTTCCCGCTCGGCGAAGAAATCCTGCATCGCTTTCTGCTTCGCGGCCTCCAGGTCGCGCAGGCGCTGAACGTGCTGCTGCGGAGGAATCTGCTCCACCTGAGCCGTCGCCTTGGCCAGGAACTCCTTCCATTCCTCGGCCGAAGGAGTCCAGACTTCGTCGTCGCCCTTTCGCTCCTTGCGGCGGGCACGGACCGCCTCGTCGGCCAAACTAAAGATCAGGTGGTCCCGCAGATACTCCGCGTCCGTCCACTGGCCGTCCTTTTCCCAGGCATCCAGGGCGGCGGCCTCACTGACGAGCTGCTCGTGAGAGTATGAGGCGAATTTCTTCTGTTGTTCTTCCTGAAGCGCCTCGCGGGCCTCGACCTCGCTGAAAGCCAGCCCCGCGCGCTCCGCCGCGCGTTCGGCAAAGTGCCAGGTCAGTCGAACGCGCATGCGTTCGTCCTCGGCGGTGAGTTCGATCTTCTTCAGTTCCTCCACGCGAGGGGCGGGCGCCATCGCGTCCACGTCCGCCACGGCTTCGTCGTATCGCTGCTTCCACACATCGCCGGGCACCTCCCACTCCTCGGGATCCAATTCCGCATCCACGCCGGTGGGCGGTTCTTCGCGAAGGCTTTCCTCCACGTAGGCGAAGATCAGGTGGTGGCGGACGTAGGTCTCGTCGGCCCAGCGGCCTTCCTTCTCCCAGGCATCCAGCGCCGCCTCACGGCTCTTGAGCTCGCTTTCTGGGACCTCGTCCATCTTTCGTTCGTGCCGCTCGTAAAGCCGGGCGCGCTTGGGGTTGTTCCAGGCGAGCCCTTCGCGCTCGGCTTCGAGTTCGGCTTCATGGGCGACCAAGCGGGAGCGCAGCAGACCGGTATCGGTGAAGCGCTCAGCGTCCTTGGTTACCGCCTCCCGGTAGGATTCAGCGCGGCTGCGCACTTCCTGGTCGCTCATCTTGGCGACCTTCTTTTCGGCGGACTTCCAGGCATCCTCCCATTGGTCCTGGCGCGCCTTCTCGTCGTGCACGCCGCGCTGGTCGAGGTGCTCATTGGCCAGCCGATCGGTGACCAGCAGTCGTTGCATGCCGACGTTGTCGGTGTCGCCGGTGGCGACGATGTACAGGACGAGGACGAAGACCGCCGCTTTGCTGGCCAGGATGGCGAGGGCAGCGATGATCGCGGCCACGGCCCCGGCGCGCGGTGTGTACCGCCGGTAGCCCAAAGCCATGCCTGTTCCGGCGAGCGCGCCTAAGCCCCAGGCGATCCACCCGATCTCGCACATGGTGACGGCGGCGATGACCACCCAGAGGATCGCACCGATGCCGGCCCCGATGGCACTGAGCACACATCCGAACAGGAACGTACCCGCGAGCTTGGCGAAGCGGGCTGCTACCGGAACAGACACTTTGGCGCTGGACAGCCGCCGCCCGGTGCGGGCGTCGTAACCGCAGCCCGTACACAACACCGCGCCTGCTTCGAGCGGCTTGCCGCACAGCGGACAGGCCGTTGGCGCCGGTGCAGAGGAAGCCCTGTCAGGCTGCGCGACTGCCGCCGACTTCTTCTCCGCCGCGGCGAGTTCCTGCATCATCGAAGAGAGGTCGTCAGCCGGCGCCGCCGCCGAGGCCGGGTGCTCACCCGATGTCGCGACGAAGGCCCGCTGGCACTTGGGGCATTTGACCTTCCGCCCCAGCGCCTTGGCCGGCAGGCGCAACCCGGCGCCGCATTCACAGCGAATCTTCACTTGATCTGGATCACTCGTGGGCATTGCTCATGTCTCCAACCCAAGGAAGGCGGACATTCTACAAAAAATCGCCCTGGAGTGGAAAGAGCCCACTTCCCGCCCCGAAGCTGCCCATTGCCTGCCCAAATCCTTCCAATTTGCAGCCCAATGGTGGTACAATCTCAGGGTAAACCAGGAGGTGACTCATGATTGGAGTCGGCGGGCACGTCGTGTGTGGATTGCTGGGCATCCTCGCCGGGCAAGCGCAAAGCACCGTGAGCGAAACCGCCAGCAAGACCATCGAAAACAAGGTACTGGTTGTGCGTCACGGCGCCGCGGAGGCACAGCCAACTCAACCTGCCACGCCCCTGCCTGCTGCGCAGGCGGTGCCGAAGTTCGGAGGGACTCTCCGAACGGAGCCCGCCACCCCCGCGCCTGCAGCTCAAGCAGCGCGGGGTGGGCAGATTGTGCGCCCAGCTCCTGCCGCACCCGCAACAACTGGACCGACGCCGGAGGAGATCGCGGTCCTTAACGAACTTGCGGATTTGGGGCTGATCGCCATTCGACAGGCGCGCACGGACGATGCCCCGGCGTGGAAGTACAAGCCCAAAGAATACCACGGCTACCACCCTAAGCCGCAGTGGACGTATCACGATCGGGCCGGATGGCGCTACGATGCGGATGGCGGCTGGCGCTACCGCCGCGAGCCCGACTTCGCCCTCCGCCCCGGCGGCGTGGAGCGGCTCCTGAGCCAGATGCACACCCGCGGCGACACCCGGTACGTCACCCGCTGGCGGTAGCAGCCTCAAACTGTCTTGGGCAATCGGTAGTCGGCGCCAATGTTCCAGCTTCTTGGCGTCAAGATTCCACAACCGAAATGGTCCGCCTGATCGCCATTGATGCGTACGTTGATTCGGCGCTGGAGTCGGCCGACGTGTTCGCGCGGCGCTACGGCGCGGAGGTGAGCGCGCACGTGGAACCGGCCCGGGACGTAGTGCGGCAAACGCTGGACTTGTACGCCCGGGTGAATCCGGTTCCGCCGTGGGTGGGGTACCTCACGGTTGACGCGGGACGGAAGGTGGTTGTCGGCGGTTGCGCATTTACGAGTAGTCCGAGCGGCGAAGGCGAGGTCGAGATCGCTTACTTCACGTTTCCAGAATACGAGCGGCAAGGCTTCGCCACGGCCATGGCGCGCCAGCTTGTCGAAATCGCCAGAACTTCGGGCCAGGTTCGTCATGTCATCGCCAACACCTTGCCCACGCCCAACGCCTCCACACGCGTGCTGGAGAAATGCGGATTCCAGCGAATCGGCGAGGGCTTTGATCCAGACGTCGGGCGCACCTGGCAATGGCGACTGGAACTATAAGTGCGTGCCACTGCTCTGTGAGCAGGGCGGCCGAGGGACGCCGGTGGCACTTATCACAATACGGCCGCGGCGCGGCGGAGGTCGCTTACGCTGAGGACCACCATGCCGCCTTTTTCACCCGGAGCGTTGCTGCCGTAGATGTAGTTGATGTTCACGCCGGCCTTGCCCAGGCGCGAGGCGATGGATTCCAGTTCTCCGGGCCGATTGTGCGCGCCCAGGGTAAGCACGGTCTGCGCCACGAAGTGATAGCCGCCTCTTGTGAGGGCGCGCTTCGCGGCGGCAGTCGGCGAGGCCACCAACCGAACCCAGGAGCATTCGGAGTTCTCCGCCACGGAAATCGCATCCACGTTGATCTTCGCCTTGCGGAGTGCTCCACAAAGCTTCGCCAGCGTGCCGGGCCGGTTATCCAACGCCACACAGAACTGCGTCGCTTTTGCCATAATAGACGTCCATTGATGAACCCAACTTCGTAACCCAGGAGCTCAGGCGGCAGCGTACCCGGGCGAGACCGTTGGTTCAACGAATGCGTGCGTTACTCCGAGGAACCGAAGAAGGCGTAGTTGTAGAACCTCCACGTGCTCTCGAACGGCAGCCCGAACCAGCCGAGGATCGCGTCCGTGGCGTCCATGAAAGCGTTGCCCGCGGCGTCGGACGCGAACAGGAAGTAGATGATCACCAGCCCGCCCCAGCCCAACGAGCGGGCAGTTCGCACGGTCTCGGGCGGCAGATACGGCTCGATGATCCCAAAACCATCCAGCGGTGGAATGGGTATCAGGTTGAACAGCACCGACTGGATTTCGAGCACGCACATCGTTCCGAGGAGCATCGCCCACATCGGCTGGGCGTCGTTGTCCGGATCCACCAGTCCGACGGCCGGGTGAATCAGTGCCGCGAGCATGAGAAAGAGGACGACGTTCGACAAGGGGCCCGCGGCGGAGACGATCGCCGCCCAGTGCTTGCTGCGCAGGGCATGCCAATCGATGTACACCGCTCCGCCGGGCAGCGGCAGGCTGCCCATGGCCAGGAACACGGCCGGGATCAGCAGCGAGGTGACTGGATGCACGTAAGCGAAGATGTTGAAGCCCAGGTAGCCCTTCTCGCGCACGGATCGATCCCCGCCGAGGTAGGCGGCCCATGCGTGGCTGAACTCGTGTACGCATACGGAAAGAATCCAGCAGATCAGCACCGCAAAGAACAGCGGTGAGAACTGAGCGGCCGCAACTACGGGGCTGCCGGGCACTGCCTACGCCGCACCGGCGACGGCGCGGAGAGTGGGCATGGCAGGCTTGGTCGACTCGGCTGATCGCCCTGACGAGGACGCACCGCTGAGCCGGTCGAGGTACCCGGCGAGTTGCTCTTCTGAAAACTCGGAGAGGAACTGCGCGTCCGCCGATCGGTTCAGCCGCATGATTTCCAGGATCGTGTCACTCTTTGTCATCATGATTCTGCCACCTCGTGACTTTGTTCTGTCTTCTTTCACGTTTCCCAAACGACGGACCTGCTATCGACCAGCGGCCAAGTCGATCTTGACGCGGCGTGGGCCGTCGACGAGGCGCACGGCATGCGCTCCGCCGCGCACGAAACGCCGGTTACCCGCCGAGCGCAAGCCGCATCAGCCCCGTCGGCCGGTGAGCATCGGTTGGCAGTGTCGCAAGGCCGCATCACCGTCGTCGTCGGCAGCATTGACGGACGACGTGCACAGCGTACGATGCGCCTATGGCGATTCGCTTTCATTGCCCGGCGTGTTCGCAGCCCATCGAGGTGGATGACGAGTGGGCCGGTCGCGCCGTGGCCTGCCCATACTGTCGCAAGACGGTCACGGCCCCGTCGCAGTCTACGCTCGGCGACCTGAGCACCATCCCCACGGCCACGCCCGTCGGTTTCGCCGGCGCGGTGCCGCCTGCTCCGTATGCCTACGCGCCGAGTTCGAATCCGCTGGCCGTGGTCGCTTTGGTGCTTGCAAGTGTCACCGTGGGGTTGTTCCTCACCAGCGCCGTCATCGGGTCTCGCCATTCGCTCGAGTTCGCGGAGATCCAGCGGGAGATGACCGCCTCCGACAAGGACGCCTCGCCCATGAAGGCGGCGATGGAATACACGCGCAAGCACGGCGGAACTTTGCCCGGATGGCTCATGGCCATCTCTTTTCTTTCGTTCGGCGGCATGGTTACCTGTGTGTCCGGCCTGATCTGCGGACTGATCGCCCTGCGGCACGCAGCACGACGCGCTCTGGCGATCATTTCCGTGGTGGCCTGCGGCGGCGTCATTGCGTGGCTGGGACTGGGGCTCTTAGTGGGTCTGGCGCAGATCGGTTAGCGTTTCGCTACGTGGGGGTCTTCTGCTGTTCCGCGGGCTGCTTGTTGCGGGCGGGCTTGGCGCTCTGTGGCACGACGAAGGCCATGCCGCACTCGCTGCATCGGACGCGCTGCCCGCGGACCGTGTCCGGCACGCGGAGGATCGCGCGGCAGCTCAATCTCGGACAAAGCAACGTCACGGCCATAGCACCTCTCCAGCGTGGGCTCCCGATAACAGCGGGCGTCTCTGAGTCCCTATCGACCCGCACGAGGGCGTACTTTATCTGCGCAAGCCGATAAGCCGTCTGCAAGGTACGATATCGGCATCGGCGGGGCGCGGAGGCGGAATCAGAGCACCGGGCGCAAGCCCGGTGTCAATCAGTCTATTCCCAGTTTCTAGTTTCTAGATCACGCCGATTCGCGGCGGCGACGCAGCTTCATGGCGTTGGGAGGGAACAGCGGCTCCTCGCCGTTGACCACTGCCGGGGTCACGATCTTCTTGCCGGTGTCGGCATAGTCGGGCAATTCGTACATCGGGCCCAGCATCAGCTCTTCCATGACCGCTCGCAGCGCCCGGGCACCGGTCTGCCGCTCGAGGGCCATCTCCGAGATGCGCCGCAGAGCGTCGACCTGAAACTCGAGTTCGCAGTTCTCGTATTCGAAGAGCTTCTGATACTGCTTGACCAAGGCGCTCTTGGGTTCGGTGAGGATGCGCACCAGCGTATCCACGTCGAGCGGTTCGAGCGTGGCCACCACCGGGAGGCGCCCGATCAGTTCCGGGATCATGCCGAACTCGATGAGGTCTTCGGGAATGACCTGGGCGAGCACCTCGCCTTCCTCTTTGGTCACGTCGCGCGGCTCGCCTTCGTTGCTGAAGCCGATGGCGCTCTGCCCGATCCTCCGGCGGATGATGTCCGATAGCCCCACGAATGTGCCGCCGCAGATGAACAGCACGTGGGTGGTGTCCATCTGGATATACTGCTGCTCGGGATGCTTGCGCCCGCCCTGCGGAGGCACGTTGGAAATCGTCCCCTCGAGCATTTTCAGGAGGCTCTGCTGGACGCCCTCGCCGGACACGTCGCGGGTGATGCTGACGTTGTGCGAGGTGCGCCCGATCTTGTCGATCTCGTCGATGTAGACGATCCCTCGCTGGGCCAGTTCCAGATCGAAGTCCGCGTTCTGCAGGAGCCGCAGGAGGATGTTCTCCACGTCCTCACCGACATAGCCGGCCTCGGTGAGAGTCGTGGCATCGGCAATGGCGAAGGGGACGTTGAGCATCCGGGCCAGCGTCTTGGCCAGCAAGGTTTTCCCGGAGCCGGTCGGACCGAGCATCAGCACGTTGGACTTGTCGATTTCGACGTCCTCGGCGCCTCCGGCGTCCACGTGCTGTAAACGCTTGTAGTGGTTGTGGACGGCCACGGAGAGGATGCGCTTGGCCCGCTCCTGACCGATGCAGTACTGGTCCAGGAAACTATGGATCTCCCGCGGGGCGGGGATCTGCCGGATGAGGGTGCGCGAAGCGGATGCCCGTCGCGTCTCCTGCTTGATGATGTTGTGGCAGAGCTCAACGCAGGACTTGCAGATGAAGACGTCGCGGGGCCCTTCGACCATGGGGCCGGCGTCGCGCTGCCCCTTTCCGCAGAAGCTGCACGTGCTCGACCGGCGGATCCTTCCGCCCGAGTCGTTGGGTCCACCGCCACCGCTCCTCACTGTCGGCATGTCCTTCTCCAACCCATCCGTGGATTCGTCGGCCGGTCTACCGGCCAACGCCCCTTTCCCGGCGCGGGTCTATCGTCAGGAAACCCGCCGCGCCTGAACAACTTTATCGGCTGTCCCCCGGCTCGTCGACGGGCCCGCTCCGGTCATTCTGGCCACAATCTGCCGGCGAATAGCCTCGTATTCCAGCGGTGTGACAATGCCCTGATCGCGCTGCCGCCTGAGATCATCCAGTGTCAGGCCGGTGTCCTGAGCACCCGGCTGGTCCAGAAGACGCCGCCGGATCCGCCGAATGGCCAGCAGACCGAACCCCACCGCCACCAGCACTACGGCCAGCCACAAGCCGGCCTGCACTGGAAACAGGTCGCCCTGCGCCGCAATCATCACGCGATGGAATCCGGAAACTCCCGCATGCACGAGCACCACGTGGCGCGTGATTGTAGCCGCCGTTTGGGGGCGTTTCCATCAGGCGGGTCGGGGCACCTGCGAATTCACACGTCAGACCGCGGGCGTGGAGGGACGCGGGCTCTAGCTCGCCACGCCCGGGCGACATCGCAAACCGGTGGTCAGCGCTGTGACATCCGTCGCTTCATGCTGAGTCTGCAAGTCTGTGAGGAAGCGTTCGAGCGTTTCCAACCGCGACTGGGCGACCTCGCGAGAAACACGAAAATGGAAGGAGTCGGCCAGGCGGGCCTCCCAGAACTTGTATTCTTTCTTGCGTCGCCAGGTGTCGAGGATGGACTGCACGTTTTTTCCATCGAGCAATCCGCGACGAATGGTCGGCCAGAGAACGAGCACGCCAAAATCCTGCAACGCCACGGCATCGGCCACGACGTGGGCTTCTACCAGCGGCGTGGCTCGATCGCGCACCGCGCGGATCGCCCTGCCGGCGAGTTGCAGTGACGCGGCGGGGGCCAGGTCGCCCAGGCTTTTCTCCATAAGCTTGGCGCCTTCTTCGTCGTCGGCTTCGGTCAAGGTGCCGAGCATGATCTCCATGCGATCGACCTCACCGCGCCGGCATCGCAGGGCCCAGCCGGAGGCGTAGTAGAGCGAGGCCGCATGGACCGCGACTTCATCGGGAGTGTGCTGGCGAATCTCCGGCGCTTCCGTAAGCCGATCGGCGGTTCGCGCCACGCGGAGCGCATGCTCGTAGAGGAACAGGTCGGGATCGCCGCGGCGCGCGGGCACCACGAGGTCGGCGCGGGCTCGCTTGTGGAGGGGCTCGAAATCCATCGCCGCTACCTTCGCTCGTGTTGCCTCGGGATGGTTCCGGCCAGACGCGTTGCGCCGCGCGCGATCTTCACCCCTCCGCGTTCCAGCTTCCCACCCTTGGAAACCCCCATTCTACGGGAGAGCGACTTGTTACTGAAAAGGAAAAAACCCGCAAGCCCAGGTGAGTGTCAGCCGTCAACAGCCCGGTAGTAGAAGTCGCGCTTTTGAGGCACCCAGCCGGCCCCTTGGATGGCCTCGCGAATCTGCTGCTCCGTCAGGCGGAAGGTGGTTCCCGCAGCAGAAACGACGTTTTCTTCCATCATCACTGACCCCATGTCATTGGCCCCAAAGAAGAGGGCGAGTTGACCTATCTTAACGCCCTGAGTTACCCAGCTTGACTGCACGTTGGCGATGTTATTCAGGAAGAGCCGCGCAATGGCGTTCATCCGCAGGTACTCATGGGCGTCGGCCAGCACCAGGTGCTTGCCGTCGGGATGTGCAGTCTCATGGGGGGGATACTGGGGCGCCCGGCCGAGGGGCGTGTCGCCCGGCTGGAAGGTCCAACAGATAAACGCGGTGAAGCCCCCGGTTTCGTCCTGCAGGTCGCGTATGCGGCGGAGGTGCTCGATGCGCTCCTCCACCGACTCGATGTGCCCGAACATCATGGTGATGCTGGTCCGCATGCCGATCGCGTGAGCTTCGCGCATTACGTGCAGGTACTGCTCGGTGGTGGTCTTGCCCTGGGCAATCTTGTTTCGCACGCGATCGACAAGGATCTCCGCCCCGCCGCCGGGGATGGAATCGAGGCCCGCCTCGCGGAGGCGGACGAGCACGTCCCGCACGCTCATATTGAAGATTTCGTGGAAGGCGTGGATCTCCGGCGGGCTGAAGGCATGGATGTGGATTCGCGGGTACTCGCGCTTGATGAAGCGCATCAGGTCCAGGTACCACTCGAAGGGAAGCATGTCCGCCGGCACCAGGCCGCCCTGCATGAGGATCTGCGTGCCGCCGATGGCGAGGAGTTCTTCGATCTTCCGGCCGATCTCCTCGAACGAAAGGACGTAGCCGGGGGGCAGGTCGTTGCGGCCTGTGTCCATGCCCGGCGGATCCGCCTTGAAGTTGCAGAAGATGCACTTGGCCGTGCAGTAGTTGGCGTAGTTGATGTTGCGATCGACGACGTAGGTGCGATAGGGCTCCGGGTGCAGCCGCATGGTCACCTCGTGCGCCCGCCGCCCCAGCTCGTGAATCGAGCAGTCGTGATACAGCGCCACCGCATCGGCCTCCGTGAGCCGGGAAAGGCCGACCGTCGCCGCATCGACGGAAGGCTCGCCCGCGCGCGCGGCTTCATGAGCAAGTCCCGATTCCGCGCCGAGTGGCGACGACCGTACTGTCGCGACGAATTGGTTGGAGCAACCGCGTTCCATGGCCGGTCGATTATAGAGACCTCGCCGAACCGTGCGAACGACCAGGCCGATCGGTCATGCGTTTCACGCTTTTTGAAAGGGTCTGTCGCGCGCGGTCATTTGCGAGGGAGTCCGGCTCGTGCGTGTCGTGCACGCTGTATGGCTGGTTGATGATTCGCAGTCAATGCTGTAGAATATGGTTGGAGAGCCAATAGATGACGTACCACGGTTATGTGCGCAATGGAAGGATTGAGCTCGATGCGGCAGTCCCGCTGCCAGAGGGAACTCAGGTCGAGCTGACGATCGTTCCGTCTGGTCAACCAGGTGGCAAGAGACAAGGCTCAACGCCAGGGGAACTCCCCCTGGACGACGAATTGGAGCGGATTTGGCGTGACGTTCCGGACAGCGAGTGGGACAAGCTTCCCGCTGATCTGACCGACCAGCTCGATCACTATCTCTACGGAACACTGAGAACTTGAGCACCGTCTTTGCGGACACCTTGTTTTGGATCGCCAAGGTGCGCCCTCGCGACCCTTGGCGCGCCGCGGCGCGAGAGGCACTTCGACGCGCAGGCGATGCTCGCCTCCTCACGACGGACGAAGTTTTGAACGAACTGCTTGCCGCACTGAGTCGTGGCGGGCCGGTTCTTCGCAAGAAGGCCGTGGACACGGTTCGGCTGCTCCTGCGAAGTCCGACGGTGACGGTCGTCCCGCAAACGCATGAGTCGTTTCTTGCGGTGCTAGACCGTTACGAGGCCCGCGGCGACAAGGGCTACAGCCTCACGGATTGCGCATCCATGAATGCGATGGACGCTCACGGGATTCGTGAGATCCTTACCAACGACCGTCATTTTCACCAGGAGGGATACGCCGTTTTGATCGAGAGGCGGTAAGTGCTGTGACCACGATCCAAATCGGCGAGACGACAGCGGACAAGCTCAGTGCGCGGGCCAAGGCGCTAGGCTGACCATTCAGGACTATCTTCGCGCCATCGCCGGCAATGGGAGCCGCGCGATTAAGCCTGCGGCGGAAATGCCCTATGCCGAATGGTCGGCCAGACTGCACGCTTGGGCTGCGGGCTTTCCAACGCTCGCCCATCCCGCTGATGACAGCCGTGAGAGCATCTACGCACGACGCGGCGAATGAGGGTCCTTCTCGACGCGATCAATCTAACCGCGACGCCGCACAAATGACTCTGCTGTTCACGCGGCCGCGAAGTCCGATTGCGGGCGGATGAGCCCGTGTTTGCGGGCCAGGTCGAAGAAGCGGTTCATGCCCAGGCGCTCGCGGGGGCCGAGCACAAACCGCAGACGTTTGGTCAGGTAGCGTTTGGCCAGTGTCACGGGCCAGTTAAGACCCGGTCCGTAGTCCGCGGCGATGAGTTCCGCCGACTCCACACCGGCATCGCGGGCGCGGGTGAGCTTGATTGCCAAGACGCTCGCATCGACTTCGCGCGGCGCCGCCCAGACCGCGAACACGAAGGGCAAAGAGGTCAGCGACTTCCACGCCGAGCCGAGGTCGGTTTCGATCTCGTAGTCGATGAGCGTGTTATGCACGACCTTGTCGCCGATGAGCAGGACGGCTTCGCACTGCTCGACGGTCTCGGAGCCCGTGAAGGGCAGGATTTCCAGTTGCCGGCCGTACAGCTCCCGCCAGATGATGTCCGCCAGGGCGATGGAAGTGTGCGAGTCCCCGTCCACGTGCAGGCGGCGGATGGCCTGGGCCGCCACGCGGGAGAACACGCGGACGGTAAGCGTCTCGCCGTCACAGGCGATGCAGGAGTCGGAGACGATCTGCCAGTTCCGATGTGCCTGGGCAAGGTCGATGACCGGCACCAGGGCCGCGTCCACCTGGCCGCCGTCCAGGAGGATCGCCAGATTCGAGGGAACATCCAGGCGCAGCGCAATTGCCGGGTCCGCCTCCAGCCCGGCAATCAGCGGCTTGGCATTGAGGAAGGATACCGCCCCCAGTCGCCATGCCTGGCCATCCTTCGCGGGCGTCTCGCAGCGTTTGTTCATGCCTGTGGAATTATAGAAACCGGCGAGCTATTGGGCCATTCGTCGCCGGCTTGGCTGAACTCTTTCATGCTTTTTGAAATGCGGGCCCTAGCGAATTGACCGCGCCCCGCGGCGCGGTATGGTCGTGCCACTCGTGAGAACGTCCCGTAGCAGTATCGCAACGGCCCAGGCACCAGCCTGTCGGCCTGCGCTCACGGCGAGCGTGGCCGTGCTGATGTGTGCAGCGGGATGTTCGATGTCCATCCCCGGGTTCGAGCCCAAAGTTTCCACGTTCCAGGTTGTCGATCTCAGCGACGCCGGCAACGTTCGGCGCTATCAGGAGACCTTCGACGAGGCCTTCTACGATCTCGACGGCTACGGCAACGTGGATATCGTGCTTCGCGGCCGGTCCGAAGGCGCAGGCAACCCGACCGCCCAGCCCATGACGCAGGTTGTGCACATCCGCAGCGTGTGGCGGTCCCAGCCCGGGCGCACCGTGTCCCACGCCACGCAGATCAACGCCGTCGTGGGCTACTTCGTCACCGGTCCCAGCTTGGGCGACTCCCTGGAGGGCGCAGGCTCCGTGTTCTACGACAAAGAACCGCCTTCGGTTTTTCAACCCTGGGAAAAGAAAGACGTGCTCACCGGCACTGTGGATAAGGCCGTGCTTCGTCCCAAACGCCAGCTCACCACCGCCCAGCCCCTCTTTCGCCACGCGGAGATCAGCGGAGAGTTCCGCGCCAGGCACGATCCCCGCCAGGTCCGGCAGATCGTCAACGATCTTGCGCGGCAGTTCGGACCCCTGCCCCCGCCGACTGCCGAGCAGCAATCACGAAAGCCGGGCTAACGTGCGAATCGCAGGACTTGCTTATTCGTAGACGACCTCGATTCCGGTCAGCGCCGAGACCGTCTGCCAGGTTGTCTTCTCATCCTCACCGGGTCGCCACAAATCGACGACCACCATGACAACATCTTCGGGCACGGTCTCAGCGACACCGGCGGGCAAAGTAACTTTCACCGATACTGGGTGTCGTCTTTGGGCGGCGCCTGCGATGGGCCCGACCAGCGCGCCGATGGCGGCGGAAGTCGGCGTCCACCGCGCGACGTTCTTGGCCGTGTCCACGTGCCGACCATCGCGGAAGCGGACCATTTTTCCACGGCGCTGCGGGTAGCGCACCGTGGCCCCGATGTCGAGGGATTGCTTTTGCCCCTGGTACTTGGAGGGGATGCCCCAGGGTATGACCACGGCGCCGAAGCCGGCGCCTTCGCATTCAACCTTGCATTCCAGCGGCTCCATCGAACGTCGCGAAAGCCAGAAGCCCACCGACGGTCGAACAACGATTTCCGCAGTACACGGGCGCTCATAGCGATTCTGGAAGAACACGACCAGCCGCGCGACCCCGTCCTGGACCGCAGGCACGAGTCCCAGGCAAAGCCCCGTCCGCTCCAAGCGGCGTTTCACGAGGGGCCGTAGGAAGTCAGGGACCTTGTCCTTCCGGACCTGCGCCCACACGAGGGTGCCGGTGACCAGCAGGAAAAGCCCGTTCCACACCACGCGGTGCGTCCAAATGAGGGCAGAACTGGTGCGAACTTCGGCCGGATCGACGATCCAGGAAACGAAGGCGCCGACGAACAGGACGAGAGCCACGAGTGCCAGGACGGCTTTTGCGGATTGCGACACTGTTACTCGTCCTCCGTCCTTTGCCTGGCGACCGGCAGCGGAGGTTGGAAGTTGAATCTCCTGGCTTGCATGAAGAAGCGCAGGGGGTTTTCGTAGACCAGCTTGTGGATCGTGGCGTTGTCGTGGCCGCGGGCCCGCAAGGCGCGGATGAAGTCCGGCGTGGCCATGGGGTTGCTCACCCCCCAGTCGCCGGCGCTATTGGCCATGATCCGTTCCCGGCCGTAGCGCCCCACCATATCCACCGCCCGCTCCGGCGTACACTTGGTCGTAGGATACAAGGTCATGCCCACCCAGAACCCCGCGTCCAGCGCCGGCTTGATGGTGTGCTCCTCGACGTGGTCGATGATCACCCGCTCGGGCTTCACGCGTTGGTCGGCCGTGAGCATGTCCAGGATCATCCGCGTGCCCTTGTATTTGTCCTCCAGGTGCGGCGTGTGTACGAGGATCAGCTCATCCGTCTTCATCGCCAGTTCGACCTGCTCCTGAAAGATGATGACCTCGTTTTTGGTGTTCTTGTTGAGCCCGATCTCTCCGATGCCCAGCACCCCGGGCTGATCGAGGTACTCGGGAATGATGGAGATCACCTCCCGCGAAAGGGCTACGTCCTCGGCCTCCTTGGCGTTGATGCACAGCCAGGAGAAGTGGTGGATGCCGAATTGCGCCGCCCGCTTGGGTTCGAATTGCGTAAGCTGCCGAAAGTACGTTGCGAAGGCCGCGGCGGACCCCCGATCGAACCCTGCCCAGAACGCCGGCTCGCTGACTGCCACGCACCCGCAACGGGCCATGCGGACGTAGTCGTCCGTGATCCGCGAGACCATGTGAATGTGGGGTTCAACGTAGAACATCTTCGCTCATGCCCCATGTTAACGATCCGAGCGTGGAGCGGAAGCGACACGATCCCATCGCGCAGCTTGTGGGGAGATTCACTGGTCGCGGCCCGGATAGTTCGCAGCTCGGTTGCTCACCCGTGCAGCAGCGCCTGCATTTCTTCGGCGGCGTGGGGGTCGCCGCAGGCGAGGGCGGTTTCGATGCCGCGTTTGAGGGCCACTTCGGCTTCGCCGCGCCGCTGGGCCGCGAGGAGCGTCGTGCCTTTCTGGAAGTGAGCGGGTATGTATTTCGGATCAAGGCTGATGACGCGGTCGAATTGGGCCACGGCCTCGTCGGTGAGCCCCTCCTTGGCCAGCTCCATGGCCAGGCCGAAGTTGAGGAAGACATCGTCGGGGCTTCTCTCGAGCAACGATTCGAGCTTGGTTCGGCGTGACATAAGCGAGTGGCCAGTCACCAGTGGCCGGTGGCCAGTTTTCTTTGCGGCGCTTCCACGCGCAGCGCTTCGAGGACTGTAACGCGTGATGCCCGGCGAGCAAGGAGCGTCGGGATTCGGCCGTGGGTAAGAAGCCACACCCGCTTCCGAGCTTCACTGGCCCACTGGTCACCCGCCACTGGCCACTCTGCCGGCCACGGACCACTCCGCCACCGTTTGCCCGCGGGCGCCCGCCGCGGTACAATCTCCGGTGCGATTCTGGATCACGGGCTCCACGTCGGGGCGATCTCGTCCCCGTCGCATGTGTATGAAGGGAGGCTTGGACCATGCAAAGAGCCACTTTCTGGTCCCGAATGGGCCACTGGTTTCGACCCTCGACGAAGCTGACTACGGAGGAAGGCGATCCCATGGCAGGGGACGGGCCGATCGTCTCCGGCGAGTTGGTCATGACTGAACCATCGGGCGCCGCGTCCAAGTTCCGCCTGAACCGCAGCGCGGCCGTCCTGGAACGCCTGGAAGAGGACCACGCCCGCGTGGTGCGGCTCATCGAGGCCGTCCAGACCCACCTGCAGCAGCAGGGCGAGCGCGGAGAGAGCGTCGCCCAGTCCCTCGCCCGCCTGGCCGAGAGCCTGGAACACCTGCCAGAGGCGTCGAAGACTCAGCTTGAGGCCCTGGTGGCCATCGGGCAGCGGCTCGAGGCCGACGGGGCCAGTTTCCGTCGCGTCGAGGAAAACCTGACCCAGCTCCCGCGGATTGCCGATGCCCAGCGGGAGACGATGGTCTCCATCGGCCGGCAACTGGATCTGAGCCGGCAAACCAGCGACAAGGTGGGGGTCACGCTGGATGGCTTCCAGCAGGCCGTCACGCTGTTGGGGGAAGCAACGAGTGCATCGGCCAGAGCCTTGCAGGACATGCGCGGCGAGTCGGCATCGCGAGAGCAGCGCGTGGCCTCAATCCTCGAAGAGCAGACACGGCGTTTGACGATGTTCGCCATCGCCGCGGTGAGCCTGGCCGCTCTGGCGGCCGTCGTCGCGGTCGTGGCGTTGGTGAAGGGGTGAGACCTCAACTCTCAAGGCCCTAGTCCCGGTTCCCCGCAGGGAGATCGCACGGTGAGTGAGCACCCGCTCAGTCCCAAGGAAACCATTGACCGCCTTCTGGCGGGGATGACCCAGCACGAGGCCTCCGACTTGCACGTCAAGGTCGGTTACCCGCCGTACTACCGAATTGCCGGCCACTTGCGGAAGCTGGACATGCCCCCGTTTGCCAGCAGCGAGTTCGTCGAGTCGATGATGATGGGTCTGGTCCCGGAATCCAAACGCCGCGAGTTCCACGAGCACGGAGCCATCGATTTTTCCACCCGCGGAGCCACCGGCGACCGCTACCGCGTGAATCTCTATCGCTCCACCGGCGACACCAACGCCTCGATTCGCCGTGTGCAAAGCCGCGTACCCAGCTTCGAGGAGCTGCACCTGCCCGATGTCTATCGTAATCTGATTACCAAGTGCATGGATGGACTGATCCTCGTGGCCGGCGTGACCGGCTGCGGAAAGAGCAGCACCCTGGCGTCGATGGTCGAGTACGTTAACCAGACCCGGGGCGTGCATATCATCACCATCGAGGACCCCATCGAGTACATGTTCCACCCCAAGAAGTCGATCGTCTCGCAGCGGGAGATCGGCGTGGACGTCAGCAACTATCACGAGGCCCTGCGCTACATCGTCCGCCAGGACCCCGACGTGATCCTCATCGGCGAGCTTCGCGACCGGGAAACCATGGTGGCGGCGCTTCAGGCCGCGGAGACCGGGCACCTCGTGCTCGGCTCGCTGCACGTCTCCGACGTGCAGCAGACCTTCTCCCGCATCCTGGAATTCTTCCCCCGCGAGGAGCACGCCTTCATCCGCTCCTCCCTGGCCAACAGCCTCCAGGCCATCATGTGCCAGAAGCTTCTTCCCGGCATTGAGGAAGGCACGCAGTTCCCCGCCACCGAGGTGCTCTTGCGCAATTCCACGGTGCGGGACAAGATCATCCACGAGGAGGACGAGGACATCCCCGCCATCATCATACAGTGCGAAAGCGAGGGCATGCGTTCCTTCACCCGCTCACTGTGCGAACTGATCGAGGCGGAGAAGGTGCACTACGACACGGCCATGGAATTCGCCCCCAGCCGTGAAGCCCTCGCCTCCGCCGTCAAAGGCATCAAAGCCACCGCCCAGACCCTCGTGGGTCGCACACGCAGATAGCGTAGACCTATTCCAGCGAGTAAGCCGCCAGGAACTTCGCCGGTGCAGGGATGACCAAGGGCGCGGAAAGTGAGCGGCAGGCCGTCGCCCACTCCGGACGAGTCGGAAGGCAGGAACGGTCCGCTTGCGGGATCGCTACGGGCGCGGCACAATCGCATCGCCTTTGCCCCGCGCGGTCGCGGCGGTAACCCCCAGGAATACTCGGCGGAGATTCTGCTCATGATGGCGGTGAACCTGTTCCTGTTGGCTTTGCTCGCCGGGCCCGCGGCCCCCTCCCAAGAGCCTGTGAAGGTGCTGGTGGCGGGCGTGTTCCATTTCGACTCGCCCGGATTGGACATGTTCAACACCAAGATGAAGGACATTCTCGGCGAGCGACGTCAGAAGGAGATCCTCGACGTCGCCAGGCGCCTGGAGTCGTTCAAGCCCACGAAAATCGCCGTCGAAGCTCCCTACAGCTCCACGACCGCGCAGGACCGGCTCGATCAGTTCCTTAGGGGCGAGTATCAACTCAAGGAAAGCGAAATCGACCAGCTCGCCCTGCGCATCGCCAAGAATCTGGGCCACGGCCGCATCTATAGCGTGGACTTCAAGCAGAACATGGACATGAACTCCGTCTTCAAATACGCGAAGGAAAACGGGCAGGGGGAGTTGGTGCAACAGACCATGGCGGACTTCTCCAGTAAAATGCAGCCGCTCGTCGCTGAAAGCTACGTCGAGTCCAACACCATGATGAAGGTCCTGTACGACATGAATACCCCGGATTTCGAGCGGATGGGACATGCCATGTACATGACCATGCTTCGGATCGGTAAGGACGATCAATATGTCGGGGCCGATGTGGTCGCCGGATGGAACGCGCGAAACCTGAAAATCGCGACCAACGTCATCCGCATTGCCGACCAGCCAGGCGACCGCGTCCTGCTGATCATCGGCGCCGGTCACACCCCGCTGATTCGGCAGTATCTCAGTCAGACGCCAGGGTTTGAGGTGGTGGATTCGTTGCCATTCCTGAAACCCTGACGCCGTCGCTAATCAAGCTGCTTGTGGAAGCGGGCGATGCTCAGGTAGAGGATCACTGCGCAGCAGGCGGCGAGGGCGGCCACGTTGGGGAACAGGTCGAGGAAATCTGCTCCGCGAAGGATGATCCCCCGAAGGATCTCCACGAAGTAGGTGGCCGGGATGACGTAGCTGATCGCCCGGATGATCACCGGCATCTCCGATCGCGGAAACATGAACCCGGAGAGGAACACCGAAGGCAGCATCACCAGGAAGGCAAACTGGATGGCCTCCAGTTGCGTCCGCGCCAGCGTGGAAATGAACAGCCCCAGTCCCAGCACGGTCACGATGAACAGCCAGCTCAGGGCCAAGAGCAACCCCAGGTCGCCGTGGATGGGAACCCCGAAGATCGCCGACATCGCCAGCAGAACGATCAGCAGTTCCCCGAAAGCCATGAGGGCATAGGGGGTCAGCTTGCCGAAGAGCAGCGCCGCCCGGCCCACCGGCGTCACAAAAAGCTGCTCCAGCGTACCCAGTTCCCGTTCGCGGACGATGGAAAGGTTCGTAAGAAACAGCAGCACGAGATGCAGGATGATGGCGATCAGGCCGGGCACGAAGAAGTGCGAGCTTTCCAGATCGGGGTTGTAGAGGAGCCGGGCCCGAGCCTCGATGGGCACGGCGGCTTCGCCCTCCATGTTCCGCGCCGCGGCAAGTTGCAGAGATTCGGCCACCGCTCGCGCCCGCCCGATGGCTAGTTGCGTGGTCAGCAGGTTCACCGCATTGAGGGCTGTGGTGGCCACCTGCGAATCGCTGCCGTCGATGAGCACCTGCACCTGCGCTTCCTCACGGCGAAGCAAGCGCTCGGAGTAGTCCGCGGGAATGAGCACGCCCACTTTCGCCCGCCCGGAGGTCAGCGCCCGCCGGAAGGACTCCGCGTCCGTGGGCCGCTCGACCACCTGAAACGTCCGCGTGGCCACCAGGGCCTCCGCGAAGCGCCGGCTCTCCTGACGACCGTCCAAGTCCAGCACGGTCATGGGGATGTTGTCGATGGTCACGTCGATGGCGAACCCGAAGACGATCAGTTGCAGCACCGGCACCATGAAGGTGAAGAACACCGTCGCCCGATCGCGGCGGATGTGGGAGAACTCCTTGAGCAGGATGGCCCAGAAGCCCGTCACGCGGCCTCCATGCTCTGCGCCCGGCTTAAGGTCACGAAGACGTCCTCCAGGCTTGGCGCAATGGGGCGCAGCGAGGCGGAGCTATCTCCGGGGGCGATGAGTGCGAGCAGTTGTGAGCCTTCCAGTTCCTCATCGACCAGCAGGTGCAGGGTGCTGCCGAACAGCGTGGCGTCGCGGACGGCCGGCACGGTGCGGGCCTTGGCCAGCGCCGCGGGCGGATCGACACAGGTGACCTCGTAGCGCACCGTGCCACGCGGTGTCACTTCGGGCGATGCCTTGAGCACGTCGGGCGTTCCCAGCACGATGAGCCGCCCCTTGTCGATATACCCGACCTTGGTGCAGCGCTCCGCCTCGTCCATGTAGTGCGTGGTGACGAACATGGTTACGCCCTGATGGGTGAGGGCAAACAGCAGGTCCCACAGATCACGCCGCGCCACGGGGTCTATGCCCGCAGTGGGCTCATCGAGAAATAGCACTTCCGGCTCGTGAATCAGCGAGCATGACAAGGCCAGGCGCTGCTTCCACCCCCCGGAAAGTGTGGCCGCTAGGCGATCGACGTAGGCTCCCACGCCGGTGAGTGCCAGCACTGCCTCCTCGCGCTGCCTCTGCTTCGCTGGCGACAGGCCGTACACGCGGGCGTAGAAGCGGACGTTCTCGCGCACGCTCAAGTCGCCGTACAGGCTGAAGCGCTGCGACATGTAACCGATGCGTCGCTTGACCTCCTCGGCCTGCGTGCGGATATCCAGGCCCAGGACGCGGGCGTTGCCCTCCGTGGGCCGAAGCACACCGCAGAGGATGCGAATCAGCGTGGACTTGCCCGAGCCGTTGGGCCCGAGCAGCCCGAAGATGGTCGCGGGCGGCACGTCCAGGCTCACCTCGCGCAGCGCCACCACCGGCCCGAACCGCCGCGTCAACCGATCCGTTGAGATGACCGCATCGCCGTTCATGGTGCAGCCCCGTCGCCTAAGGCCAACGATTGTACGCCCGCGGGACGCACGCTCCTACGCGCCCGGACCGCTCCGCAAACGCCGGCCTTCGGATATAATGCCGAGGGCGTGGACGCGGTCAGGCAGCCAGCACGAGTTTTCATTGAGCCGATCGACTCCCGGGTCGACACGGAAGCGGCGGTAGTGGCCCTGTCCGCGCGCCGCCTGCCGGCCGCGCTGGAAAGCTCCCGCGCCTGCGGGGCCTTTGGGCGATATTCCATCCTGGCGGCCGATCCCGTCGACTTCGTGCGCATTCCCCCAACTCAGGATGGAGCACAGTCGTGGGCTCGCCGGCTTCAAGCCCGCACACCAATCGTGGACGAAACAGCCGATCTACCGTTCACCGGCGGTTGGATCGGATATGTGGCCTACGAATCCGGGGCATCCGCGCACGGTATTGACGTCTGTTTCGACGAACCAACCTCCGATTGGGGCCGCTTCGCGCTGTATGACACCGCCCTCGTACATGACCACGAGCATCATCAGTGGTACGCCGTTGCCGTTGAATGGCCCAAGCAGCGCGCCCCCGTCGCTCAGAGGTTCAGCGAGCTACGCGCCCTTCTGAACGAAGGGGCAGAGTTGGACTTGGATGAGCCTCTCGCTGCCTATACGACGCAGCCCCTTCCCAACATGTCGCGCCCGGCGTATTTCAGCAAAGTCGCCCGGGCCAAACGCTATATCGAGGCCGGCGACATCTACCAGGTCAACCTCACTCAACGATTTACTGCGCACACGTCGGCGACTCCCCTGGAACTCTATCGCGCTCTCCGTACCGCGAGCCCCTCGTGGTACGGCGCCTTCCTGCAATACGACGGTGCCGCGATCCTGTCCTCGTCGCCGGAGTTGTTCTTGCAGCTTCGCGGCGGCGCCGTGCTGACCCGTCCCATCAAGGGCACCCGGCCAAGGGTCGGGCACCCGCAGATCGACGCGGCCAGCCGCAGGCAGTTGCAGGCCAGTGAGAAGGACAAGGCCGAACTGACCATGATCGTCGATCTGCTCCGCAACGACCTGGGGCGCGTCTGCGCCTACGGCTCAGTCCGCGTCACCGAGCCTGCGACCATCGAGCAGCATGAAACCGTGTTTCATCAGGTGGCAAGCATCGAAGGGAAACTCGCTCCTGGAAGGGCCTGGGCGGACCTGCTGCACGCGGCCTTCCCCGGCGGATCGATCACCGGGGCGCCGAAGATTCGCGCCATGCAGATCATTCGTGAGCTCGAGCCCTCGCCGCGCGGGGTCTACTGCGGCTCCATCGGCTGGATCGGGGCCAATGGCGACGCCTGCTTCAACATCGCTATTCGCACCCTCGTGCAGCGCGAAGACGTCGTGCACTTCCATGCCGGCGGGGCCATCGTCGCGGACAGTGAGCCCCACGAGGAATACGACGAGATCCTTGCCAAACTCGCCGGGATGCTGCGGGCCTTGCAGTGCGAAGCGCCGTCTACGACGACCAGACCATCCACTCCGAAGGTGACCGCCGCATGACACCGACGGTTTACCTCAACGGAGAATTCGTTACCGAGGATCGGGCACGCGTCACGGTGTACGAC
>SBAX01000173.1 GCA_005240095.1 Phycisphaera mikurensis
CCTTACTCCTGCCAGAAACCGGAAACCCTTGATCCGGCAGGAGTTATCGTTCGTCGATCTTCAAATTCTTGAGCCCACCTTGCGCTGTACTGCTATCTGCGCTGCCCATGGAAAGTGACTTTGCCCAACGGGGCCACGATGGCCACGGGGATCGACGTATTTGAACTCGATGCCGACGGGCTTATTCGGGTGTGCGTGGGCTTCTGGGACTCGGTGCCGGCGTGATGGGCGTCAGCTCTTCGAGGGCTCGATTCGTGCCATCGCGGTGGTGTCGTCGACCACCAGAGACGTGACCTCGCCGTCGGCCTTCCGCAGGCGAAGTCGCTTCAGCCACAGCCTGTCGTCTTTGCCACCCGCAAACCAGCTTCCGGTGGGCTTGTCTTCCCAGGCCTCGACGACACCCACGACTTCGGCCCGAACCGGGCGTCCGCGGCGCTCGGTGAACAGGGTGACGCACACCGGCGTGCCTGGGGGAAACTGCGCCTCATGCAGAGGATTCCATGCCACCATAGTCCCGCTCATCCACAAGCAATATCGGCGAAGGATCTGAGATCAGGAAACTCGCCGAACGGCTGCACGGCCGCAACGCTACGCTCCTTGTAGCGGTTGATCCAGACGAAGGCAAGGCCGAGTTCCCCGGCGGGCGCGCCGTCGTGATACAAACTTTGCGCTACGTGCACGACGTGATCCAGGGACCCCTCCTGCTCGCGCAAGCGGGCGAAGTGGCCAAGTCCGGGCTTGTATGAGCGGACGTCCTCGGCAGCGATCAGGAAACCGAACGGGACTGAAAACTGCCTGGCGGTCCCCGTGAACAGGTCGCGGTCGATGTTCGACAGCACGCCCACGCGATACTTCTCCTTCAGGCGTTTCAGCGCTTCATTGGTGTCGGAAAACGGCTTCCACGCAGGCAGTCGCTCTGCGATCGCGTCGCGCCGATGATTGGACAACGGCAGACCCATCCGCTGGGCCAGGCGTTCTAACGTCAGGGTGACGATCTCAACATACGAGCGATAGGCTCCTGACTCCAGTTCGGCCTCGATCTTCACGTAGGCCTCAAAGAGCCGATCTCGGTCTGCGGCGGCCCTGTCTCCAAAAACCTCTTGAAAGACCTGGCCCAGGCCCGCGCTCCAGTCGATCAGCGTGCCGTAGCAATCGAACGTCAGGGTTGTGGTTCGGGCCAGCTGCCTGCGTAAAGCATCCATGAATCCACCCAAAAGCCGAGCGTAGACGCTGCGCACGGCCCCGGCAAGGCCCAATGGCATGGGCGCGGGCTTCCTACAATCCAATGGGCCGGCCGTTGTTCACGGCACGCCCCGGGGACCTGAAGGACGATGGATCAAGACACGGTCATGCCGTTGGGTGGGCTGACGCTGCCGTTCGTAGAGGACCTGTATCGACGGTACCAGGAGGACCGCAACTCCGTCTCGGCGGAGTGGCGGGACTACTTCGATGCGCTCGGCAGGCAGGAATCCATCTCCCATTCGTGCATCGTCCGACAAGGCGATGAGGTAGCTGTTCTGCAGGACCGTGTGGATCAGCTCGTGGAGGCATACCGCCTGCGCGGCCACATGGTTGCACATCTCGATCCCTTGAGCGAGCCGCCCCGGCCGCTGCCGGAACTCGATCCGGCGCACTATGGTCTGACGCCCGCGGAGCTTGACCAACCAGTCTCCTGCGCCGCCCACGATCGCGACCGGATTCACACGCTTCGGGACTTAATCGCCCATCTGCGCGCAACCTACTGCGGCACGATCGGCGTGGAATTCATGCACATCGACGAGCCCGAGATCCACCAATGGATCCAGGGCAGGCTGGAGGAGACCGGCGGGCAGGTTCGTTTGCCGCCCGACCAGCAGCTTCGCGTCCTGACGCTTCTCACCAAGGCCGTGGTCTTCGAAGAGTACGTGCGGAAGAAATACATCGGGGCGAAGAGCTTCTCACTGGAGGGCTGCGAGAGCCTGATCCCTTTGCTGGACACGGCCATCGAGAAGGCAGGCGCCGACGGTGTCGAAGAGATCGTCATGGGCATGGCCCACCGCGGGCGGCTCAACGTGCTCGTCAACGTGCTCGGCAAACGCCCACAGGATGTCTTTCGCGAGTTCGAGGGCGTAGACTCGGGCTCCAGTCACGGCGACGTACGCTACCACCTGGGCTACAACGCGGACCTCGATACGTCCTCAGGCAACCGGGTACACCTATCGTTAACCTTCAACCCCAGCCACCTGGAGTTCGTCAATCCCGTGGTGCTGGGTCGTGTCCGGGCAAAGCAGGACCGGCGGCCGGACCGCGGGCGGGAAAAGGTGCTCGGCCTGCTCATCCATGGCGACGCTTCGTTCGCGGGGGAGGGGATCGTCCAGGAGACGCTGAACCTCAGCGAGCTGACGGCCTACGCAACCGGCGGGACGATCCACGTCATCGTGAACAATCAGATTGGCTTTACTACACCACCGAGCGAGGCGCGATCGTCCTGCCATGCGACGGCCATCGGAAAGATGCTGCAAATCCCGGTTTTTCATGTCAACGGCGACGATCCTGAGGCCGTCACCCACGTGATGAGCCTGACGATGGATTTCTGCCGCCGCTTTCAGCGCGACGCGATCATCGACATGTACGGCTATCGCCGACACGGACACAACGAAGCCGACGAGCCGTCTTTCACTCAGCCTCTGATGTATCGCGCCATTCGCGCCCGGCCGTCCGTGCGCGATATCTACCTGGAGAAGCTCCTGAGGGCGGACAACCGTTCGAGCGGCGGCAGCCCCGAGCAAGCTGAGCAGATCGCCGCGGAGTGCCGCGAAACGCTTGACGCCGGCCTGTCCGCCGCGCGCAGCGAGAGCTACGCTCCGCCACCCGCCACGGACCAGGGCGTCTGGAAAGGCTACGAAGGCGGCATGGAAGCCGATACTGACGAAGCTCCCACTGGAGTTGACGAGAAGCAGCTCGTCGGCCTGTTGGGAAAGCTGACGGCGCTGCCCGACTCATTCCATCTCCACCGACTACTGGAACGGTCGATGGCCCGGCGGCGAGAGATGGCGTTGAAGGAGCGACCCCTCGACTGGTCCGCGGGAGAAGCCCTCGCCATTGCCAGCCTCGCCACCGAAGGCATTCCCGTGAGGCTGACCGGTCAGGACACGGCGCGCGGGACCTTCGGCCAGCGGCATGCGGTGCTCCATGATGCCGAGAACGGACAACCGTACGAATCGTTCGCTCATCTCGCCGACGACCAGGCGCCGGTCACGATATGCAACAGCCCCTTGTCCGAAGCCGGGGTGCTGGGTTTTGAATACGGATACAGCCTGGACTTCCCGGATGGCCTGGTCATGTGGGAGGCACAGTTCGGGGACTTCGCCAACGCAGCGCAGGTGTTCATCGATCAGTTCATCGCCGGCGCCGAAGCGAAGTGGCGGCGCCTGAGCGGGCTGGTTCTGCTGCTGCCGCATGGCTGGGAGGGGCAGGGACCGGAACACACCAGCGCCCGCCTGGAACGATTCCTCACCCTCGCCGCTGAGAACAACATCCAGATTGTCAACGCGACCACGCCCGCCCAGTACTTCCACGTACTGCGCAGGCAAGTGCTGCGTCGCTGGCGCAAGCCGCTCATCATCCTGACACCCAAGAGCCTCGTGCGGCATCCGCGGGCAGTCAGCGATCTGGAGGAGCTATCACTCGGTTCCTTCCAGCGGGTAATACCCGACGACGCGGTCCACCCCTCTGACGTGGGGCGCATCATTCTGTGCAGCGGCAAGGTCTACTACGATCTGCTCGCACACCGCGAGGAAAAGGGGCGTCAGGACGTCGCCCTCGTTCGCGTGGAGCAGCTCTACCCCTTTCCGGATGACCTACTCCGGATGGCTCTGGCCCAATACATGCACGGGACGCCCGCGGTCTGGGTCCAGGAGGAACCAGAGAACATGGGGGCGTGGCGTTTCCTGCGTTGCCGCTTTGGAGAAACTCTCTTCGGGCGGCTGCCGTTCGACGGCGTCTATCGGCCGGCAGCGCCTACGCCGGCCACAGGCTCGAAAGCGCGGCACAAACACGAGCAGCAGCAGATCACGGAGTGGGCGTTCAGTGGGGCAGAACGACGAGATGTTTCGCGGATCGCCGCGCTTTCAGGTGTCAGTTGAACGCGCGACTTTGTTTCAAGATAGACTGGCGTTCGTACCCCTGATGTGGGGCTTCGGAGATAACGCCGAGACTCGGCGATCGGCAACGGGAGGGTCACACCATGCTCTGTAACTTCCAAGGTCGTCGGACAAAAAAAGACCCGACGTACCTTGCCTTTTGAGGAAGCGCGTCCCTATAAGCTAAATGGGTAATAAAGGGGTTTTTCATTCATCCCTTGTACTTCTTGTTCGGAGCGACGCTCCGTCGGCCTTTGCGGTAAGGAAGGTCGGAGAAGGCTGGAAAAACTCGACATAACGGTGATCCCGCTGCCGCGTGACAAGGCTCCGCGCTGAAGCGGCGCTCGGCGGCGGGCCCGACAAGACTCCCCCTTTCGCGTCACGACACACCCGCTGTGACGCGGACGACCACAGCCCCGCTGTTGTCCACCCTCCGGACGACAGCGGGGCGGCCCTTTCTAGAGACTAGAGACTGGAAACTAGAAACTAGAAACGGACGGCCCGCGCAACATGGCTTCCCAGCGATCGAAGAAATCGGGAAAGGTCTTGGAACAGCACTCCGGGTTCTCGATCCGCAATCCGGGGCATTTGAGGCCCGCCAGCGCGAAGCTCATTGCCATCCGATGGTCGTCGTAGGTTTCGATTGAGGCTGGAATCAGCCGCCGTGGTGGGCGAATCACCAGACCGTCCGCCTGTTCATCGACTTCCGCACCAAGTTTGCGGAGCTCGATGGTCAGCGCCGCAAGCCGATCCGTTTCCTTGACCCGCAGGTTGGCGACGTTACGGATGGTGGTCGGCGAATCCGCAAGAAGCGCCAGCACGGCCAGCGTCGGCACGGTGTCGGGCATGTCGTTCAGATCGATGTCGATTCCGTGGAGGAGCTGGCCCGCCGGTGGGCCGATGACGGTGGTTTCGGCGGCGGCCTGGGCGGTCGTACAGCCCATTCTCTCCAGCACCCGGACGAATCCGACGTCGCCTTGGACACTGCGTCGGCCGAGACCGCGGACCGTGACGCGCCCGCCGGCGACGACCGGGGCGGCAAGGAAATACGTGGCATTGCTGGCGTCGGGCTCGATCGCCAAGGTGGTAGCGCGATACCGCTGCGATGACTCCACGATGTAGCGAAGCGTTGGGGTGCGACCCGCGATGACGCTCACCCCGAACTGCTCCATGACAGCCGTGGTCATGCGCAGGAAGGGACTACTGGGCACAACCCCTTCAATCTCGATGAAGACGTCTCGGTTGGCATACGCCGCCGCAAGCAGCAGCGCGCTGACCATCTGGCTGGATTGTGGCGAGGAAAAGGAAACCGAGCCGCCGCGAAGACCGCTTGCGTGAACGGTCAGGGGCGGGAAGCCCTCGTCGCCGTGGTACTCGATACCCGCGCCCAAGGTCTGCAACACCGCCCCCAATTCGCCGATGGGCCGGCGGCGCATCCGAGCGACACCGTCGAGTCGGTAGGCACCTTCTCCAATGGCCGTCAACGCCGTCAGGAAGCGGATCGTCGTGCCGGAGTTGCCGCAGAACAGGTCGGCCTCGCTTTCGGGGATGTGGCCGCGGCAGCCGGTGACCTCGCAGGTAGCACCAGGCCCATCGAGCGTGATGCTGATGGCCAAGGCGCGAAGCGCTTCGATCATCAGCATCGTGTCCTCGGCGATCAAGACATTGGACAGGATGCTCGTGCCGTCAGCCAGGGCAGCGCACACCAGAGCCCGGTTCGTCAGGCTCTTGGAGCCCGGAATGGCGACCGTTGCGTCGAGGGGGGTCGTGGCCGCTCTGCAGGTGTACGTGCTCATTGCCCCTAGGATAATCAGGGAAGCACGGCGAAGCGACGATCGCGCGGAGGTTTACACCTGTTGCCCAGCCCGTGGCTCCGGATACAATCGCCGCACCCCGGCGAAGGGACTGTCGCAGAACGTGATCTGGGCAGTGCGCGGTGCCGCGGGCCGTTCCATAAAAGGAGTTCCGGAAAATGCTGGACATTGACGGATACCTGACTTCACCCGAGTTCCTGGCGCAGATTGCGGCGCTGATCGCCACCATCCTTTCCACCGTCCTGGGACAGTTCATCAGCGGCCTGTTCTCCAGCCAATAAGCGCGCTTCGAGAAACGGGCGTGGACCTGCACCAGCTCCGCGAGCGAATCGCGCAGATTGAATCCGAAGTCGCGGCAAGCCTGACGAAGGCAGGCTCCGGAGATGCTGTGCGCGGATTGGACAACCGCGTGCTCGGGAAGGAGGGCTCGCTTAGCGCGCTGATCACCTCGATCAAGGAGTACCCACCGGACCAGCGCGGGCAGGTCGGCAAGCTCGTCAACGAAGCCAAAGCGCGGGTCAAGGCGTCTTTCGAAGCGCGGCTTGCGGAGTTGCGGGCGGCTGATGCCCAGGCGGAAGCGAGCGCCGCAGGTGCCTTCGACGCGACGCTCCCCGGAGTGGCCGCCCCGATGGGGGCCGTCCATCCGGTGACGGCCGTGCAATGGGAGGTGGAGCGGCTGTTCGAGCGGCTGGGCTTCACCCTGGAAGCCGGGCCGGAGATGGAGAGCGAGTACAACAACTTCGAGGCCCTCAATATTCCCGCGTCCCATCCGGCGCGGGACATGCAGGACACATTCTGGCTGACCAATGGCATGGTGCTTCGCACCCACACTTCCCCCGTCCAGCACCGCTCGATGAAGAAGTTCGGCCCGCCGCTGCGGGTGATTGCTCCCGGGCGATGCTTTCGCTACGAGACCATCGATGCCTCGCACGAGAACACGTTTCATCAAATCGAGGGCCTGCTCATCGATCGGGACATCGGACTACCGCACCTGATTGCACTGGCCAAGATGCTGCTCACCGAGGTCATGCAGCGGGAAGTCGAGCTGCGGGTGCGGCCCGGGTACTTCCCCTTCGTGGAGCCGGGTCTAGAAATCGACATGAACTGCCGCATCTGTGGGGGCAAGGGCTGTCCTACGTGCAAAAACAGCGGTTGGGTTGAGGTTCTGCCCGCGGGTATGGTGCATCCCAACGTCCTCCGCGCCGGGAGCATTGATCCGGATGAATGGAGCGGTTTCGCTTTCGGCCTGGGGCTTACCCGGCTGGCCATGATGAAATATGGCATCCGCGACATCCGCGTGCTCAACAGCGGCGACCTTCGTGCCACGGTGTCACCTGTTCGCCTTGGCGGACCGATTGTCTGGGAGAAAAGCGCATGACCGCGCGGGGCCCCTCCTCGTATGCCGGCCTGGCGGCGGTCGCGATCGCGGCAACTGCGTCCGCGGGCGTACTGCGCGCCGATGAAGCGACAAGGCTCGACATCCGATGGAGCCCGATCATCGATCTGCACTTTCACGCGCGGGTTGCCGCCGCCTCGCAGAAGGCGCCGCCTGCTGAGCTGGCTCCACTCATGGATGCGGTTCGCAAGGTCAACGACGCGCTAGGCCGCGATTTGCGCTCCTGGGGGCTCATCGAAGGGGCGCTGTACGGTTGTTCGACGGCCGCCGATGTCCGCACTGCCTTTTCCGATTTCCCGGAACGTTTCACCCTTCGCTCCCCGCGAGGGGATTCGAGCGACGCAGGCAAGGAGGTCGAACTTCGAAGGCTGGCGCTGGAGTTCGCAGACGCGCTGGGCCAGGTGGAGCCGACGATGACGGGTATCCGGGAAGACGACGAGCGAGTCGTCGCCCAAGCCCGTGCGACTGTCGCCGAGCGACTGGGTCCCAAAGAGGCCGCGTGCCTGAAGTACATGATCGAACACCTGGGACCTGAGGACCCCAAGATCGTCATTTCGGTCTATCTCGTGGCGGACATGCCTTGGCCCGGCGCGGTCACGCAGCTTCGGCCCGCGCGAGCCGGCGGAATATGCTTCGTCGCCGTCCGCGACGTTGAGCCCCTGCAACTCATCGAGACGATCCTTCACGAATCCACGCATGCATTGGACGTCGTCTGGAAGGAAGATGCGACCCTGGATCACTTGCGCAGTAAGTTGCAGGCGGCGGGGCCGTCGGTCGACCAACGCGACCTTCACGATGTGCCCCACACCCTGATGTTCGTCCACGCGGGGGAAACGGTCCGGCGGAACATCGACCCCAATCACCAACATTACGGCGATGTGTCCGGTTACTATGCCAGGCTCTCCCGCGCCACGCAGGCCGTGCGCGGACCCTGGGTTGACTACTTGGACGGCAAGGCTTCCCGCGAGGAGGCCCTGGATCGCATCGTCCGCTCGCTTGCTCCGGCCGGCGGCTCGCCATAATCACCATGCTCATTTCACTGAACTGGCTCCGCGATTACCTCGACCTCCCACCGCAGCTCGACCCGCGCGCCCTGGCAGAGCGGTTTACACGGGTCACCGCGGAGGTGGACGGCGTGCACCCCATCGAGGTGCAAGCTAGGGGTCTCATCGCGGCGCGAGTTGCACGCCTGTCACCTATCGATGCCCGGACCAACTCGGTAACACTAGACGTCGGCGGCGGCAAGACGGTCGAGACGGTCAGCATCGCCGCCGATCTTCATCCCGGCACTCAGGTGGTCTTCGCCCCAATCGGATCGCACGTTGCGGCGTTGGGCGACATCAGGACCGCAAAGGTGGCCGGGAGAACCAGCTCCGGTCTGATCCTTCCCGGGGAGGCGCTCGGCATCGAGAAGGCCTTTCAGGAGGCCATCTTTCTGGGCAGTGAGTTCAAGCCCGGCGACTTGCTGCCTGCTGATCTGTTCGACGACGTAATCATTGAGGTGGACAACAAGTCCATCACCCATCGCCCTGACTTGTGGGGCCACTACGGCGTCGCGCGGGAAGTCGCAGCCATCGTCCGCACCGCGCTCAAGCCGTTTCCGGTCGTGCCTGTGGCGGAGCTGGGGAAGAACGGCCAATCGCAGATTCCCATCGACATTGCGGACGCGAGCGCCTGCCACCGGTACAGCGGTCTCCTGCTGGAAGGAGTGCCCACGCAACCCGCCCCGCTGTGGATGCAGCTTCGGCTCGGCCACGTGGGCCAGCGGCCCATCAGCGGACTCGTCGACCTGACCAACTACATCATGCTCGACCTGGGCCAGCCCATGCACGCCTTCGATGCGGCCAAGGTCGATCGGATTGAGGTGGATTGGGCGAAAGAGGGGGAGAAGTTTGCGACGCTCGACGGAGTTACGCGAACGCTGGCGAGCAACGAGCTGATGATCAAGTGCCGTGGCAAGTCCGTGGCCCTGGCCGGGGTTATGGGTGGCCTGGAGACGGAGGTCACCGAATCGACGACCTCGCTTCTTCTGGAGTCAGCGAACTTCGACCCGGCCACGGTCCGCCGGACGGCCAAGAAGCTGGGGCTCCGCTCCGAGGCCAGCGCCCGCTTTGAAAAGTCGCTCGATCCTGCGCACACCGTGCTGGGGATTCAGCGATTTATCCACCTGGCGCGGTCCATGTACCCGCGGCTCAAGATCACCTCCCGCCTGTCGGATGCCTATCCCTCGCCGCACCGTCCCGTGACCGTCGCAGTCAAGACCCGGCATGTGGCCCGTGCCCTCGGACGTCCCATGGGGGCCGACGAGGCCCGGCGACTGCTGCAACCCCTTGGATACGAAGTGACGGAAGATGCTGCTTCGTGGACGGTGCATGTGCCGTCGTTTCGGGCCACGGGGGACTGCTCAATTGAGGATGACATCATTGAAGAACTGGCCCGGTGCTCGGGCTACGACGCCATTGCCGCGGCGATGCCTCACGTTACCGTCCGCCACTTCCCACCCAACCCGACGCATCGGCTCGAGCACGGCGCTCTCCAGTACTTCACCACGGCGCACCCTTTCTGCGAGGTCTTTGATTACATCTGGTACGACTCCAACTGGCTCAGGCAACTTGGGATCGAGCCCGGAGAATGTTTGGAACTCATCAACCTGGCGGCGGAGGGCATGCATCGCCTGCGCAAGAGCCTGATGCCGGGGATGTTCTCCGCCCTGGCAAAGAACCGTTTCCACTTTCCTTCCGTGGCATTGGTGGAAGTCGGAAGCGTGTTCAAGCACCGCCGCCCGGACGACCAGGAGTTCCGGCACCTGGGTCTGATTCTCGCGGATCATCGCAAGCGCACGGAAGATGCCCTACTCCAGCGACTCAAGGACGCCATCACCGGCTGGACC
This sequence comes from Phycisphaera mikurensis, assembly GCA_005240095.1. Taxonomy (GTDB): domain Bacteria; phylum Planctomycetota; class Phycisphaerae; order UBA1845; family UBA1845; genus SBAX01. Next base: position 10,222 of record SBAX01000173.1, read on the forward strand.
TGCCAGCAGTTTGGATGCAGCGCGGTATTCGCCGAGATCAAGCCTGATCCGGGGCGCCTTTGGGAGCATCCGCAGCGCACGGCCGGCGTCGTGATCCAGGGGATTGACTCGGGACGAATGAGCGTCGTCGATGTGGCCCTCCGCCGGCGCATCGACGAGCACCTGGGGAGCTGGTCTGTGGCCTGGGCGGAGTTGCGCTTGTCGGCATTGGAGGAACTGGTGCGGCGGCCCGAACCCCTCGCCTCGCTCCCGCCGCATCCCCTGGTGGAGATGGATTTCTCGATTCTCGTCCCCAAGACCACGCGCTTTGCGGAACTGGCGGGACATCTGCGCGAGCTTCAGACCCCCCTGCTCAGGCAGGTGCGTTACATCACCAGCTACGAAGGCGAGTCGATCGGGAGAGATCGCCGCAGCCTGACCTTCCGGTTCGTTCTTGGCCATGAAGAGCGTACCCTCGGCGACTCCGATATCGCGTCATTCCAGGACCTGGTTGTCTCCTTCGTGAGAGGTCGCGGGTACGAACTGCGAACCGGCTAGTAGCGACTCTATGACCCCTCGAAGCAACGCCTTTGCGGTTCGAGTTTCGAGGCATCCGCTCCGTCCCTTCGTCCCTTCGTCCCTTCGTCCCTTGTCTCGGCCTGCCGTGTTCCCGTTGGCCCTCAGCATTCTCCCGCTCTGCTCCTGTTCGAATCTCACCGATCCCTCGGCGGAGATTCAGACGCACGTTTCGCCGCAGACAGGCCGTGAATACGCACTCTTCCGTCCCTCGCGTTACACCCGCGACCAGACGTGGACTCTGTTGATTGTGTGTTCATCCGCATCGGGCGAAAGAGCCATCCGTCCTTGGACCGGCCTTGCCGAACAACATGGGTTCCTGGTGGCCGCGCCGGACTTGCTCGCTTCCGAAAAGCCGCTGCCCCTTTCGCTTCAGGAGGACGCTCGTCCCCGAAAGAACCGCGACAACGAGACGCACATCCTGGCCGCCGTTGAGCACATTCGCGCAGGGCATAACATCTCCGAAGATCGCATCTTCATTCATGGGGCGGACAAGGCGGCCGTCTCCGCCCTGCGCGCGGGGCTGAAGCACGCTGATATCTTCCGCGCCGTGAGCATAGTCCAACCTCGGTTCGAGCGCGAAACCGTGGCCGACATCGGTCAGTCGATCGATCCGTATCAGCCGGTGTACCTTAGCTTCCGGGCGTCCGACCTGCTCACCGGAGATGAGGGGCGGCAGTGCGCCGACTGGCTGCGCGCCAACGGCGCCGACCTGCGGCTCGATCCGCTGAGCGCCGGCGAGGACCCCGAGCGGACCGTCCGCTTTCTTCAGGATGTGCTCCGCACCACGCAGTGGATGCGCGTGCATGGCGCCCGCACCGATTCAGGCAATCCCCTCGAACTTCGCTTCTCTGTCCGCATCGACCCGCCTCCGGCGCAGTTTCATTGGAGCTTCGGCGACGGCGGCGAATCCCTGATCGCCGAGCCCGTCCACACCTACGCCAAGCCCGGAAGCTACCGCGTGAAAGTCACGGTCAGTGGCCCGAAACTAGGTGAGCTTACTCGCTACGTGGACGTAACTGTGCCGGCCGGCACGCTGAAACCCACACACGGTCCCCGCGCGGTTCCCGAAGCTTGCCCATAACCGCGGTTCGCCTGTAACCTACCGTGCTTGGGCGTCCGCGGGCGCCCCAGAAGGAGGCTCGACATGGCAGCAACCGAAACCATCGCACCGCCGAGGGTTCAGGACAAGAAAATGCTGATCGACGGCAAGTGGGTCGACAGCGTCTCCGGCAAGACGTTCGAAACGATCAACCCGTCCACCGGCGACGTCATCTGCCGCGTGGCCGAGGGCGACAAGGAGGACGTGGACCGGGCCGTCAAAGCAGCCCGCAAGGCCTTCGAGTCCAAGGCTTGTCGCACGATGAGCGCTGCTCAGCGCGGGCGGCTGCTCTACAAGCTCGCCGACTTGATCGAGGCCAACGCCAAGGAGCTGGCGGCCCTGGAGACGCTCGACAACGGCAAGCCCATCCGTGACTCGCTCAACGGCGACGTGCCCGCAACGGCGGCGATGTATCGCTACTACGCGGGCTGGGCGGATAAGATCCACGGCAAGACCATCCCCGTCACCGGCCCGTTCCACACCTACACGCGCCATGAACCCGTCGGCGTCTGCGGGCAGATCATTCCCTGGAACTTCCCCATGCTCATGCAAGCCCAGAAGTGGGCGCCGGCGCTGGCGTGCGGCTGCACATCCGTGCTCAAGCCGGCGGAGCAGACTCCGCTCACCGCGCTGCGGATCGCGGAGCTGGCCATGGAGGCAGGGTTCCCCGAAGGTGTGATCAACGTGGTCCCGGGCTTCGGGCCGACAGCGGGTGCGGCGATTGCCAACCATCCCGACGTGGACAAGGTCGCTTTCACCGGCAGCACGTCGGTAGGCAAGGACATCATGAAGGCCGCCGCCGATACCAACCTAAAGCGGGTAACACTCGAATTGGGCGGCAAGAGCCCCAACATCATCTTCGCAGATGCCGACGTGGACACCGCCGCGAAGTTCTCCTACTTCGCCCTGTTCTTCAACATGGGCCAGTGCTGCTGCGCCGGCTCGCGGCTCTTCGTGGAAGACAAGGTCTACGATCAGGTCATGAACGTGATCACCGAGCGGGCCAAGAAGACGAAGCTCGGCGACCCCTTCGACCACGCCACGACCCAGGGCCCGCAGGTCTCGAAGGAACAGACTGAGACCATCATGCGCTACATCGAGTCCGGCCAGCGCGAAGGCGCTCGTTGCGTAACCGGCGGGCGGCGCGTGGATCGCCCCGGATACTTCATCGAACCCACGATCTTCGACAACGTCCGCGACGACATGGCCATCGCCCGGGAGGAAATCTTCGGCCCCGTGCTGAGTGTCCTTCGCTTCAAGGATTTGGACGAAGCCATTCGCCGCGGCAACAACACGACCTACGGCCTGGCCGCCGCGGTCTGGACGCGCGACGTGGCCAAGGCCCATCGCCTCGCCGCCGAACTCCGAGCCGGCACGGTGTGGGTCAACTGCTACAACGTCGTGGATACGGCCGCACCGTTCGGCGGGTTCCGCATGAGCGGCCTGGGCCGCGAACTCGGCGAGTACGGCCTGGCCAACTACACCGAAGTCAAGACCGTCGTCGTGTCGATGAGCTGATTCTCAATGGGCACCTTCTACGTCAAGTGCTCGGTCGCGAACGTGGCAGACCGCAAGCGGGCGGCGGCGCTTCCCAAAGTCCTCGTCGATACCGGGAGCGAATACACGTGGATCCCGGAGCATGTTCTCGAAAGAATCCATGTGCGTCGGGAGAAGAAGGACCTCGCATTTCTCATGGCCAACGGGCAGACGGTGACGCGAAGCGTGGGCTTCGCGGTGGTTCGAGTGGACGGGACGTTTACGGTCGATGAGGTTGTCTTCGCGGAGAAAGGGGACCTTTCGCTGCTGGGGGCCCGGACGCTGGAGGGCCTGAACCTCCGCGTTGACTCTCGCGCCAAGAAGCTCGTCGCCGCGGGCCCGATTCTCGCTGCCGTTGCGAGGTGGCCTCGAAAGAGGCTGAGATGACGTGCCGGTCTTATGAGTCGTCCCACGGCGTCGTGACGGACAGGGCGACGTTGCAAAGATGTGCGAGCAGGTTCGCTTCCATGAGGGCATCCGCCGGATCGATGCGGCTAACGCGGAAGATCCGCGGACCGAACAGGTCGAGGGTGAAACGATCGCCCGGGAGCTGGCCTTCTCGAGGCGGGTTTACGCCTGGGTCGAACGGCTCGCGCCCAACGCATCCGAAGAGCTGCGCCTGGCCGCCCGTGCCCATACTCTGCGACGCTGGCACATACCGCGAGATCAGTACCCCAAAACGCGAGGCGGGTACCACCGATGGCGTCGCGCCCTGGCCGAATTCCACGCCGACGAGGCCGAGAAGATTCTGCGTGACGTGGGATACGACGACAGCGTCCGTGCACGTGTGCGAGCCCTGATCACCAAGGTCAACTGGGCCAACGATCCCGAAGGCCGCGTCCTCGAGGATTCCGATTGCCTGGCGTTCCTGGAACTCAAGCTCGAGGGGTACGTACAGGAATGGGGTGACGAGAAGACGATCGACATCCTGAAAAAGACCTTGGCGAAGATGACCCCAACCGGGATCGCCCATGCCTCAAAGCTCGATCTCGGTCCGCAAAGTACGGCCCTGCTTCGCCGGGCGACCACGCAGGATTCGGACGGGCCGTCCCCCTTGCCAAAGGGGACCACAGGGGGTTGAGGCAGTCGCACGACATGAACGGTATGGGCATCCGAACCCCTCTGCCGGCCATGCGACGCGGGTTTGCCGATCGCCGTCGGCATGCCGATAATCAGGGGAGGCCCGGGGCACTTTACCCATTCTTGCCTGGGGGCCGCGGTCGTGGCAGGAGGCACTTATGTGCGGGATCATCGGTTACGTCGGTCAGCGCCCGGCTCTACCCATCCTTATCGAGGGACTCCGGAGGCTGGAGTACCGCGGCTATGACTCGGCCGGCGTGGCCCTCATGGAGCGCGGCAAACTGCAGATCAGCAAGTCCGCCGGGCGCATCAGCGTCCTCGAACAGATGCTGGACATGCAGGCCAAACCCAAGGCGGGCATCGGTCACACCCGCTGGGCCACCCACGGCGCCCCCACCGACGTCAACGCCCATCCCCACACCGACGCCTCCGGGCGAATCGCCGTCGTCCATAACGGTCAGATCGAAAACGACCGTGCCCTCCGGACGTACCTCGAAAGGCAAGGCGTTGAGTTCCGCAGCGACACCGATACCGAGGCTTTGGCGCACCTGATCAGCCGTTTCTATCAGGGCAACCTCGAGCAGGCCGTGCGCCAGGCCCTGCACGAGATTTCCGGGGCCTACGCCATCGCCGTGGTCTGCTCCGACGAACCGGACGTGATCGTCGCCGCTCGCAACGGCGGCCCGCTGCTCATCGGCGTGGGTAAGGGCGAGCACCTCGTCGCCTCCGACCCCGCGGCCATCCTCTCCCACACCACTCAAGTCGTGTACATGAGTGATGGAGAGATGGCCCGCATCACCCCCGACCACGTGCACATGACCACGCTCGATGCCATCCCGGTGACGCGGGAGATCGAAGAGATCGAATGGGGCTTAGAGCAGATCGAGCTTGACGGCTACGACCACTTCATGCTCAAAGAAATTCACGAGCAACCTGAGGCCCTGCAGGATTGCCTTCGCGGGCGGATCGAGGCCCGCTCCGGCAGCATCCATCTTGGCGGGCTCGTGGACTGCACGCGCGAACTCACTCGGGCCCGGCGCTTCATCCTCACCGGCTGCGGAACCGCCTGGCATGCGGCCCTGGTGGGCGAGTATCTGTTCGAAGAGCTGATCCGTACCCCCACGGAAACGGAGTACGCCAGCGAGTTCCGCTATCGCAACCCGGTCATCGACGACGGCACGGTAGTCATCGCCGTCTCTCAGAGCGGCGAGACGGCCGACACCCTGGCCGCCCTTGTCGAGGCCAAGCAGCGAGGCGCTCTTACGCTCGGCGTCGTCAATGTCGTTGGATCAAGCATCGCCCGGGAGACGGACTCCGGCGTCTATCTGCACGTAGGGCCCGAGATCGGCGTGGCCAGCACCAAGGCCTTCACCGCCCAAGTGGCCGTACTCGCCATGATGGCCTGCTATCTCGGGCGGCGAAAGCACCTGTCGCCTGCGGCCGCCTCGCAGTTCATCACTGCCTTAGAGCAAATCCCCAAGCAGATCGCCGAAATCCTCGAGCGCGCCGGCGATGCGAAGGTCGTGGCGGAGCGCTACGCTGGCTTTGAGAACTGGCTCTATCTGGGCCGCGGATACAACTACCCGGTGGCCCTCGAAGGCGCCCTCAAACTCAAGGAAATCAGCTACATCCACGCCGAAGGCCTGCCCGCGGCGGAAATGAAACACGGGCCCATCGCCCTCATCCACGAGGGCATGCCCGTGGTCGTCATCGCCACTTCCGGCAGCCAGTACGACCGCATCACCAACAACATCGCCCAGGTCCGCGCCCGCGGCGGCAGCATCATCGCTATCGCCACCGAAGGCGACCGCCAGATCGCCAAGATGGCCGAGCACGTGCTCTACGTGCCCGACACCCCCGAGCCGCTCCAGCCGCTGCTGACGGTGATTCCGTTGCAGCTCATCGCCTACCACGCCGCAGTCCTCCGCGGCTGCAACGTGGACAAACCCCGCAACCTCGCCAAGAGCGTGACAGTAGAATAGCGGGGCCACTGGCGGGCTTGCCGCCAGCGGACTGCTCGTGTCTTGCTGTACACTTGGTCCGGGTAGATACTTCCTGCACCGCTTAGTTCCGGTTGTCGCGGCCTCGATGTGGAGGTTTCGATGGCGCCCCGTGCTCAAAGCGTATCCCTGACCGGGATTATCCTCCTGCTCGGCCCGGCCATGGGGACGACCTGCATCCCTCCGACCGTGGTCGTTGACGGCTGCGCCTCAGATGCAGACTGCGACGATGACGACCACTGCACGGCCGATGTCTGCATCGAAGGTAGTCTCTGTCAGAACACGCTAAGCTCGGCCTTTTGCGACGACGCACTGTTTTGTAACGGTCTTGAGGAGTGCGCCGCGGGACAATGCCTCCCCGGTCTGAGCCCATGCAGCGACATCGAGGTATGTGACGAGGAGGCGGATGAGTGCATGCCCGATCCCTGTCGTTCGCAGTGTGAGCCATACGCATCTTGCGAAGAACAGCCGCTCGACAGCTTTGATGATTTCGCGACAACTCGCGACGAATGGTTGGGCAACACCGCGAACTGCGAGCCCGATATCAGTACACGTATCGCGGGGTCCTGCGGCGGCAACAGGACCTTCCTTGCGAGCTCTGATGGGTACGTTCTCGAAGCCCGATTTTTCGATCAAACGAGCGGCGCGTTCCTGAGCATGGGCATCCAGAGCGATATCATAGATGGCACTTGTTGCGGCGCTTCCTATTGGCCCACACAACCCGATTGCTCGGACGGCCTGATTACCGAAGTTGCTTGGCGCCCCGAGTGGGAAGACTACCAGCCCGGCGACCCGATCGATCTTACGGCCTACTTCCATAGATATTGCGGACCATAGGGCGAGGCTCAGCGTCCGACTCGAAGCGGTTCCGGGATCTTCTCGCGAGCCTTTCTAAAGCAGCCATAACCCCCAACCGGCCACGGGCGGAAGACAGGTCCGCCCGTGGCCGGTTTCGGTGGGCAAGAGGCGCGCGGCGGCTGGCCCGCGCAGCCGCCGTGCGGAAAATCGCCCGTCCGCTAACGGAGCATCGACCGTGGCGATCTTGATCGCTAATACCCCGCGGTAAGCGTGATCTCCCGCGTGCGGATGATGTTGCCGGTGCGCGGAGACACGCTGACGAGCTGGAGCGTATTCGGCTCGTCATAGCGGTGGCACGCCACCTCGACGAACAGGTTCGTGTCCTCGAAGCTGGCTCTCGTTTCCGTGTCCTGCTTCGCGCAGGCGGCAATCGCATGGCAGTTCTGCTTGCCTTCAACGTACTTGACCGCGTCAGTCAAAGTGAAACTATTCTCGAAGAGCCCCCTTGCCACGCGGCGGGCCTTAGCGGGATGCATTCCGGCGAAAGCGGCCAGCGTTCCTGTCGCCCCCGTATGGGTCCCGCGATCGAAAAACTCGCCCTCATACTTCGCGGTCAGCCGCGTCCAACGCGGATCGGGATTCAGCGGCCAGTTGTCCGCCTCGAAGCCCTCGGCGTACTGGAACTCCTCGCTCGGGACGTTCAGGATCGCCACGCCCGGCGCCCCCGGTGAAAACGCCTTGATGGGGATGGCGAAATACTCGTCCGTCGTGTCGAACCGCCCGCCGGTATCGAGGACCACATAGCGGATCCGCCCCGTCCGGGTGTCGATCGCTAAGTCCTCGATCTCCCCCAGGTCCTCGTTATAGAGGTTGCGTACCTGCGTCCCGATGATCTTGCTGGCCTTGCAGAGCTTCGCGGACTTCATGTGCCCGGATTCGTACATCTCCCGTTCTTCATCGAACTCCCCCAGCCCGAAGTCGGAATAGGGGTTCCTCTCCCGCTGAGCGACGGTGCGGAACTCCATCCCCTTGAATGGTAATACTTCACCGGTTGCAGGCAGGACGGCCACGGCCTCGATATTTCCCTGGGGATCGCGCGGGGCGCAGGCCACCTCGAAGACCACTGTATTCCCACTGCGTTCGCTCAGATCGTCCCCCACTCTGAGCATTCTGGCGTACTCTCGCGGCCGCACCAGCCGGCCCCGCGCCGCGATGGCCATCCCGTCACACTCTCCCTGCCCATTGCTGATGGCATCAGCCAGATTGAAGTCCCCCTCCTGTATTTCCTCGGTAATCCGCTGCACCTCCTGCCGGTTGAAGTGCGTGAACTTCCCACCGGCATGCGACCGTGGATGGTCGCCCAGCGCCGGCACCGCGATGCCTCCCACCACCAACAGACAACCCACTTGTAGGCCAATCCTTGCGTGCATGACTTCCTCCTTCGATTCTCGCGCCGCCTCCACCGGAGGCAGCCGAACCCCGTTTGCGCTGCGCCCGCGCGCTGCGATCTGGAGAGCAAAACGAAGGATAGCCCGGCATGCTTACGCCACGATGAAATCGATACGAAGTCGGCGTAATTCGAATTCGCTGCGCCCCGCGTCCGACGCAGCGATCCAGAGCCGGCGTGTCCTCACGCCGGTCTTCGTCCGCGCGGGCTAGAGCGCCGCAGCTCGCTACGGCTCGGCGGGAGCTCCGGCCCTCCCACGTCCGCGCGCGTATGGGCGAAGGCAAGCTGTTCAGCGTAGGCGATCTGTCAGAAACGCAGTCAGCGAGGCAAGCTGAAAGAAACAGGCGAGGGTCAGACGTGGCGTGGCGGAAGCCGACTGCTCATCCATCAGGGCGACGAGGCCCCACACGGCTGTAACAATGGCCAGCATTTGCAGGAGCGCCGCCAACAGCCGCAGCGCGGAGAAATCATGTTGCCGGTCGCGGCGATGAGAGCGTTCAAGCTGAGCATGAATGCGATCGAGCGCCTCGATCACGCGGTTCTCCTGTGCGAGACCGGAAGCGTCAGGCCCCGATGCGCCGGGGCGAGGTTGGGGCGCGCCGCCCCGAGACTCTGATTGACTTGTCCCCTGGCTCACTGCCCTCTCCACAATCTCGGCCGCCTCGCTCAGGGTAGCGGCTCGAAACGAGGGCGTCACCGTCAGGTCCGTCGGGCCTTCCGGGGGGTGCCGCGCAGCTCCCCCGTTGCGTGCCACCAGGATCGTCCGGCATCCCGCCCGGGTGCCGGCCTCGATATCCGCCGCCGAGTCGCCAATCATCCAGGAGCCTGCCAGGTCGATACTCAGCTCCTTGGCGGCCTGGAGCAACATGCCCGGCTTGGGCTTGCGAAGTTCGCTGTCTCGTCGATAGGGGGCCAACTTGGCCTCCGGGCCGTCGAGGTACGGGCAGTAGAAGGCCCCGTCGATCCGCGCCCCTTCCGCCGCCAGAAGCGACTCCACACGGGCGTGAACGGCTTTCAGGTCATCCTCACTGAACATACCTCGGGCCACACCAGACTGGTTGGACACCAGCACCACCCGGCGACCCCCCTGCCCGAGTCGGCGGACCGCTTCGGCAGCCCCCGGCAGCAGCCGCACGTTCTCGGGGTCCCCGATGTAACCGGTGTCCTCGATAAGGGTACCGTCGCGGTCCAGGAATACGGCGGGATGAGTCTCAGCCACGATCGAGGCAGTCTACGGAGTCCTCCTCGGTTGTACAGCGGAGCTTCGCTGGCTTGCGAAGCGTTCCCGAATAAACGGCCGCTGGCGGCGAATAGAGGGGCATGCGACCCTGGGAGAACCACAAGTGCTTTGAGGCCGTGCGGCAGGCGCATATCATTCGGGATGCCCGGTATCCATGCTCCCGACCTGCGCTTGTGACCCTCACCTCGACAGGCTCTCCGCGTGGGAGGCGAGATGAATCGACAACCTTTGCCCGGACCTTCCCCTAGGAAGGCGGTGGGGAGTAGTTATGTTTGGTGGGCTGTTCAATAGCCGCCTGAAAGCCGCGGAGTTGGCCCTCAAGGAAGGGCGCCTCGATGAGGCCTTTCGCCTCGCGACGCAGCCGGACCTGCGGGACCATCGCCGCGCTGCCGCGGTGCGAAGTGCCCTGACCGAGAAATTCCTGGAGCGGGCTCGGGCCGCCTATCGGGAGGATCGATTCACCGACGCCCTGATGGACTTGGATCGCGCCGAGGCGGGCGGGGGTCAGAGCGATCAGATCGCCGAACTCCGCCAATATGTGCAGACCGTGGCGGCGGAGCACTGTCGGAAAGAGAACTCCCGCCGCGATCGTCTCGAGGCTGCGGTCAAACGGATCGAGGATGGCTCCCTCGACGCTGGACGGCAAATACTGCAGCGCGTGGCCGCGAATGATCAGGCGGCGGCGCAGTTGGATCGCAAAATGGCCGAACGTGCACAGGATGTCCGGACGATCGTTGAGCAAGCCGAGCGCTTCATCAGCTCCGAGCAGCTCGCCGCCGCCGTCGAGC
>SBAX01000034.1 GCA_005240095.1 Phycisphaera mikurensis
CCCCCTCTCCCTCTCAGGGAGAGGGTTGGGGTGAGGGTAAACGGTTGGTGTGGCGGGGGTGCCACGGACAAGCTCGGCTTGTCCGTGCTCGCCTGCTTCTGAAATCTGAAATATGAGATTCCCAATCCGGTGGTGACACTGGGTGCCACGGACAAGCTCGGCTTGTCCGTGCTCGGCTGCTTCTGAAATCTGAAATATGAGATTCTCAAATCAGGGGTGGCATGGCCAAGCGCAGCGCCGCCATGCGCGCTGAAGTCTACATCCCGCCCATCTTGAGCAGTTTCTTCCACATCGCCGCAGGCACCGGCATCACCGAAAGCCGCGACATGCGAACGAGCTGAAACTCGGCGAATGCCGGATCGGCCTTGACCTGCGCCAGAGTCACCGGCTTCGGAACGCGCTCCTTGGCCTGCACCTCGATGACGAGAAGCTTGGGGTCCTTCTGCTTGGGATCGGGATAGGCTTCTTTGGTGACCTCGGCAAGCCCCACGATCTGCTTGTCGTCGCCGGTCTCGTAGACGAAGACCTGATCGCCCTTCTTCATCTGCCCCAGGTACTTGAGCGCCTGCGGATTGCGCACCCCATCCCAGACCGTGCGCTTGTCGCGCTCCAGGTCGGCGTAGCCGTACGTCTCCGGATCACTCTTGAGGAGCCACATGACCAGTAGACGGCCTCCAGTCGCGGTCATAACCTACGGGTTGGTGACTGTTACGCCATTCCCCCTCCACGTGACGGCACGTCGGGCAGAAGAAAACGGTGAGTGATGTCTCGGGGTCAAGCGCGCAGCCACCCTCGACGACACGGTTGGAGTTGGGAAAGAGCTCCCTCCACGCATCCCACAGTTCCCTCGATGGAACCGGGCGGTAACCATACTCGACCGCCATCTCGCGACGAAACGGAGTTCTATGGACGTCGCAAGCGGCGGGGCCGCGATACTCCTTCCAAAGACGTGCCTGTTTCGCCTCGGTTTGCGAGGCACGCCACTGCTCCTCGGCAGTGCGGCATGCTTTGCAATAGAAGACGAGGCGATGTTTGCCCATGCCCATCATGGGCACGCAGCCACCCTGAGCGATGCGATTGGACATGGGGAAGTCTGCGGCCTGAGCCTCGCGCTCTTCAATAGGCGGAACGGGAGGCAGCCCATAACGAACGCGCACTACATCCATTCGAAGCAATGATCGATGAACAGGGCATGCGCAGCTCGGGATTGCGAGAATCGCCAGACAGCCGATCAATATGCTGCGCTTGGCCATGCCACCCAATCACAACAGCCCCGCCACCGTCTCCCCGATCTTCGCCGGCGAATCGGCCACGGTGACCCCGGCCTCCTTGAGGGCCGCGATCTTGGATTTGGCCGTGCCTTCGCCCCCGCTGATGATCGCCCCGGCATGCCCCATGCGTTTGCCGGGCGGGGCCGTCTGCCCGGCGATGAAGGCCACCACCGGCTTGGTCACGCTGTGGACGATGAACTTGGCCGCCTCCTCCTCGTCGGTGCCGCCAATCTCCCCGATCAGCACGATGGCGTCGGTCCTCTCATCCTTCTCGAACAGGGTGAGCAGCTCGATGAAGTTGAGCCCCTTCACCGGATCGCCGCCGATCCCCACGCAGGTGGACTGGGCCAGCCCGTGCGTGCTGCACTGCCAGACGGCCTCATAGGTCAGCGTGCCGCTGCGGGAGATGATCCCCACGCTCTTGGACTTTGCCTCCGCGGGCTTGTGGATGTAGCCGGGCATGATCCCGATCTTGCACTCCCCGGGAGTGATGATCCCCGGACAGTTGGGCCCGATCAGCCGCGTCCCCTTTTCGTCGAGGTACGGGCGCACACGGATCATGTCCAGCGTGGGGATGCCTTCGGTGATGAGCACGATCAGCGAGCAGCCCGCGTCCGCCGCCTCCATGGCCGCATCCGCCGCGTACGCCGCGGGCACGAAGATCATGGTCGCATCGGCCCCCGTGGCCGCCACCGCGTCATGGCAGGTCTCAAACACCGGCAGCCCGTGCTCGGACTTCGTCCCCCCCTTGCCGGGCGAAACTCCGCCCACCATCTTCGTCCCGTAGTCCAGGCACCCCCGGGTATGAAACGCCCCGGCCTTCCCCGTAATCCCCTGACAGATGACCCTCGTCTCGCGGTTAACCAGTATGCTCATGCCGCGATGGTAGCAAACGCGAGATCGAGCGTCGAGCGAGCTTCGGGCTGCGCGGCACTTACGTGCTAACGCCGTCGGGCGTGTAAGACGCTGGCTACGGCTTCTGGGCGTGGCCGGGCTGGTTGGCGCCGGGTTCCTTGTAGGTGATCACTGATTCGGTGAGCAGGGTCAGCTTGCCGTCGTAGGTCGTGAGCGACGACTCCGAGCTGTAGAAGTCGATCTTCTGCAGGACCGGCCCCAGCTTCATCACGATGGACATCGCCGATTGAATCGCCTTCTTGGCCTTCTTCGATTCCGCATCGTGGTCGGGCATGCTGGCCACCACCATGCCGCCCACAAAGCCGGCCATGCCGATGGCCCCGGCCAGCTCCTGACCGTAGTTGGACGTGTCCTGGAAGGAAGCCGACTGCACCGGTCCCTTGGGGATGAGCCCTTCGGCGATGTATCGCTTGTTCTCTTTGATCGACGGCGACTTGCCCGCGGCCACATCCAAGCACTTGTTCACCGCCCCCGCCGACGTGCCGATCATCAGCCAGTCCCCGTACACGCCGATCACCGGCCGGGCGATCATCGCGAACATGGGATGCGTCACTTCGCGGAAGCCGTCCGCGTTCACCTTGGCCGGCGCGATCATCAGCATCTGCCCCTGCGACTGCATCTTGCTGCTGAGGAAATCCAGGGCCGTGTTGATCTTCTGGGCGGCAAGCTGTGGATTCTTCACCCGGATCATGGTCACCGAATCCGCCCCGCCCATGGGCGTCACCACGGCGGCGGGCAGCTCGATGTTGATCATCTCCCCGCTCCACCAGTCGAACACGTCGCGCTGCGGATCAAAGCCGACCTGGGCCATCGCGCCCTTGATCTGGGCGACGATGTTCTCCCCGTTGGGCACGTCCTTGGCGATGAAGTCCATGGCCAGCGTGTAGATGGCCCCCAGGTCCACAAAGCCGCTGAGCTGAAAACCTGTGGCGTCGGCAGGAACAAACTGATCGAATCGATCGAACGACTTGCGGACGACGAATGCGCTGGCGATGGGGCTGTTTTCCTTGCCCGCCTGAATCCGCGTGGCCGAGTGCGTGAGTTCCCTGCGCCCCTGCGTGGATACCGTGGTGATGTTGTAGTCCAGGAAATCAGCCAGCGACACCACCTTCGTGAGGATCGCCATCGCCTTGACGTCGTCGTTCTCGCCGGCGCACGCCGGGACCTCAGCGCTCTTCTCCGTCGACTTGGCCTCGCCGTTCTTCACCGGCTCATGACCCTGGCTGGCAGCCACGTGCTCCCCCACCCGCTTAAACAGTGAGTCGAGGTCGCCGAGAAAACTCTTTACGTCAAAGAAACTGACCGCATCCTGCGGCGGCTTGACCTGCGCGATCGCTTCCTGAAAACGCGCCCCGGCAACGATGGACTTCTTGGTCGACTTGCCCGCCATCAAGGCGGTCACGTCCTCGAAGGTCTGCCGGCTGCTCTTCGCCAGCTTGCCCATCGGCAGGTCGAAGGCCATCCCGATGACATCGTCCTTGCGGAACAAGTCCAGAGCCACCGCCGGCCCTTCCGGCGTACTCCCGAAGCCCAGGGTCCACACGTCGATGTCGTGTACCTTGGATTCGACCAAAGACACCTTGGAACTCAGCGTGGTCACTTCCTTGAGGATGGCCACCAGCCCCGCGGCGTTCGCCGCGCCGCTGCCTTCCGCCCCTCGCGTCAGGAGGATGTACCCATACCCGCCCTGCGTCGGCGTGCCTTCTGCGAAGGCAAACTCCCGCTTGACCAGGTCGCCCCAGCGAACGCCGCGGATCAGGTTAGTGATCTTGTCCACCGTCGCCTGAGCCTTGGTCTTCTCGTCGTCGCTCATCAGCGAATAGAACAGGTTGGCAATGTCGCGATCGATGCCGCTGCTCTTGAAGGCCTCGATGACCTCCGCCCACTCCTGCTCGATCCAGGCGCGCTCCGGGTTTTCCACGACATGGATCAGGAACCACGCCCGGTCCGGGATGTAGTTGCCCAGGGTGAACCGCGACGGGAGTTGCGCGCCGACCGCAACGGCCGGCATGACCCAAAGAACGAGTGCCCAAGCGCGACGATTCAAATGAAACCTCATGACTCAACCTCCACCTTCGGTACGATTGCGGGGAAGCGACTCACTCGACCGATCGCCTCCGTGCGGAGACCGGCAAGCATCGAACTGAAACCGCCTTAGTCTCCACTTTTCAGCTTAGTTACAGCGTCGGCACGCAGCCAGCCATACCCTGTAGATATTTGTGCGAACTTGTCACCGGCGCGGCTTGGTGCCGTACGTCCGATTCTCTATCATGCGGCCAGCAACATGGTGATCGCCTCGATCGCCGCCGACGGAAAGCTCGTGCGCCTCGCGGAGCGGATCGCCCGCCACGGGGGGGTGGTTCACGTCACGGGGCTGTGGGGGTCCGCTGCGCCCATGGTGGCCGCGTACCTCAGTGAGGGCGCGGCGCGGGTCCATCTGTACGTTACCGCACATCTGGAGCAGGCCGACGAGGCCCGCGACGACATCGAGTTTTTCCGGGGAAACCCCTGCGACCTTTTCCCGGCGTGGGAGACACTTCCGGGGGAGGGAATCGCCAGTAACGAGATCGAAGCGGAGCGGTTGCGCCTCTGCTCCGGACTCGCCGGTATGAAGGCTGGCGTACCCAAAGCGGACCCAAAGCGGCTGATTTGCGTACCCATAACGGCACTCATGCAGCCGGTCCCGTCGGCGGAGACGCTGCGCCGCAACACCCTCACTTTACGAGCCGGCGGTGTCCCGGAAGGCCCGCGGGTGCGCTCGCCGGATGATCTACTGTCGTGGTCCGTCGACCGCGGATTTCAGAAGTTGGAGATGGTCGAGTCGCCGGGAGACGTGGCGCGGCGCGGGGACATCGTCGATCTGTTCGTCGCGGGTGAGAACGCACCGTATCGGATTCAGTTCGATGGCGAGCTTGTCGAGTCGATTCGGCGGTTCGACGTGAGTTCGCAGCGGTCAATCGAGACGCTGCCGGAGATCACGGTGACGGCCACGCCCGTGGCCGTCGATGAGAAGGCGGATCACGCCGAGTTCCTCGAGTACCTGCCTGAGGATGCAGTCATCATCCTGGACAATCCCACGCAGATTCAGGAGATGGGCCAGCTTCTCTATTCGCGCCTGGGGAACCCCGAAGGGCTTTTCGACGTATCGCGGGTGCTCAAGGGGTTTTCGCGGTTCACGCAAGTGCATCTGAGTGAGTTCGGGGCCGCGGCCGCTGCGTCCGAAGCGGTCTTCGATTTCGGGGTGACTTCGGTTTCGCGGTTCGAGGGCGAGGCCCATCAGGCGGTGGGTGAACTCGCTCAACTGACCCGCACGCACGAAGTCCACGTGGTGTGCGACAACGACGGCGAGCGGCAGCGCCTCTACGACATGCTCAGCGAGCAGGACCCTCAGGCCGCCGCCGCGGTTCACTTTTCGCTGGGGATGCTGCACAGGGGATTCATCTGGACGGCAACGAAG
>SBAX01000468.1 GCA_005240095.1 Phycisphaera mikurensis
ACGTTGGCGAAAGCGGTGATCTTGCCTGCGAGGTTGGAACAGTTCTCTTGACCCTGACGCCGAAAGACAAGGAACCGACCACGGCGTCCGCCAAGTATGTCGTGGTGTGGAAACGACGGCCTGATGGTTCGTGGCAGTTGCACCGCGACATCTGGAACGACCTTTCGCCGGCAAAGTAATCATCGGAGCGGGTATGGTGCGTAAGTCAGAGCGAAAGCCGACGGCCCGGGCGGATGGCACTGACGAGTGCCATGGCTCTTGAGCAGTGCTACTTCGACACTGTAACGGCCACTGCTCGCCAAAGTGCTCCTACACTGCCACCCTCATCGTCCTCGTGGAATCCGCAGTAGCGTAGGGTGCGCACCGCCCACCATCCCGCGTCGCGGATATGCTACGCTCATGTCCGAGTACCGCCGCATGTTCCAACCCGGCGGCACGTTTTTCTTGACGCTGGTTACGGACCATGAAGACATTGCTTGTACGGACACTCGACCAGTGGCGCGACTGGCTCACCGAGCACCATGCATCGCAGTCCGAGGTCTGGCTGATCTTCCACAAACGGCACACCGGCGCTAAGAGCGTATCCCATAAACCCCTCTGCCTCCCAGGGAGAGGGGCAGGGGTGAGGGTTTCAGCGATAGGCGCTAAGTCCATCGACTACAAGGACGTCCTCGACGAGGCCCTGTGCTTTGGCTGGGTGGACAGTCTCGTCAAGCGCTTGGATGACCGGCGGTACGCACGAAAGTTCACCCCACGCAGAGCCGACAGCCGATGGTCGGCGGTGAATCGCAAACGCTATGCCGAACTCAAGGCCCTGGGGCGGTTGAAACCGCCCGGGATCACACGCCCCCCGACCGGCCGCGGCTACGGTCCTCCGCCAGCGCGGCTTGACTTGCCCGCAAAGCTCCCCGCCTACATCCAGGCCGCGCTGAGAGAAAACCCGAAAGCCTTGCGCTACTTCGAAGCGCTGCCGCCCGAACAGCGCCGCCGGTTCTACGCCTGGATCGAGTCCGCCAAGCGCCAGGAAACGAAACTCCGCCGCCTCAAGGAGGCCATTCGTCTCCTCGCCAGCGGCCAAGTGCTGGGATTGAAGTGACCGCCCGCCCAGCATTCCCCTTGCAGCCAAGACAGTTCCGTTGAACACGATGACCCGGATCGCAACGCCAAGCAGCCTGAAGACCCCGGCTTGAATGAACGCTCGACGAGTGGCGCGGTGGCCCACGGAGCGCCACGTATCGGCGTCGGATGTCTGCCGCGTACGGATTTCGCTTGTCCGTTGCAGGAAGAAACGAACAAACAGGCCGGTCTTGCCGGCTTGCCGCGTCCGGCTACAATCCTCAATCGAGGTGAAATCATGGCTGACATGATCGCAGACCGAATCGAGGTGGATGCCAATCGCTGCCATGGTAAGCCGGTCATCGCGGGCACCCGCGTGCTCGTGCGAACGATTCTGGGATGCCTCGCTGCCGGTGACAGTCCGCAGCGCATTGCCGAAGCATACGGGATCACCGAGCAGGACATCCGCGCGGCGATCGCCTTCGCCAATCAACTGGTTGGCGATTGGGACCACGTCCCGGTTCGGGGATGAAACGGCGATTCCTGATCGACGCCTGCTTGCCCCGCGATTTCATCGCGCTGCTTGCATCCTATGGGCACACCCCGATAGATGTTCGCGATGTCGGCATGCACCGCGCCGATGATCCTGCTATCGCAGCCCACGCCCGCGCGAACTAATTCTGCCTGCTCACCGAAGACTGGGGATTTGCAGATATCCGCATGTATCCCCCGGCACAGTACCACGGCATCGTCGTGATCGAGACGGCCGAGAATGGCATCGACGAGAAGTCGGCCGCGCTGCGCAACCTGTTGGAGCGCCCCGATATCGTCGCAGCCTTGGCGGGCAGGCTGGCCATCGTCACACCCACGAGAATCCGTCTTCGGCCGCCCTTGTAGATGCACCAGGGGCACTCGCATCCACTTGTCGTCCGAGAAGCGCCGTCGGTATTTCGCGGATCGAGTCCGCCAAGCGCCAGGAAACGAAACTGCGCCGCCTCAAGGAGGCCGCTCGCCTCCTCGCCAGCGGCCAAGTGCTGGGCCTGAAGTAACTTGTCATTCTATCTGCGCGCGTAGTCATGCGACTCCATCACTCTTCTCGCGCCCTGTCCACCTGCACCGCCGCGCACGACGCCAGGCCGGGGTACGACCTCGCGCCGCCCGCGCCCGCCAACATCGGGGGTCCGATGGCGAGCTTCGCGCGCATGGCGCCCGGGGTTGGCAGACTGCGAGCCCGAGGCCTTGTTACCAGGAAAACATGTTGAGTTCGAGGCTTCTCCGGTACGGTACCTCGTAGGTCCGCTCGGGTCGTACAGCCAATGGCCAGGCGGAAATGTCGGATTGAGAGATTCGGCGTGAATGCCACGCAAGGTGAAGCAAGGGCGGGAGGAATCTGTAATGTTGCGGTCTGCGATAAGGCACAAGAAGGGAAGAATGGTCGCAAGTTGTACGGGGATCGTCGCGCTGTCATCCCTTGCACCCATGGTATCTGCGCAATGGCCGCAATGGGGCGGCAAGAATCGTGACTTCGTAGCCGACGCCAAAGACCTCGCCGCCTCATGGCCTGAAGAGGGCCCCAAAAAGATTTGGAGTCGGCCGTTTGGATCGGGCCATTCATCCGTCGCCTTCGTCGATGACCGCCTGTACGCCATGTACCGCGAACCCGAGGCGGAAGTTCTCGATGACCCCATGGGCCCCATCGCAGTCACCAAGAAAGTGGAAGTTGTCCTCGCTCTCGACACCCAAACCGGAAAGATCATTTGGGAGCACAAGTATGAGGCCGCTCCATTGCCGGAGGGAACTATCGGCGCGGAAAACATCAGGGGGCCAAATGCGACGCCGCTGGTTCACGAGGGAAAGGTGTATGCCTTCGGGGCCACCGGGAACTTGCATTGCCTTGACCAGACGACGGGAAAGCCGGCGTGGTCGCATGATGTGCTCGCCGAGTACGGAGCCAGGATGCCCGATTTCGGCTTTGCGTCGAGTCCCCTCATGTACGAGAACAGCTTGATCCTCCCCGTTGGCGGTCCCGGCGTGGGTGTGATGGCCTTCGACCCCACCAGCGGCAACGTCCTGTGGAAGAAGCACGACTTCGCCGGAACCCATTCTTCGCCGATCCTCATTCGCGTCGACGGAAGAGATGAGATTGTCTTGCTTGCCGGTGCCGAAGTTGTGGGGATGGACCCCGTGACTGGGGAGATCGAATGGCGGTACCCCTTCCAGAGCAAGGTCATGACACCGCTGTGGGGAAACGACGGAATCTTGTTCATCAGCTCCCCCGTTACCTTCCCCGATCGTGGATCGCGCGGCCTGAAACTCACCCGCTCTCCTGCCATGCGATTTTTCCCGTGGCCGCATCGATGGCCGTCATGAAGAATTCGTCGTCCTCGCCACTGCAACCCGGATTCGGGATGGCCAACCTCGTCCATGCCGACGGGAAGCTGTTCATCATGGATAGCGGTTCGCTCGCCCTCGGGGTCGCAACGCCGGACGGTCTTGAGTTGAAATCCAAATCTCGTTTGTTCAAGAAGTCCATCTGGACGAACGTGACCATCGTCGGGCAGCGTCTCTTTGTGCGTGACCATGAAGAGATTTTGGCGTTGGATCTGGGTAATTGAGATAGCTGAAGGATGCAAACTGGAGCACAGCCTGGATCGAGGTCATGAGCCACCCCAGCACCGGGTTGTGTTGTTCTCGAACGGATTACCGAATTAGGAGACTGGCCTTGTTATCCCATCTACCGCGCCGAACCATGCGACTCCATCACACCGTCATCGCCCTGTCCCTCATCGCCGCGCTGTCCGCCTGCACCGCCGCGCAGAACCAGAGTTCGGACGCCAGCCCTGTGCAGGAGCCCGCGCCCGCCCAGCGCCGCGCGCCCCTTGATGTCGCCAACCCGATGGCGAGCTTCGCGCGCATGGTGGGCGGTGAGTGGCGGCAGACGGCTCTGCGGGGGACGAGCACGTTCGACACCTGGCACTGGGGTCCGGGCAAGCACTCGATGCGCGTGATGACCGATGGGTCGGGGTCGAGTGTGGTCCCCGAACCGTGGCGCGAGCTGCAGGTCTTCTACTGGCACCCGGGTCGTAAACAGGTGTGCCTTCTGGGCATGCATCCTGACATTCCCGCCGTTGGTCGAGGGGTGAGCGAAGGCACGATCACGTTCGAGGGGGAAACTGCGGAAGGTGTCTTCGACCTCTACCAGACCGGCGGTCGTCGCAAGATGGGCCTGCGTTGGACCTTCGACGGTCCTGATAAATACCACAACGTACTGTTGGAGGCGACCGGCCCGGACGGCCTCAAGCCCATGAACGAGTGGAACCACTTCCGTTCCAAGGGTCCTCCTGCGCCGCGCTCGCCCACCACCGGAGAGGCGCCGAAACTCGCGGAGCACCTAGCAGTACAGCGCAAGGTGGGCTCAAGAATTTGAAGATCGACGAACGATAACTCCTGCCGGATCAAGGGTTTCCGGTTTCTGGCAGGAGTAAGG
>SBAX01000289.1 GCA_005240095.1 Phycisphaera mikurensis
CTCCCACGGCCCCGCCGGTCAAACCGATCCCCACGCAGGCGGAGTTGGAGAAGCAGTTTGAGGAGGAACTCACCGGCGCCACCCTCGTGGGCGTGTGGCAGATGACCGGCCCCGGCGGGCTGACCGACAAGGGCACCATGACCGACCCCAAGCCCGACGAGTACAACATCACCAAGGTGGTGAAAGTCACCGGCGACAACTGGCTCATCCACGCCCGCATCCGCTACGCCGAAAAGGACGTGACCATTCCCGTCCCCGTGCGCGTGGTCTGGGCCGAGGACACGGCCGTCATTACCCTCAATGATCTGACCATGCCGCTCTTGGGCACGTACTCCGCGCGAGTGATGATCCATCACGGCTTCTACAGCGGCGTGTGGTACTGCGGCGCCAAAAACTACGGCGGCGTCATGCAAGGCCGCATCACCAAACCCGCCCCGGCCGAACCCGCCGCTGCCCCCTCTCCCCCCGGGAGAGGGTAGGAGTGAGGGCCAGAGGAAGCGAGCGGCGATGAGAATGCCCGGTGCCGACAAAGCAGTTGTTGATATCGCCAAGCTGCGCGACTACTGCCTGAATCCCCTGCATCCCCGCGGCCGGCTAAGGCCCGCGTTTTTGCCGCACGGCTGGCACTCACAGCGGAACGAGCCGAGGTTCTTCGGGACGCGTTGCTCGCGGCCGCCCGCCAGTTCCCAGCGAGTCCGGCCGATTTGTGGTAGAATTCCCCATGAGCGGGCCAAAAGGGTCCGTGACGGTTCGCAGCGCGTGGATTGTCCGTGAGAATGAGGATTTTCCGCGGCTCACCAGTTGCTTCGTGGCCTGACAGGGATTAGGGCGATGGCCCATCATGCTCCAAAACTCCTCGACGTGATCGCGCTAACCGTGGACCTGCCCGAGCGCCACCTCGTGCGTGGTCAAGTCGGTACGATCGTCGAGCTTCTAGACCATGACGCCTTCGAGGTCGAATCCAGCGACGACGAAGGCCGGACCTACGCCTCCCTCGCCCTACGGGCAAACCAGTTCATAGTCCTCCACCACCGTCCTCAGATGGTTGCTTGAGCCAGGAAGCGACCATAGACCAGACGCGGTTCCACGGCTGATTCCTCGGTGAGCGGCAGTGCTGTTCCACCCTCCCCCCTCCGTTGTACGCGAACTCACGCCTACGGCGATGCAGTGAACGCGTTCTGGAACGCGGCGAAGTCGAGCAGCGAGCCGCGGACTTCAAGCCCGCGCGGACCCGACGGCGACTTCTACGTCCCTGCCCCGAAAACGCCCTCGCACTCCCGTGGAGCCATGGTTTCGCAAGGGCACGCACGTCCGGGCATTTGCGTTCCACCTGGCAGGGTGTTACACTGCTCGTGCCAGCCAAGAGAAGTCGTCGAGAGGAGAACCTGATGTCCATGCCACGGATTGCGATCGTAGCCTGGATAGGCGCCGCCTTATTGTTTCGGACCCGAGACGTGGTTGCGCAATGCGAGGGCTGGGCGCTACGAACGCCTTCGATAGCCCCGGTCGCGCGGGTTCGAACCGCGATGGCGTTCGACACTGACCGTGACGTCGCCGTGCTATTCGGCGGAAGGTACTCGGCTTCCGGTTCTGCTTTGGCTCTTGGGGACACGTGGGAATGGGATGGAACCACTTGGTGGCGCGCGGACGTGCCCGGCCCGGCGGCACGGGAACGGCATGCCATGGTCTTTGACAGCATGCGAGGCGTGACAGTTCTGTTCGGGGGATTCGGCGGGGGAGGAGGAGAGGCCTTCGGTGATACGTGGGAGTGGGATGGGGCCAGTTGGGCCTTCCGCACAAGTGTCGGGCCTGGGGCGCAATTCGATCACGCAATGGCATTTGACAGTAGCCGGGGCGTCGTGGTCCTTTTTGCCGCCGGGGAGACGTGGGAATGGGATGGGACGACATGGACGATGCGAGCCCAAGGTATTGGGCCTAGCCGTCGATATTCCCATGGCATGGCCTTTGACGAAGCTCGTGGGGTGACCGTCTTGTTTGGCGGAGTTCTTGGCAGCGAACCAGCCGACACCTGGGAGTGGGATGGAGCGACTTGGGTTGTTCGTGCGCCGACCGGGCCGCCCCCTCGGTATTGGCACGGGATGGCGTACGATTCGTCGCGCGCCGTAACGCTAGTAACGGGAGGCTTTAACGTCGCCGTAGGCTTTCCTGCTCGGGATGACACATGGGCTTGGGACGGGAACCAATGGACGGAAGTTGCAGGAGCAAAGATCAGTGCCCGAGGCGCAGCGGGCGTAGCCTATGACACGCGTCGCGAAGTGAGCGTGGCCTTTGGTGGCTCTGACTCGGAAAGCATCCTTGGCGACACATGGGAGTACGGCGTTCACTATTCGTTTCCGAGCGGCGCTCCCGTCGCTGAACCGTTCCCCGTCTGCGGGGGCGGAACCTATGCTTCCAAGGGACGGTATCTGACTTTCGTCCCGCCGATCGTCGGGGAAGGTGCCGGCGGGGTCGCCTTCCGGGTCACATTCGGCCCCATGCCCGACGCGTCGAGCTGTCCGCGAGTTCCGGACTTCAGCGCATTCGACGGCGTACAGATGTGGGTCGGCCCCGAAGTGATCGCAGGTAGTCCCACGGGCGTGCACCCCTTGCAGGCGACGCCGTACTTCCGCGATTGGACGAATCCTCCAGGGATCATCCACGTCAGTGACTGCAATATCGTTCCCTGCGCGACATATACGATCGAAGCCATACGCGACGTGGATTATCCCGACGGGCCGTATGCAGCGCCGCTGGTGCTCCAAACCACACCCTTGTGGGGCGACGTCGTAGGTAATGGCGGCGCGCCGGCCGACGGGGTGGTGAATGCCCTCGATGTGACGGCGATGGTCAATCGCTTCAAGAACCTGCCGGGGGCATCGCCCAGAAGCTGGTGCGATCTGCATGCGAATAGCCCTACTCAAGGTGTGAACCTGAATATCGACGCCTTGGACATCACCACGGTGGTGAGCGCCTTCAAAGGCTCCGACTACCCCTATTCCGGCCCCTCGGCGCCTTCGACTTGCCCGTAGATCACGCAACGCACGAGGGCAGCGCGGGAGCAAAGACGGAACACGGCTCGGCGGGAGCCTCGCCCGGCCACGGAAAGAGCCCCTCACCCCTGCTCCCCTCCCGCGGGGAGAGGGGAATAACTGCTTGCTTGCGCGGGCGGTCGCGGCTCGGTGCTGCGGCCCCCGGCTTGGTCGCCCTGACCTTCGCCTTCCCACAGCAAGGGCCCTCACCCCTGCCCCTCTCCCGCGGGGAGAGGGGA
>SBAX01000016.1 GCA_005240095.1 Phycisphaera mikurensis
AATTCGGCGACGTCCAGCAAATCAACGTCGCCGTCGTCGTCCGGATCGAAGCACCCGCAGCCGCCTTCGACGCCGACCCCGACGCCATCGTAGCATTCCGCCAGTTGCCGCCATTCCTCGAGTCCGAACGCCTGCTCGCCGCGGCAAATCCCGCTGATGCAACGGTCATCGAATGTGCAGACATCGTCATCATCGCACAACGATCCGTCCGCGGCAGGTTGTGGCTCGCACAGATTCGTTGCCTCGTTGCAGACGCCGAGGCGACATTGATCGACCACCTCGCTGCAATCTCGCGGGTTTCCGCCGCACTCGCCGTTCGCGCATACGTCGTCCACTGTACAAAAGATGGCGTCGTCGCACGGTTCGCTGTTGTCGCTGAAGGTGCAACCCGTCGCCGGGCTGCACGTATCCGTGGTGCAGACGTTGCCGTCGCCGCAACTCCGCGGCATGAACACACAACCGCTGCTCGGATTGCAAGAGTCGTTCGTGCAGAGGTTGAAGTCATTGCACGTGCGCGTCACTTGCGTGCACTCTCCGTTCGAGCACCCATCGATCGTACACGCATTCCCG
This sequence comes from Phycisphaera mikurensis, assembly GCA_005240095.1. Classification (GTDB taxonomy): domain Bacteria; phylum Planctomycetota; class Phycisphaerae; order UBA1845; family UBA1845; genus SBAX01. The sequence continues at coordinate 571 of SBAX01000016.1, forward strand.
TCGTCGCAGTTCCTCGGCGTCCCGCGGCACACCCCGTCGGCACAGGTGTCGTTCGTCGTGCAGGCGTTGCCGTCGTTGCAGGCAGTCCCACTTAGCGGGTTGTTAACGCAGATTCGGGGGTCGGACAGTTGTTGGCAGACGTCCCGCGTGCAGGGGTTGAAATCATCGCAATGGTAGTCTTGGGAACACTCGTCCAAGCCCGCGACGCTCGTCGAGGCCGCCCACGGGATCATCACCGAAAGAATCCAACGGTTAATCACGCGTTCGTCCCGTAATTAGTGAGACGCCCGAACGCAGGTCGCTCCCCCCGAACCGACGGTATCAGTCTACCCAACCGGCCGACCTTACGCCAGGCGCGTTCAACAGTCGGAGCCCTGACCTATTGCGTGATTCGCGTTGCCGATCCGCTCCGCGACGGTCGACGGCGCGATGCAACGGTCCAAATACTGACCGAGGCGTCGCCGTTGCGCGAGGCCTGAAGGAAGTTGATCCCCTTGGATGTTGGGGCCCATCGACCCGGCGGAACTGACCCTCATCCCTAAACCGCCGGCCTGTACCAGCGCCGAGTCGGCTTTCTGTGCACGCTGTCAGCCGCTGAACGCGACTTTCTCAGGGAAGACCAATCGGCTTTCACTCTACCTTGCTAGACCCAGCCTCTGATCTTGCAGGCCTCGGCTACGCGGGAGACGGAAACCATGTAGGCGCTGAGGCGGTTGTGTACGCGCGTCTTTTTGGACATGTCGTACACGCTCTTGAAGGCGTCGGTCATCTTGCGATCGAGCTGCTTGTGCACGTCCTCTAAGGACCAGTAGTAGTTGTAGGTGTTTTGCACCTGCTCGAAGTACGAGACGGTGACGCCCCCGGCGTTGGCCAGGAAGTCGGGCAGGACGTACACGCCCTTTTCGTAGAGGATCTTGTCAGCCTCGGGCGTCGTCGGCCCATTGGCCAGCTCGCACATGATCTTGGCCTTGATGTTGCTGGCGTTCTTGGCGGTGACCACGCCCTCCAGTGCGGCCGGATAGAGCACGTCACACTGCAGTTCCAGAATCTCTTCGTTGCTGATGGGCTTTCCGCCCGGGAAGCCGGTCAGGGCGCCGCTTTCGAGTTTGTGCTTGACCAGCGCTTGGGGATCGAGGCCGCTGCTGTTGAACACCCCGCCGCGGGAGTCCGTGGCCGCCAGAAGTGTGCCGCCGCCGAGAATCTCCTGGTGCAAGGTGGCCGCGAACTGGCCCGCGTTGCCGAATCCCTGGATCGCGTAGCTGGCGTTCTTGACATTGATGTTCATGGCTTGGGCGGCTTCGCGGACGATGTAGACGCCGCCGCGGGCCGTGGCGTCGCCGCGCCCTTCCGAGCCGCCTACCGGCAGAGGCTTGCCCGTAATCACTCCGGGATGCGAATATCCCATGATGGTCTCATACTCGTCCATCATCCACGCCATGATCTGCGGTGTGGTGTATACGTCCGGCGCCGGCACGTCGCGATGCACGCCCAGCTCCCGACCCACGGCACGGATGTACGCCCGCGCCAGGCGCTCCTTCTCGCCGTTGGACATCTCCTTGGGATTGCAGACGATGCCGCCCTTGCCGCCACCCAGGGGGATGTCCACCACCGACGTCTTCCAAGTCATCCATGCCGCCAAGGCGCGGACCGTGTCGATCGTCTCTTCCGGGTGCCAGCGGATGCCGCCCTTGGTCGGCCCGCGGGCGTTGTTGTACTGCACGCGGAAGCCCTTGAAGATGCGCGTCGCCCCGTTGTCCATCTTCACCGGCAGGGTGAAGTGGTACTCGCGCATCGGCCAGCGCAGCAGCTCATGCGTGGCGCTATCCAAACCCAGGCGTACCGCGGCCTCATCCAGTTGCTGTTGAGCGATCGTGAACGGATTCAATGTCGACATCGGCTTAAAGCTCCATCAAGAGACGGGCACGCGGCCCGGAAACACAAAACCCCCAAACTCACTGCCCTGTGCTGCAAGCGGCGTGCCAAAGGACGCAGCTTTTCATGTGCCGGGCCCCGAACTACGGAAGCCGCCAGTCTAGCCCACCGTGCCCGACGACGCGAGCGCGGAAGCCGATAGGTGCGTGGAAAGCCGCACCCCTGGCCGACGTGGGGATGGTCAAAATCGCAAACTGGCCCGCCGAACCATAAGTCATTGTCAACACGGAAGTTAGGTGGACATAATTCCCGAAAATAGCCCAACTGACCTCCCAGCCCGGACCATCGCCCCCGACGCCGAATGCACATAGATGAATTCGCCGTGCTGGCAAGCTGGCAAATGACGAAGATACTGCTGATTGAACTCCGGCCCGCCAGGGAGTGGCGCCGGCCGGAACAGCGGCAAGCGAGGGAGGATAGGCAATGCAGTATTTCGAGATCGTGGGAGGCAACCGACTCAAGGGCACAGTTCCCATCAGCGGAGCCAAGAACGCCGCCCTGCCGATCATGGCCGCCTCCATCCTCGTCGATGGCGAGACCGTCCTCCACAACGTCCCCGACCTCGCCGACGTGCGGCAGATGCAGACCCTCCTGACCAAACTTGGCGTCAAGTCGCACCGCGATGCCAACGGCGCCATGCATCTTCGCGTCGAGGACGAGATGAATGCCCACGCGGAGTACGAGCTGGTCAGCAAGATGCGGGCCAGCGTGTGCGTGATGGGTCCTCTGCTGGCCAAGCGCCGCCGGGCGCAGGTCTCCATGCCGGGCGGATG
>SBAX01000355.1 GCA_005240095.1 Phycisphaera mikurensis
GAAATCAAGGTGGTCCCTTTCTCTCGGCGCGATGACCCTCACCCCTGCCCTTCTCCTGAGAGGCAGAGGGGTGTGACGATCCTTGATTGACGGGCTGATCCAGGCCCTCCACGTCGATTTCCTCCGGAAGGGCCATGTCGTCGGGCCAATCGACTTCCTCATCCACCGTCTCGGGCTCGGCCGGGGCGACGTGGGCGAAGGGCGCTGGGGCCCCTTCGATCTCCGGCGTCTCGTCGATGCGATCCAGCGGCGTGGGGTCGAGCAGGCGGATGAGGATGGGCCCGAAGGGTCGGTCCTGCATGGCCCGCACGCGCCGCTGGCGGATCAGTTCCAGCAGGGCGAGGAACAGCCCGATCATTTCGGCACGATTGCGCCCCGCAAAAATCTCCTCGAAGTTCTGCGTGCCGCCGCAGCGCTCGATGGAATCGACGATGTCCTCGGCGTGGAGTGCCAACGGCGTGTCATCGACGCCGACCTGGTGCACGGCGCCGGCTTTTCCGATCTGCCCGAGCAGCTTGTTGAAGGCGTCGAAGAGGTCCCAGATGTCGAGGTTTTCGAGGGCCACGTTGTCCTGGGCCCCCTCCGGGAGCACCGGGCGGCGCTCGAAGCGCATGGCCCGCTCGGCGGCGGAGTCCTCCAACGCGTACGCCGCGTCCTTGAACTTCTTGTATTCTAAGAGCTGGCGGACCAGCTCCAGACGGGGATCGGTGATGTCCTCCTCGCCTTCCTCGGGCGGGGGCTTGGGCAGGAGGGTCCGCGATTTGATTTCCATGAGCGTGGCCGCGAGGACCAGGAACTCGCTGACCGCTTCGGGATCGAGGGCCTGGAGCAGATCGACGTATTTGACGTACTGCTCGGTGATGCGGGCGATGGGGATGTCGTAGATGTCGATCTCGTCGCGCTTGATCAGGAAGAGCAGGAGATCAAGCGGGCCGTGATAGATGTCCAGGGCGACGCGGTATTCGCTCAACGTTGGCATTCCTTTCGCAACCCCTCTCTCTGGCAGGGAGAGGGGAAGGGCTGAGGGTCGAATCGGTTGGGCGCGGCTTTCACCCCTCACCCTACCCTCTCCCCTGAGGGGAGAGGGATTCGCGCCGTCACGATGCCGCAGGCATCGCGGACGTCCTCCATGACTTCCTGGGCCACGGCCCGGGCTTTCCGGGCGGCCGTCACCAGCACATCTTGGACATAGGACGGGTCTTTGACAAGCGCTTCACGCCGCTGGCGTGCCGGGCCCAGCACACACTCGACGACCTCGGCGAGCATGGTCTTGGCCTCGCCATAGCCCATGCCGCCTTTGAGGTACCGTTCGCGCAGGGCGCTCACTTCGTCGGGCCGGGCGAGCAGCCGGTAGAGGGCGAAGACGTTGCAGGTCTCGGGGTTTTTGGGATCGGCCACCGGCGTGCTGTCGGTCTTGATGCTCATGATGCGCTTCTTCGTCTCAGCCGGGGAGTCGAAGAGGTTGATGGCGTTGCCGTAGCTCTTGGACATCTTCTGGCCGTCGACGCCGGGGACGATCATGGCCTCGTTGAGCTTGGCTTCGGGGCGCTTGAGCACCTCGCGACCGAAGGTGGTGTTGAAATACCCGGCCATGTCCTGGGTCATTTCGATGTGCTGGACCTGGTCCTTGCCTACGGGCACCCAGTCGCTGCGATAGATCAGGATGTCCGCGGCCATGAGCAGCGGATAGCCAAACAGACCCATCGACGGCGAAATGCCCTTGGCGACTTTGTCCTTGTACGACGTCGCACGCTCCAGCAGGCCCATCCCCGTGACCGTCGAAAGGATCCAGGCCAGCTCCGTGACCTCTGGGATATCGCTTTGCCGAAAGAGCTTGGCCTTGTTGGGGTCCAGGCCGAGGGCGAGGTAGTCCAAGGCCACGTCGAGGGTCAGTTGCCGCAGGAGCTTGGCGTCCTGCACGGTGGTCAGGGAGTGATAGTTGGCGATGAAGAAGAAGCAGTCGTGGGGCTCTTGCAGCTCGATGTGCTGCCTCATGGCCCCCAGATAGTTGCCCAGGTGCAGCTTCCCGCTCGACTGAATGCCCGAAAGAACTCGCATGGCTTCCTCGGGGCCGAAGCGTCGGAAAAGAGGCGCGCGTTGTCAAGCGCTGCCTTGAGGCGGCTGGCGGTGCCAGATACAATGTCTTTCCATCGAGGGCGCAGAATGGGGCCCACATTCCAGCGGCCCGCCGGAGACCGATGTTCCGATCTCATTAGCCCGTTTGGTCGTTTCTGGTTCTGGCAACAGCCCTTCCGGCGACAAGTGCGCCGGCGCAAGATTGCCCCGTTTGGCGCTATCGGAGCACTCCTCCGGAACCACATGTGGCTCACGCCATGGCCTATGACTCGGCCCGTGGGGTTACCGTGCTCTTCGGGGGTGATGACTACTACGACGGCGGTGCCTACGGCCACACGTGGGAGTGGAATGGTTACGCGTGGTTGGATAAAGGCGCTGCCGCCGTTGCTACGCGTGTCGAAAGCGCGATGGCTTACGACAGCATGCGCGGGGTGACCGTGTTGTTTGGGGGGAACAACCCACCGCGCGGCGACACGTGGGAGTGGGATGGCGTCAGTTGGAGCCTGCGCGGCAGCGCGGGGCCGGAGCCACGATACAACCATGCGATGGCCTACGACTCGGCGCGCGGAGTAACGGTTCTGTTCGGTGGGTACTTCTTCCAGTTTCCAAACTATGGACACAATGATACATGGGAATGGAACGGTGCAGACTGGACGTTCCGTGGCAACGGCGGACCGTCGCGCAGGGACAGTCACGTGCTCGCCTATGACTCAGCTCGAGGCGTCGTTGTGCTGTTTGGCGGTCGTGCCTGGAACCTGGGCACGGCGACCCTCGTGGGCGACACCTGGGAATGGGACGGAACGATCTGGACCGAACGCGGTGTGGTCGGCCCATCCCGACGATGGCGTCACGCGATGGCCAACGATCCCCTACGGGGGGTAACCATCCTGTTCGGCGGCCAGGCGCCTGATGGCACGTCCCTTGGTGATACCTGGGAATGGAATGGGCAGACCTGGACCCAACGAAGCGCGACGGGACCCGCCGCCCGTTTTGATCACGCCATGGCCTACGATGAGGCACGCGGCGTGGTCGTCCTTCAAGGCGGTGAGGGCTCGCCGTTGGACACCTGGGGATGGGACGGGCAGAGTTGGACGAAACGGGCAGATGTGTCGCTTCCGCGCTTGTCGGGCGGGGCGGCTGTCGCGTATGAGCTAGCCAGCCGCGAGACGCTGGTCTGCGGCGTCGCATCTCCGCTGGGCCAGCCTTCCCGCGGAGAGACGTGGAGTTGGGACGGCGATCGCTGGTTGCTAAGGGCTATTGGCGACCCCACCTACCGTGGCGGCCACAGCATCGCCTACGACGAGCTTCGCTCCGTCACCGTTCTCTTCGGCGGTTACGACGCCGCGCCGGGATCCCAGCCTTCCCCCATTGATACCTGGGAATGGGATGGGATGGAGTGGACGCAGCGTACCGTCAGCGGCCCGCCTGCCCGTGTCAGCGGCGCCATGGCCTACGACGTCACGCGCGGAGTCACAGTCCTTTACGGCGGCTACTTTACCGACGCAAGCGACTTCGAAATCCGCAACGATACATGGGAGTGGAACGGAATGAAGTGGTCATTCCGAACGTTTGAGGGGCCCGGGCCGCGCTACGATCATGGCATGACCTTCGACAAGTCCCGATCGGTCACCGTGGTTTTCGGCGGGTTAGGCTACGACTCCGTTGGTTGTGGAGAGCTGGGCGACACATGGGAGTGGGATGGAACGGCGTGGACGCTACGAAGTGCCTCGGGACCACACGCCCGCCAGGGAGCGAGACTTGTTTTCGACGGCGACAGGAATGTCACCGTGCTTTATGGAGGATATTGGACGGACTCGTACTGCCAGTGCTGCTATGGCGACAACGACACTTGGGAATGGGACGGCTCGGTGTGGACCGAACGGACCGCAGCGGCCGGCTCACCGTTGCCGATTGTGCGCGCGATCGCTTACGACAGCGGTCGCCGAGCCATCGTCATGCCGAGAGCCACGGAACCAGCCGGCAACGCGTACGAGTACACGTGCGAGTGTATTACGATTCCTGGTGCGCCGGAGGCAGAGACATACTTTTCAAATCTCCAACCGGGATATGCCACCAAGAACAGGTATTTGTCATTCGCCGCCTCAGCCCCGGAATGTTCCTTGCCTGGGCCTATGGCGCTGCGTGTGACGCTTACGCAGATGCCCGGTTCTGCGGACTGCCCGAGGGTCCCTGATTTCAGCGCATTCAATGGCGCCCAAATGTGGGTAGGGCCCGAGGTAGTGACAAATGGTGGCACTTCAACCGGTGTGCATGCCCTCCAGCCGACCCCGTACTTTGATCCGTGGAATGTGGCGGGTGGGGTGATCCAGGTCTCCGATTGCAACATCGTGCCGTGCGCCACGTACACGATCGAGGCGATTCGAGACATCGATTACCCCGGCGGGCCGTATTCGGCGCCGCTGGTCCTTCAGACGACGCCGATGTGGGGTGACATCGTGGGCAACGCTGGCGCGCCGGCGGATGGAGTGGTGAGCGCCTTGGACGTGACCGCGATGGTCAACCGCTTCAAGAACCTGCCCGGGGCGCAGCCAAGGACCTGGTGCGATGTACACGCCAACAACCCCATTCAGGGCGTGAACCTGAACATCGACGCTTTGGACATCACGACCGTGGTCAATGCGTTCAAGAGCTTCGATTACCCCTACCCCGGGCCGTCGGCGCCGTTGTTGTGTCCCCAGTAGGCCTACGAACGGCCGGTGCGACGGGGCCCTACCGGCGCGCGGCCAGGGCGACGCGCCTCCGCGGCGGTGCGCGTGGTTCTCTCATTATTGGGAAACCTGCCCGAGCGGCGGCCGTGGGGCGGAGGCTCATAAACCACGCAATGACAGTGACTTGCGTTGCGCCGGCGGGGGCGTGGACGGGGTGCCTGCGTACCGGACGAGGAGAGTCCCATTTATTTCGAAACTTACCTTACAGCGGCGTCGAAACGACCCCGCCGACCCCTCATGTAACCTTGACATGAATCAGCCGGTCGACTATGCTAATGGCTAGCGGAGGTTATGGGAACGAGCATGTGCAGCGCCGAGCCGAGTCGGTCGCCAGTGGGGTGATTTCAAGGGGGCGGGACTCGGACGGGGTGGTTTCGGCGTAAGCGTCGCGGTCACGGGGTGACACGGCGCGGCACATTGGGTTGGGTTAGGGAACCAGCCGTGGGGAGAACCGCACGTCATGGGCGGTCCACACTTGTTTGCTCGTTAACCAAAGGTCCGTGTGACGTCGCGACTTCATCCGTCGCAGGCGTTGCCGCTTTCGCTGAGGGCGTCGCTAAAGCGTCGAACCCGACGACACAGGCGCGGCGTGGTCATCGATGGAATTGTCCATAAGTCTTTGCAGCAGGAAGGGTGAAACAATGCGAGGAAGAGTCCCTTGGATCCTGGGAGTGGTGGTCCTGGCAGCGGGGCTGGCGAGGGTTTCGCCGGACAAGGTGAACGTGCAGCGCGTCTATGCGGGCACGCCCAAGAGCGACGTGGGAATGGAGTGGTTCCCCGTGGAGCCCGGGACGGTGTTTACGCGCGTCGACGCCTACGCCGAAGGCGCGGAGCCCAGCACCACGGCCGGCGCGGGCCAGGTCCTGATCTATGACAACACCCTGGGCCAGATCGCCGTCAACATCGGCACGCAACTGGTGACCGACGACATCGGCACCATCGGCGCGCCGGGATGCCGCGTCGAACGCATCGTGTTTCCGGTGACCGGCAGGGTGAACCCGACCGGCGTCGGCGGCGCGTATACGGTCGATTTCGCGCTGTACAGCGCGTGTCCGGGCTCCGTCCCCGGGACGAACCCAGTGATCCCCGGCACCCAAGGGCAACTCATCTTCCCCGACGATGCCGCGCGGCTCGTGAACTTCAGCCTTCCCGGTACGGGAATCGCGGTGAACCCCAACATCTGGTTCGGAGTCAAGTTCAGCCGCACCAATGCGGGCGTCCTGGTCGGTTCGCCGGCCTCGACGGGTGCGACGTGCGATTCGTTCGACTTCCCCGGTTTCGCCTGCGCCGGTGCCTTGGGCGGCTTCCCGGACAGGCCCCATGCGAGCTTCAACGTGCAGCTCTTCGGCGACGCAACGACCTGCACCCATTCCTTCGACGGCTACAAGAACATCAGGGCCTCCGGCCCCATTTACAATCTTGGACAAGACACGACTCTTGTGGATGACATCCAACTCGGCGTGCCCAGCTGCCAGATGATCGGTTACGAGGTGGCGGTCAAGGGGCTCGGATTCTTCCAGTTCGACATGCGCCGAAACTGCGAGGGGTCGATCATCGCCGGGAGCGAGAAGGTCTACAACGGCACGGGCAACACGGTTCAGATCGCGCGATTCGGGGTGACTCCGCCTGTGGCTCTTCCGGAGAATCTCTTCTTTGCCACCAAGGTGAACAATCCCCAGGCGGGCATCATCGTCAGCGGTGTTCAAGCCTGCGTGGGTTCCACGGAAGATGTCTTCCTCCAGCCCGGGGCGACGGACTGCGCGGAGAAGCCGTTCCCCGACCCGGTCATTCACGATGCCGTCAACCTGACGATCATCTGCGCCGGCGATCCCCCGGTGGGCGCCTGTTGCGACATGTATTTCAGGGACGAGAACAACGAAGCGGTCTGCCGCCAGGTGCCGGAAATGAACTGCCCGTTCCCGCCGCGGCAATCGCCGGAATTCCGGCCCCCGTGGGTATCGGGCGCGGAGTGCGATCCTGATCCTTTCGACTTCCCGTGTGGACAAGCCGCCTGCTGCAACAAGCCCGGCAATCTCGCAGAGACGTGCGACAACCTGACCCTCAACGAGTGCAACGCGATCGAGCCGCTGGACCGGCCCCGCCAATGGCAGATCGGGCGTAAGTGCGGTGCGCCGGGTCAGCATTGCCCGCTCAACGCCTGCCTGGAGCGGGCGGGGGACTGCCTGATCCCGCACCTTGACCCAGGCTGCGAGGACTCCACCTGCTGCGACAGGGTGTGCCGCGGGCATGGCCCCGACGGCATTTACTGTTGCCAGGTAGAGTGGGATTCGCTCTGCACGGAGTTCGCGGCCGAGGACTGCGACATACCGCCTCCCAACGACGTGTGCGCTCCCAACGATGAACTCGAGGGCGCGCTGCTGCTCACCCTGTCCAACTGCTTTAAGACCGAAATCACCGGTGCGCTCAAAGCCAGGGAATCCACCGTCGAAAGCCCCAATCCCGGGAACCCTCCGGACCCCGGCTTCGGCTGCTACATCGACAACCCCGGCGCCCAGGGGAAGCAGACCGTGTGGTACAAGTTCGTGGCCGGGTGCACCCATACGCGGGTCACGACCTGTTCCAGCAACAGCCCGGCGAACGATTCACTCCTGGCTCTGTATGCCGTGGGCGATATGACCAATGAGGCTACCCAATGCAACAGCCTGATCCCCATCGGTTGCAGCGACGACGCACTGAACTGCGGACCATTGGGCAAGAACTCGTCACTGTGCGCGAGGACCGTGCCGGGCGAGCTCTACTACATCCAGGTGGCTTCCAAGGTGCCGATTACCACGGATGGCGGCTTCCGTGTCACGATTACGGATGGTGGCCAGAACAACTGCAATCCGCCGCTCAATAACGATTTCTGTCCCTTTGGGACCCCTGTCGGGGACGGCGTGAGGGCGTTCGATTTCACACCGGCCCAGGGGACCTTCACCCTCGATGGTCCGTTCGACGGCTGCATTCCGACCGTCACTGCGGACATGTGGTACGACTACACGGCCTCCTGCACGGGCACTGTGACCGTCGAAACGTGCGGTTCCGGGAATCCGGACACCAACCTGTCGATCTATGACAGTGATGCAGAGGGTGAGTGCATCTGCCCGACCGCGCTGACACCGAACCTTGCGTGCAGTGCGGATGCCCTGGCTTGCGGGCCGGCATCCAGGCTCCATGCGGATGTGGTTGCCGGGAATTGCTACAAGATCCGCCTCGGCGATTCGGCGGAGAGCCTGCCCGAGGGGAATCTCACCATCGGCTGCGAGCAGGCGGATTGCCCCGCGGGAACGGTTGAGTTCATTAGCCCGCTGGAGGGAACGGTTGACGCGGGTCGTCCGCATCAGCCGAACAACGCATCGGCGCCGCTGGGCATTCAGACGATCGTGGCCGAGCATACCGCGGGGGCGCTGCCTTCGTGCTGGAGTCTGTGCGAGACAGCTATCAACGGCGGGGCCAACTCCATCGCCAGCGTGGTCGAAAGCCCGGCCGGAAGGTATACAATAACCCTGGCTCGTCCGATTACTGCCGGGGCCAAGACGGCCGTCAAGTTCACCTCCGACGGAGGCAGCGTGTCGCAGTTGCACCTGACCTCCCATCCGGCAAACGTGAACGACGATGGCTTCGCATCGCTTGGGGACCTCACCGCGCTGGTCCAGGCCCTTGAGGGCATCTTCGCCCTGCCGCACGGCAACTACAGCGGCGACCTGGATCGCAGCGGGTTGGTCACTCCCGCCGATCTCGTGGAGGGCGCGGACCTGCTGGTCGGCGCAATGGCCTACGACCCCTGGAACGGGACGGCGAACCAGAAGGACAACCCGCTCTGTCCGTAGCAAACCCCGCCCAATTGGGCTTGTCAGTTGAGCCCCCGGCGACGATGAGCGTCGTCGGGGGCTCGTTCTTGCGCCCTGCGCAGAAGGACGGTCCGGCGGACGCTTCGGGGAGGGCGATCCGCCGTAGGCGGATTGCCGAGCTGCATTCTCCAACATTGCCCGGTCGCAGCGGCGTGGTTAGGATCGACCGACTCGAACCCTGACGAGCGCGCCGAGCATGACCGAAGACGATCACCTGCGACAGCAACGCATCAAGAAGCGCGACGCGCTGCGGGCGCTGGGCGTAGACCCCTACGGAGGTCGTTTCGCCGATGTGCGCTCCACGGCGGACGTCCGTCGTGAGTCAAGCGCGCTCACCATCGAGCCCGGGCAGCGCAGCTCCCTAACGGCACGTGTCGCCGGGCGGATCGCTCTGCTGCGGCTGATGGGCAAGCTGGCGTTCCTTACCATTCGCGACGGCGCCGGGACCCTGCAACTGGGCATCAGCCAGGCGGACGTGGGGGATCAGTGGAGCGTCGTCAAGGAGCTGGACCTCGGCGACATCATCGGGGGGGATGGGGTCGTGGGGCGCACCAAGACCGGGGAGCTGACTCTGTGGTGCAGCCGCCTCACGGTGCTGGCCAAGTCTCTGCGCCCACCTCCGGAGAAGTGGCATGGTCTGACGGACGTCGATTTGCGCTACCGGCGGCGCTACGTCGATTTGTTTACCAACCCCGAAGTTCGCGAGGTCTTCCGCCAGCGCAGCGCCATCATTCAGGCGATTCGCGAGCGCCTTGTCCGCGAAGGCTACTACGAAGTGGAGACACCGGTGCTCCAGCCGATCTACGGCGGGGCGGCGGCGAGACCCTTCACCACGCATCACAACACCCTGGACATGGACCTGTACCTGCGGATCAGCCCGGAGCTGTACCTCAAGCGCCTGCTGGTGGGGGGGATGGAGCGGGTCTTCGAGATCAGCCGCAACTTCCGCAACGAGGGCATCAGCACCAAGCACAACCCCGAATTCAGCATGATCGAGTTGTACGAGGCCTATGCGGATTACGAGGTCATGATGCATCGGACGGAGCAGATGGTGGCGGCGGCCTATGAGGCGTCAGCGCGGCAGGCTATCCCGAAGCGGACCGTGGCGATCGAGGAGGAATGCGCCCGGCTCGCGAAAGAGAAGGGAGAGTCCGCCGCGGACGCCTACGCGGCCGAGCAACACCTTTCCGCGTACCGAACGGCTCGCGAGGGGATCGCGGCGGGGCGGTTGCAAGCGGTTTTCCACGGTAAGATCCTGGACTTCACCCCGCCGTGGCCGCGAAGGAAATACGCCGATTTGCTGCGCGAGTACGCGAGCGTGGAGATCCATGACCACGATGCGGTCCGCAAGAAGGCTCGGCAGCTCGGCATCGAGGATGTGGGCAAGGATCCCGCGGTGCTGGTGAACGAGGTCTTTGAGGCCACCGTTGAGCATCATCTCGTGCAGCCGCAGTTCGTGCATGACTATCCGGCGGCGATTTGCCCGCTGACCCGGCGGCATCCGGACGATCCGTCGCTAGCCCTGCGTTTCGAGGCGTTCGCCGCGGCCATGGAGCTGGGCAACGCCTATACGGAGCTGAACGACCCGGCCGTGCAGGAGGAGAACTTCTCCCGCAAGGTGGCCGGGGAGCAGGACGAGACCATGGCCGTCATGGACGAGGATTTCCTCATCGCTCTCGAATACGGCATGCCTCCGGCCGGGGGGTTGGGGGTGGGTATCGATCGCCTGGTCATGCTCCTGACCGACAGCCACAGCATCCGCGACGTGATTCTGTTCCCCTTGCAAAGGCCTTCGGCAGGGCACCCCTCGTGAAGCGTGAAGGGGCTGCCCCCCACCTTGGCTGTCACCCGGCGGGCCGCGCGGTGGTCTGATTCGGCACGACTAACCGGCGTGGGCCTACGTGCCGTTCACAACGTCGGCAGGCATGATGGCCCGGATCGCGTTCACAACGCAACCAGCCTTCGAGATTGCATCCGATGCCTCATCGGGGGTGACATGCGTAGGAGAACCGTAGTCGGCCGTCGAGCGCAACTTGGAAAGGGCGGAGAACGCAATGCCAACCTCTTCCGGGCAACGTCCTGCATTCACGAGGTCACGATGTACGGCTGCTTCGACGGCCGAGTGTTTTGAAAACGACCTGCCCTCGGCCGCGAAACAGGCGGAAACGGCGTGGAAGGCGGCGTAGTACGCCCGAGAGGCAGCGGAGTCCGGATCGTCCGGCACGAGCTTGACCGCGGTGGCCAAGGTTCGAATGGCGCGCTGCCAAAGGTCCTTGGCCTCCTCGGTCATACCTCGACTCCATCGACATGGGCGCACCTGTAGAGTGCATACTCTCCGGCCTGATAGGCATCCTCATCAACGGGAAGAGCATGAAGGGGCCGATCGGGCACCTGCCGCTGAAGGGGGTACAGGGCGCGTGTGATGGCGTCGATGTCGGACCCAAGGCGGATGGGTCCTCGAAGCACCACCAGGATGTCGACGTCGCTGTCAGGTCGAGCATCACCGCGCGCTTCCGACCCGTAGAGAATCACACCGCGGAGCCGATTGCCGAGTGCGCTTTGAAGGCGAGTTCGTACCTCGCGGCGTTGGTTCAAGGTGAGCATGCCTGCTTTTTACAACATTCCCCCACAGGCGGGCAAGCGCGGGTCTTGAAGTTGGCCGGGACGGGCGCGGGTTAGCACAAATGCGGGTTTGTGTGTGACTGGCTCAAAGCCTCGGATCCTGCTAGGCTTCACCACGAAACGAGATCCGGCCAATGTACAAGTGGTTCCTAGCCTGGCGGTACCTCAACACCAAGCTGATCGCTTTTTTTGGCATTGCCAGCGTGATGCTGTGCGTGGCCATGGTGCTCGTCGTGCTCAGCGTGATGGGGGGGTTTCTGGACACCATTCGGGCCCGGTCCCGCGGGCTGCACAGCGAGATCGTGCTGGAAAGCGGTTCGCTGCAGGGCTTCCCGTATTACGAGGAGTTTCAGAAGTACGTTGCCAAGGAGATGCCCGATGTCGTGCGGATCTCGACGCCGGTGATCTACACCTACGGAATCTTCCGCGTCCCGGCCACGACCTACACTCGTCCGGCGCGGGTGGTGGGCATTCGGCTCAAGGAATACGTGCAGGTCAATGACTTTGCCAGGGGGCTGTACTACGAGCGATATTTTCCCGGCACCACGCACCTCGGCGAGCAATCCATGCCCGTCGCGGGACTCATGGACGATGGGCAGATCAAGCTGCCTGAGCCGCTGGAGAGCGCGAACAAGCGTTGGCGGGAGAGCGAGACGGACCCGAAGACGCTGGAGGAGTTCGACCGGCTTCCATTCGAGAAAGCATTCTTTCCAAGCGTTACGTCCGTGGTGCCTGCGACGCGGGTGTTCGCGGTGGGCGCCGGACCGCCGTCGTTCGAAGGGGCGCCGAAGGGGGGCGTGATCATCGGCGTCGATCTCCTGCACTATCGCCGGCCGGACGGCAACTTCGATCGGCAGATCGCCCGCGGAGCCGACATCGCCCTGACGCTCATGCCCCTGAGCCCAACCGGCAACCCAACCGGCGAGCCTCCGGTCCGCCTGCCCCTGCGTTACGCAGACGACTCCCGAACCGGCATTTACGAAATCGACGAACTCTGCGTGTATGTGGAGCACGATCTCTTGCAGCATCATCTGGCGATGGACGCGCAGCCGCTGGAAGGGGGCGGCTCGACCAGACCTCGGATCAACCAGCTCCAGATCGCTCTTCAGCCCGGCGTTGAGTTGAACTCGGCGCGCGATCGCATCCAGGGGGCGTGGCACCGATTTCGCGTCTCCTTGGGAGAGGACATCACGGAGATGGACGAACGCGCCCTGGCGTTTGTGACTGCCTACACCTGGGAGGACATGCAACGCCAGTTCATTCAGGCGGTAGAGAAAGAGAAGGTGCTCGTGACGTTCCTCTTCGGCCTGATCAGCATGGTGGCGATCGTGCTGGTGGGCTGCATCTTCTACATGATCGTCGAAAAGAAGACCAAGGACATCGGCATCCTCAAGGCCCTGGGAGCATCGGGGAAAGGAGTGGGGGGGTTATTCGTCGTGTACGCCGGGGCCGTGGGGGTAGTCGGGTCACTACTGGGTCTGCTGGTGGGCTCGGTGTTCGTATGGAACATCAACGATATTCAGGACATCCTGGCGAGCCTGAACCCGCAGCTTCGCGTGTGGAGCCCAGAGGTGTACTCGTTCGATCGGATTCCGGAGGCCGTGAAGCGGGCGGATGCCGTGTGGGTCGCGGTGGTGGCCGTGCTTTCCTCTATCATCGGCTCGTTGATCCCGGCGTGGATCGCGGCGAGGGTCTGGCCGGTCAAGGCGTTGCGCTATGAATAATACGCTGCTTCGCGCCCGGGATATTCACAGGTCCTACGGAGAGGGGCCCACCGAGGTCAAGGTCCTGCGGGGGGTCAATCTGAGCGTCCCGGCGGGTGAGTTTCTGGTTGTGATGGGCGCCAGCGGGTGCGGAAAAAGCACCTTCCTGCACATTCTCGGCGCTCTGGATGCGCCCAACCGCGGGGCTGTGGAATTCCACGGGAAGGACATTTTCAGTCAAAGCGCCCAGAACCGCGGGTTCTATCGAAACCGCGAGATCGGCTTCGTTTTTCAGTTCTATCACCTCATGCCGGAGCTCAACGTCCTGGAGAATGTGTTGATTCCGAGGATGGTGGGGCATTCGATTCTCACCTGGCGGCGCGCTCGCCGGGAAGCGAAGAGCGCGGCGGCCCAGATGCTCGAGCGCGTGGGGTTATCGGGTCGGGCGAGGCATCGCCCCAATGAGTTATCCGGTGGCGAACGCCAGCGCGTGGCCATTGCCCGGGCCCTGATCAACCGCCCAGCCCTCTTGCTTGCCGATGAGCCAACGGGTAACCTAGACGAGGTTACCGGCGCCGACATCTTGAAGCTCCTCGTCGAGCTCAACGACGCCGGTCAGACGATCGTCATGGTCACGCACGACGCCAAAGTGGCCTCCCAGGCGCATCGCCGCGTCCACCTCAGTGAGGGCGTCATTCGCGAGACCGTGGCCGCGACCGGCGGGAGAGAGCCGGCGGTAGTAGCTACAGCGAGGATCGCACAATGACCATCGCCACCTTGCACGAGAATGGGGAGATCGCAGCGATGCCGGAGAACCCGTTTGCCCCTCGAGCGGGGCTCATGGTCTGGATGGGCGAGGAGATCGTCCCCGTCGAACAGGCGACGATCAGCGTCTTCGACCATGCGCTGCTCTATGGCGACGGTGTGTTCGAGGGCATCCGCATCTACCGCGGCAAGATCTTCAAAGAGGAGGAGCACATCCAGCGGGTGTTCGAGTCGGCCAGGGCGATCCGATTGGAACTGCCCATGTCGCCGGAGCGCCTCAGCCGGGCGATGTACGAGACCATGCGGGCCAACGACGTGACCGGCGACGGTTACATTCGACTGGTCGTCACGCGTGGTGTGGGGGCGCTGGGCATCTCCATTCGCCGCACGGCCAACCCCACGGTGATCATCATCGTGGACAAGATTTCGCTCTACCCGCTTGAGGTTTACGAGCGCGGCTTACACTGCATCGTGTCCAGTTTCGCCCGCAACCATCCCAATGCCCTGAACCCGCGGATCAAGTCGCTCAACTACCTCAACAACGTTCTGGCCAAGGCCGAGGCTCACGCCGCCGGCGCCGATGAGGCCATCATGCTCGGCCTCGACGGGCACGTGTGCGAGTGCACCGGCGACAACATCTTCATCGTCCGCCGGGGTGAGCTGCTCACTCCGGGGACATGGGAAGGCATCCTTGAAGGCGTCACCCGCGGCGTAGTCATGGAATTGGCCGCCAAACGGGGTATTCCGGTCCGGGAGACTTCGCTCGTCCGCCACGACCTGCTCGTCGCAGAGGAGGCGTTCGCCACCGGCACGGCTGCGGAGATCGTGCCGATCACGGAAATCAGCAAGATCCCCATCGGCGATGGCAAACCGGGACCGATCACCCGGCAGCTCATGGAAGATTTCGTGGCCTACCGAAACGCGGTGTAGAGCAGGGGATTACGGGCACCACTCCGCCGCCTCGCTCACGCAGACGGCGTCCCACTCATTAACGCAGCACCAGGGATCCCGTAGGCACACGGTATTGCAGCAATTGACGTCGTTGCAGCCCGGCGCGGCTCGTGGAGAGCCGCACGCTCCGGCCGTTGAGCTGCACGCTGCGAAGCTGCCCGTGCAGACCCCTTCCGCTTCCGTCGCGCACGCCTCATCCCATGTCACGTCACAACAGAACCGATCCAGCGTGCACGTGTCCTCACAGCATGCTTCATCGTTGCAGCCAGGCTGGCCCGTGGGCGACGCTGCAAAGCAATCCGACGCCGTGCCGCCACACACGTCGGTTTGGCATTGAATGGTCAGGCGTCCCGAGCCCTGTGCGCCAGCAAAGCCGCCGGCTCGGATCAGGTAGGTCTTTCCGGCGACGGCCGAGACAGTGACGCGGGACTGGACGTTGGCGACGGCCGTGCCGCAATCGTCGTCGCTGCACGACGCAGGATCGCTCGTGGGGCAGTGACACCCTTCATACACCGCCAGCTTGGTGTCATATTCGCTGCCGCACAGGCTGATGGCCAGTAAGCACGTGGCCGAGGCGCGATAGCAGTACCACAGGTCCGATCCGACTTGAGAGTCACCGAAGAAGCCACATTGGGCGGGTTCAGCCGGGCCGTCCGTCGTGGCCCCTGCGTTGCTGTAGGCTACGCTGCCTTCGCTGAGCAGCATGGGGCTGGCGCACGAGTCGTTGGGCAATTCGATCCGACAGGATCCGCTGCACCCATCGCCGCTCACGGTGTTGGCATCATCGCACTGCTCGCCGAGGTTGCGGACACCATTGCCGCAGACTCCCGCCGTCAGCGGTCCGGTGAAGGCGTTCTGGAAGCTGCTGAAATCCCACAGGTCGACGTCCAAGTCGAAGTCGGCATCGCGGCTGGCGCACCCGACGGCTACAACCTCAGGGCCCAGGCCTGCGCAGGTGTGCAGCGCGGCATAGTCCTGCACGTCTACGTCGCCGTCACCGGTGAAGTCGCCATACAGACCCAACGCCGCGGCAACCACGTTCTCTTGTGCCGAGGGCGACGAGGGCCGAGCGGGGCGCGCCTCCTCGCCAGCGCCGCCGACCAGGGATATGTTGGCCGCCAGGTAGGCCGCGGCAGCTCTCTTCATGATCCGCATCAGTAGTCCGCCTCCTTGTGAAGGGGGTGCGCTAAGGCAGTGCTTGCGTAGGAGATTCCGGCGAAGTCTGCGGCTGGCTACCCCACCCATCTTACGCACCGGATGGCCGGCCCTTCAATTCGATCCCGTTCTCGCCGATAGACTGCGCGGGAAAACGCTATGAGCGGATGGAAGGGTATCCTCTGGGCAGCGGTATGCGGGACAGGGATTCTACTGTTTCTCAAGGCCGTCGCCGACGAGCTTGATCGCGTGGAACGAGACCTCCGCGGCCTCGAGCAGGCCCAGCGCCGAGCCTTCGAACGGAAGAAGGCCATGAGCGTTCTCGCCGCTGATGGATGACAAACCCCCCGTGCTCTCTTGCCCGTGAATGACGAGTTGACGCCGACACCAGTCGAACTAGTATTTTCCTGCGTGGGGGACCGATAATGGGGTCGGGGGGCCGCGCGGGCAGCTCCGAGGTCTCTGAGAGTCTGGCAGAAAAAGGACAACCACGTGGCGAACAGTGGGGGACGGTTCTCGCAGCTTCGCTGGCTACAGAACGTCGTCGCCGTCGCAGGCGTGATCGGGGCGCTGATTCTCGTGGTGCTCGGCGTCACCGGCTACGGGGGATCCGCCGGCGTCTGGATGGTCGCGGCGGGAGGCTTTGTCATGTTCGCCGCCGTCTGGTTGATGACGGTGACCCCGCTTCTGCTCAAGATCGAGTCCAACATCGCCCGTCAGCTCGACGAATTCAAGGAGCTCAACGCTCTGTTGCCCAAACAGGTGGCCGCTTTGCAGGACATCGTCCAGAACACCCGCATTTCCGACGCAGCCAAATCGCTTGCCCGGCGCGACGAGGAGCTCGACGCTCTACGTGCCACGATTCGCGAGGACGTGCGTCGCGAGAGATGGGAAGCGGCGCTGACGCTCATCGACGAGATGGAACGCCGCTTCGGCTACAAGGAGGAGGCCGACCGCATTCGCGAGGAGCTCGACGACGCCCGCAACGATCGAATTCAGGCGAAGCTGGCCGAGGCCGTGGAGATGATCGAGGCCGACGGATTGATCCTTCATCTCAATGCTCTGCAAGAGGCGGTTCAGCC
>SBAX01000166.1 GCA_005240095.1 Phycisphaera mikurensis
CCTTACTCCTGCCAGAAACCGGAAACCCTTGATCCGGCAGGAGTTATCGTTCGTCGATCTTCAAATTCTTGAGCCCACCTTGCGCTGTACTGCTAATGTTTCAGGACCGGCGTTGGGCGTTACCGTCCCTGGTGGGGTTGATCTGCTGCACAGCCGCATGGGGCACGGATATCGACTCGGATGGTATCGAAGACTCCATTGATGTGTGTTGCGACACGCCCGAGGGCGCGCCCGTGGACGCTGTCGGTCGGCCGCTCGGCGACATCGACGGCGATTGCGATGTGGACCTGGCGGACTTTGAGCTGCTCCAACAGAGCTTTACGGGGCCGTCAGCAGGCGGCTGCTGGACGGATGCCGACTGTGGGGACGGCGACGCCTGCACCATCAATCTGTGCAACGTAGCCTCAGGGGAGTGCGTGTCGCACGACGTGCCCAACTGCGCTACCTGTGCAGTTCCGCCTGGATGCGGCATCGAGATCACCTGCGACGATTCCCTCGACGGCGAGATCAATCCCTTCACGGAAACCGACAAGTACTGCTTCTGCGTAGCCGAGAACGAGAACCTCAGCATCTTCGTCGTGGAGCGCGGGGCGACGACCTTTGCCCCCGCCTGGCGCGTGTTGGATGCGGGGGGCAACTCCGTCGGTCCCTGCGGTGGCACCCTCTCCACGACGGCGCTGCGCGATTGTGGGCCCCTTCCGGCCGCAGGCAACCCCTACACGATCGAGGTCGAAGACCAGGGCCGCAACGAAATCGGCCTGTATAGCGTCCATCTGCAGCGCTACGATCCCTCAGCGTCATGCGGGACAACGCCGCTGCCTCCTTGCGAGGCTTCCCTGATCGGAACCATCGAGAAGATTAACGACGCTGACCTGTTCAGCTTTAACGCCACGGCTGGGCAGACCGTGCGCATTACGGCCTTCAAAGACCCCCTCGCCGGCGCCAACTTTACCTCGGCTTGGCGCCTTCTGGATGGCGCAGGGCTGCCTGTCGCTCCCTGCGACGCGTTCTCCGCGACGCTCCTTCGAGACTGTGGGCCGCTGTCCGCGGCTCTGAACCCCTACCGGATCGAGGTGGCGGACAACGGCCTCAATGACACCGGCTCCTTCACTTTGCACGTGCTGCAGTTGACCTCCTCAGAGGCCTGCGGCGTAACGGATCTTGCCTGCGATACCCACGTAAGCGCCTTGCTTGAAACGCAGATTGCTAGCGATCTGTACAACTTTGCGGCCGGGAACAACGAAATCGTCCGCATATCCGTCCTCAAGGGAACGCCCGCCGGGGTGAACTTCGCCCCGGCCTGGCGACTGCTCGACAACACCGGCTTTGGCTTTGGAGTTTGCGCGGCGTTCGCAACAGGCGTCAAGGACTGCGGCCCGCTGCCCAGCTCAAGGAGCCCGTATCGTCTGGAGACCGTGGACTCCGGAGTCAACGATTCCGGCGCATACGACGCTCACATCCAGCGCCTCACGCAGTTCCGCGAGTGTGACATCGTAGACCTCGAGTGCGCCACGCCGGCAAACGCCGCCACCAGCACCTTCATGGACACTGATCTTTTCCGGTTAGTTTCGCCGGAAGATGAGGTCGTGCGTGTAAACGTGCTGGAGCAGCCCGGTGGCGGGGCCAACTACGCGCCCAACTGGCGGCTGCTCAACGCTGCGGGCGTACCGACCAGCAACTGCAGCGCTTTCGCGATCAGCACCAGTCGCGACTGCGGGCCGCTGGCCGCCTCAGGCAACCCCTATCGTATCGAAGTCGAGGACCAGGGGCGCAACGATATCGGCACCTATCAGGTCACCGTCGACTTCATCACCAGCGGCTGCCCTGAATAGCCGCCTGCCTCCGTTCCAGCAGCCGGACTCTGAGCCGCTGACCGAAGGACTCCTGCGACGAGTCCTTCGGTCACGTTCTTTTCGTCTCCGGGCTCTTCCCCTGTCGTTCCCGCAAACCCCACCGCCGCGTCTGATGGAGTTCTCCCTCAAATCCTGCCTCTAGTTCGGAGCCTCACCCGTGCGAATGGTTCGGGCCACGGGGGCGAATTACAAGGAGACGATCGATGCGGCGCGTTCTTTATCTGCGATGGCTGGGCATACTGGGCGTCTGTGGCGTCTTGCGCACGGCGGGGGCGGCACCGCCGACCAACTTCAGTTATCAAGGGCAACTCAAGGACGGCGGCGTCCCGGTCAGCGGAGTCTATGACCTGCGGTTTACCTTGTTTGAGGTAAGTGCCGCCCAAGTTGGGGACCCCATCTGCCGCGACGAAGTGGACGTAGTGAACGGCCTCTTCAACGTCGATCTCATCTTCGGGTTGGTGTTTGACGGTCGTCCGATGGAGATGCAGGTCGACGTGCGTTCCGGTGGAACGGCCGGGGACTGCGCCACAGGGACCTACACGCCATTGACCCCGCGGCCACGCATCGGGCTCGTACCCTACGCGATCCACGCCCTCAACGCGGAGGACCACCACTCGCTGGATGCCGTGGATGGCGCGCCAACCAACGCCCTGTTCGTGGACAGCGACGGAGAAGTGGGGATCGGCACGACGACCGCCGAAGCCAAGCTGCACGTCATGTCCAGCTCCGCGGGGGCTGTAACCGCGAACACCAACTCCATCGCCGTCCTGGAACGATCTACGGGGGGATTCCTCAGCATTCTGGCGGCGGACGGCGCCTCGAAGGGAATCCTCTTCGGCAACGTCACCAACCCCAATTCCGGGGGCATCGTCTACGACCAGTCTTCCGTTTCCAGCGAGGCGATGCAGTTCCGCACCGGCGGGAACACCACACGCATGCTCATCGAGTCCGGCGGCAACGTCGGCATCGGCAATAGCAACCCGGAGGCGTTGCTCCACGTCGGGGGAGCCTACACCCCCACCGTCGCTGGTAGTGTGGCGCGCTTCAACGGCCTGGTCGCGGCGAACGGAACTCTCCTCTCCGACGAGGGCAACATCCTGTCCCGTGCCCCTGTCGGTAGCCCGGTGGCAGTGCTGCAGGCCGACAGCTCCACCAACGCCGGAGGCGCTACCTGGTTCCTGGCTTCGCATGCGACGGGCAGCCCTTTCGAGGCTCCGGCTGGAAGTTTCACCGTCTACAACGGAGAGCATCAACTGGCCATCACTTCCGCTGGCAACGTGGGGATCGGGACGACCAACCCCAGTCGCTCAATGGAGATTCAGCGCGATCAGGCCATCATGCGGCTCAACAGCACGAATACCGGTGGCGGAACGATGATCGAGCTTCGTAATCAGTCAGCCTCGCCCACCAACCTGGGAGTCATCCGCTTCATGAACGCAACCGACACGAGCACCCCGCGCGGGGCGATCGTCTATCAGGCCGCCGGCAACATGAACTTCTCGACGGAGGCCAGCGAGCGGATGCGGATCACAGCTACCGGCAACGTGGGGATCGGGATAACGGCTCCGACGTCCCGACTCCACGTGGCCGGGGAGATCCGAAGCACCACCGGCGGGTTCCGCTTTCCCGACAACACCGTCCAGACCACCGCCACGCTGCAGGGCCCGGCCGGTCCGGCCGGACCTGCCGGACCCGCGGGACAAGCCTGCTGGGATTTGAACAACAACGGGGTCAGGAACTTTCCGGCGGAAGACCTTAACGGTGATGGCGTCGTCAACGTGGACGACTGCCGCGGCCCCGCCGGACCCACCGGCGCGCCGGCTTCCACCTACGCCGTCTGCGGCGCCAACACCAACAGTTGCACCACCGCCTGTGGCGGCTCTGAGTTTGTCCTGGCCAACCTGAGCGAAAACGGCAGCGGCACCCCCGGCGCCGGCTGCTCGGCCGTGGCCGACGGCGGCTCGTGTACATCGGAGACGGACCTTTCGGACACCTGCTGCGTGTGCAGAGTTCCGTAAACAATCAGAGCACCGGGCGCAAGCCCGGTGATACGAAAGCAATGTAGCGTCGCCCCTCGTGGGCGGCGCTTGGGCTGCGAGCAACTCAGCGATCAAGATGATGGTGACGTGCGCGGCAAAAGGCAGGATAGAACTATGAAACGAATCAGCAGTGCGGTGATGCTCATTGTGATTGCGACGCTCAACCCCTCGCCGTCGCGCTCACAAGTCGGCGGCGGTTTCGATCTCACCTGGAATACCATCGACGCCGGCGGAGTGATGCGCAGCACCGGCGGCGCCTTCGAACTCTCCGGCACCATTGGCCAGCCCGACGCCGGACGCCTGAGCGGCGGGGCCTTCGAGCTCACCGGCGGCTTCTGGTTCGAGATCGGCCCGGGCGATTGCACAGAGGACGGCACCACGAACCTAATCGACTACTTCGAATTCACGACCTGCTTCTCCGGGCCAGTGGTCGACGGCATCGGCCCCTCATGCATCTCCTGCTTCGACTTCGACGGCGACGACGACGTGGATTTGTTGGACTTTGCCGTGTTCCAGACGGCGGCGACGGGACGCTAGCCCACGCCAATGTGGTCCTCCCGCAAGAAAAGGGGCTAGGCTCGCAATTTATTCCCTTTTCTCTAGGGCACGGCCGAACGGGTCGTTAGAATCGGGACGTGACACTTCACCCCCGCGGCAGCAATCGCGTGGGAGAATCCTATCGGAAATGGCCCGAAGGAAGATCGGAGCAACGATGAAATGCAAAAGGATTACCCTCGCCGTTTGGGCGATCGGGTTGGCGGGGCTGGCCGGACAGGCTCGGGCCCAGGTGGGCGCCTGCTGCCGTGGCGATGCTACGTGCATCAGCACGGACAGCGCCGGATGTACCACCGTCGGCGGGCAGTTCATCGGCGCTGGAACGAGCTGCGCGACCACGGTCTGCACAGGAGCATGCTGCCTGCTCACCGGGAGCTGCTCGGACTCGGTGAGCCCCAATTCCTGCTCCAGCGGTGGCTTTTTCCAGGGAGCGGGGAGCACGTGCGCGCTGAACTGCCCCACGACCTTGGGGACCGGGTTTACCTACCAGGGGCAACTCAAGCAAAACGGCGTACCAGTCAATGACACGGCGGATGTGCGGGTCACGGTTCGCGACAGGGCCGTTGGCGGCTTCCTCTTGGGCATAGGCGAGCATAATGTCGACGTCGTTAACGGCCAGTTCCTCGTGGAGCTGGACTTTGGCTTCACGGTATTCGACGGCGACTCTCGCTGGCTGGAGGTTGCCGTTCGCGTCCCCCACGATCCCACGAACACCGCCCCGTTCACGACGCTTCAGCCGCGGCAATCGATTACACCCGTCCCCTATGCCATCACCGCCTTGGATGCGCCCGTCGGCCATGCGCTCGATGCGCCTGACGGCAGTCCTACAAATGCCGTGTTCGTCAACAATGCCGGGAATGTGGGCATCGGCAACGCCAACCCGCAGGCCCTTCTGCAGGTGGGCGCGGCCTACACTCCCAGCGCCGCCGGCAGCGTGGCCCGATTCAACGGCCTGCTCGCCGCCAATGGGGATCTTCTTTCCGACCAGGGCAACATCCTTTCGCGCGCCCCGCCCGGCACCCCGGTGGCCGTGCTCCAGGCCGATAGCTCCACCAACCCAGGAGGCGCCACGTGGTTCTTGCTCTCCCATGCCACGGGTAGCCCGTTCGGGTCTCCGGCGGGAAGCTTCAGCATTTACAACGGGGAAGACCGACTGGCGATCACTTCCAGCGGGAACGTGGGCATCGGAACGGTTCCCGCAACGGGCGAGAATCTTCATGTCGCCGGCGACGCCCGCTTCGACGGACCCAACGGCATCGGCGTACGCAATCCCAACAACCTGGGAGCCATTGTTCGTCTCTCCTGGTTGAACGACGTCCCCCGGATTCGCCTGGGCGGAACCAGTCCCGGCGGGGCCAACGGCTTTGACTTCCAAAAGATCGGCGACGTCAGCCTCCTGCGCATTCTCGATAACGGCAACATCGGCATGGGAACCGCCACGCCGGCGAACGATCTTCACGTGATGGACACCGGGACGGCCCGGATTCGCGTCGAATCCGCCGCCGGTCAGGCCGGCATCTCCTTCCTCTCGGATTCGACCGTCGAGAACGTGATCTACTCAGCGGACGGCTTCGATGATCTGCGGCTCTTTGTCAACGGCGCCGACCGCTTGGCGATTAGCAGCGCCGGCAACGTCGGAATTGGGACCAACGCACCGACGGGCAAACTCCACGTGTCGGGCGCGGCCAACGATACGTCGGTTGTGCTGCCCGACGATTCCATATCCTCCGCGGAAACGCTGGAGGAGCCAGGATTGGCCAGTGATCTTAGGGTTACGATTGCGCTTACGGGCGACGAGACCCCGGTGACTCTGGCCAGCCGCACGATTACCGTTCCGACGGATGGTTTCGTCATCGCCCACGTGTGCAGTAATTTCAGCACGCTGGGCTTGAACCTTCCCGACACGGCCGACGTGACAATCTTTCTCGACAAAACCACCTCGCCAGCCGCTACAAGCGGGGAATACTTCCGTACCGTCGAGACAGCGAGGATCGAAGCGCTCTCCTTCCACGCTGTGTTCTCCGTCTCGGCGGGGGCGAATGCGTTTACTCTGACGGGCCGGAGCCAAGGCCTGGGCTGTAACGCCTTCAACCCGCGCCTCACGCTGGTCTTTTTTCCTACTACCTACGGAACAACCGACGTCGAGGATTGACCCGCGACGCCAGCGACGGCTGTCGCCCGCCCTGGAATAGATTCCCCAGGCTCTTCGGACACCCGTCCTTCGAGGTTGTCCGCGCTTCCAGGCAGCGTGCGATCAAACCCCAAAGCACCCCTGCCCGCCTCCCAACTGGGCCGTGATCCATGATGGGCTTTTTTGGCCGTTCCTGCCTTTCCTAACGGGCTCGGCGACGGGCCTAATTGAACGCCGACCCGCTGAGACCCATCGAAACAAGTGCCCGCAAAGAGGCACGGGAGGTCAATATGCGACTTCATAGATCCAACACGCTGAAAGTGTTAGCGGTTCTGGCTTTGGCGAGAGCCGCGCAAGGGGACCATTTCGTAGATGGAACCGACAACTGCATTGATCTGCTGGACTGTTCGCACGCCGATCCGCCATGCCTTTTCTTGACGCAACAGAACACCATCGAACGGATCGCGTCGCATTTCGGCCTACCGGGGCCGACGGAGGACCTGGCCTGCGAGATCGGCTTGGGCATGGCCGATGAGAGCTGCGCAGGCGATACCGGCAAGACCCAGTGGTATCGCCTGGTACCCACGCAGAACGGCGTCGTCGATGTAACATTGACCAACTGCACCTTCAATAGCGTCGTGTCAATCTGGGACGACTGTTACGGGAATCTCTGCAAGGGTGATCCGGACGAACTGGCCTGCAGCAACCCCAGTGGGAATAACTCTGCGATCAGCAATTTCTCTGTGCAGGCGTTCACCGATTACTGGGTCAAGGTCGCGGGGCTTGTCGGCCAGGACGACTTCAACACCGCCTGCACCGTCCACATTTCCTTCGATCCCGAAGAGCCGCCCAACGATAACTGCGTCAATTCCGAGCTCTTCCCATCCGCGAACGCGACCATCACCGATGATATCACCACCGCAACCATCGAAGCGGGCGAGCCGCAGGAAACCTGCGACGACGGTGACAACGGAGTATCGCAGTCTGTCTGGTGCTCCTTCCAACCAACCGTGCCGGGCGTGGTCAACCTGGACACCAACGGGTCGCGGACCAATTGGGATCCCGTGCTATCCGTGTTTACCGGCAGTTGTGGTTCACCGACGCAAGTGGCCTGCGATGATGACTCCGGAGACGGCTTCAACGCGGCCATCATCGACTTGCCGGTCAATGCCTTCACGTTCTACCGCGTCAAAGTGGCGAACGATGATGCGGAGCAGGACAATGACCCTGATCTGCAGCTCCACTTCCTGTTCCAACCTTACCCGACGCTGAGCTTCACGGGAGCGCCTTACACACACAGCGAGTCCGGCAGCCAGACCGTGACCGTAACCCCCAGTGGGCCCGCGGTTGTACCCATGAGCGTCGACTATGCCACCGTCGCCGGTGGCACGGCCACACCCGGTACGGACTTCAATTCGACTAGTGGAACGCTGAACTGGGCGGTGGGTGATGGCGCCGCAAAGTCGTTCAGTGTCACGATTCTCGCGGATACCTGCGATGAGTCGGATGAGACAATCCGCGTCCGCATCTCCAACGCCGTCGGCGCGGTCATCGATATCACCCATACGACCACCATCAACATCACCGACAACGACGCGCCACCCACACTGACGCTCTCGCCCAGCGCGAGCGTTTCGGAGTCGGCCGCGAACGCGACCTTTCAGGTAAACCTCAGCGGCTGCTCCACACAGACCGTCAGCGTCGATTACCTTACCGGCGCAGGCACCGCGGCCGGAGGCCAGGATTACACTCCCGTCGACGGCACGCTCACCTGGGTCCCTGGCGACACAAGCCCCAAATCCATCGTCATTCCTCTGCTCGACGACGAATGCGACGAGCCTACTCAGACGGTCCCCTTGTTGCTGACCGATCCGATCAATGCCACGATCGGCGGAACGAACCCCGTCACACTGAGCCTGACTGACGATGACGATGTGCCCTCCGTAGCCTTCACCAGCGCGCCCTACGTCATCGGCGAGACTTCCGGCACGGCGGAGATCACCGTGACCCTCACAGGTTGCAGCTCCCAACAGGCCCGGGTGAACTACGCCACCTCCAACGGCACGGCCACCGCCCCAGGGGACTACACCGCTACCAGCGGCACGCTGACATGGAACCCCGGCGAGACAGGCCCGCGCACTTTCACCATCCCGATCAATGTGGACGCCTTCAATGAGGCCAACGAGACCGTGAACCTGACCCTGTCCAACAACGTCAACTGCACACTGGGCACGCCCAGCACCACCACGCTGACCATCACTGATGACGATCCACCGCCGGTCGTGTCCTTCAGCGGCGCCCCATACACGCATGCAGAGCTCGGCTTCCCCAGCATCTTCCAGACCGTCACCGTGCGCATCAGCGCCGCCCCGGGAATCACCACACGCGTTACCGTCGCCACCAGCAACGGCACGGCCCGAGCCGGCGAGGACTACACCGCCACGGCACCCACCATCCTCACCTGGAACCCCGGTGACGGCGCCAACAAGACCATCAACGTGCCCCTTCTGCTCGACAACTGCGACGAGCCCAACGAAACCATCAACGTGACCCTCTCCAATCCGGTGAACTGCACCATCGGCGCTCCCAACCCCACCACCATCACGATCACAGATAACGACGACCCGCCGGTGGTGTCCTTCATAGATCCTCCGTTCCTCGTCGCGGAAAGCGACGATCAGGCGAACGTCAAGGTGGGCATCAGCGGCTGTTCCTCGCAGAGCACCTCCGTCCGCTTCGCGACCTCGGATGGCACGGCCACACGTTTCGGGACGTCACCGGACTACCGCTTGGCCTCGGGAATCCTGGCTTGGGCGCCGGGCGAGACCGATAGCAAAGGATTTGATGTACTCATCCTCGCGGATATCTGCGAGGAACCCAACGAGACCGTAAAACGTCACCCTCAGTTCGCCGGTCAATTGCACCATCGACCGTGTCAATCCCACCCCCGTCACCATCCTCAATGACGATCTGCCGGCCGGCGGCGACTTTGATGGCGACTGCGACGCCGATCTCGACGACTTGGCCATCTTCGAAGCCTGCGCCACTGGACCGGATGCCCCCTACGACCCGGCCGACCTCCCCCCAGGCTGCACCTTCCCCACAGCCGGAACGACCATCCCTCCCGACCTCAACAACGACGGGTTCGTGGATCACCTGGATTTGAGCGTCTTCGTCCGCTGCTTCGCCGGCGCCGACACCCCACCCGACGCCAGCTGCGCAAATTAGGCCAGCGCCGCCGGTCCATCTACCCCTCTCCCTCTCAGGGAGAGGGGCAGGGGGTGAGGGTGCACCGCGCGGAAGGGTGGCACGGACAAGCTCTGCTTGTCGCACCGTGCGGAAGGGTGCCACCGGACAAGCTCTGCTTGTCCGTGCCGGCTCGTCTCTGAAATCTGAAATCTGAAATCTGAGATTTCAAATCGCGGCGTTGGCTGGCATGGCCAAGCGCAGCGCCGTCATGCTCCGGTCAAAGGGTGGCACGGACGAGCCCAGCTTGTCGGAGGTGTTTAGCGTCCCAGCGGGACGCACTGAGAATAGCCTGGCACTTTCAGCCGGGAAGCAGGGGCGGCGCGGGCTTGCAGTCCCGTAGGGACGGCTGAGCGACAAGAAGCCAAGCATCGCAGGATTCTCTTCGCCTCAGTCGTCCCTACGGGACTTCCACGATCAGGCGCTCCTAACCCGGCTCCCGCCACGCTAAGCCGTCTGCACCTTGAGCCACTTCATGAGCGTGTCGATCACCACCGGATTGAACCGATTACCGCCGAATCCAGCGAGGAAGCTCTCTTCCTGATCCTCGGCCTGATTGTAGCCGTGATCCGTCTGCGGCACGGCCATGAACTGACCCTTCCCCGGACTGGCCTTGTTCACCGTCGCGGCGATCAATTCCGAGTCCTCCTTCGAGGCCCGAAAATCCGCCTCACCCCACAATGCCAGCACCGGCACGCGAACCTTCGACCACGCCTCGCTTAGGTTCAACCCGCCCAGTTGCTGAAAGTACTTGTAGTGAACGCCGAAGATGAACGTGTCGTCCTGAATGAACTTGGCCATGTAGTCCTTCAACTCGGGATGGGCGGCG
>SBAX01000246.1 GCA_005240095.1 Phycisphaera mikurensis
GCTCGGCAGGAGCCTCGCCCTCCCGGGTGCCGAGAATCCTTTCTCGGCACAGCGTTACCTTTTTCCCTCGGCCCAGCAGATGGAGAACCACAAGGCGGCGTCGGGACGCTTGCCCCACTGCTCGAAATGGGCAAGGGTTGTGTCGAAATCCGCGGGGTCGTAGAGGTTGAAGCGGAGGATGGTTTCCTTGGCGCCGCGGAGAATGCCGAGGGCGTTATTCACCAACGGCTCGAACATGGCGTGCCCGGCGCAGCTCCCGAAGAAGATCCAGTTGTTGCGGAGAGGCTTGGCCCCGGCTTGGTGCAGCAGGGACACGAGTCGCCGGCCCACGTACGCATCGTTGCCCAGGCGATCGTACGTGCGCATGTAGGCCTGCCACAGCGCCGAAAAGCCCGGCGGCTCGGGGTAAAGGCGCAGGACGTCGTGGTCGTCGTCGGCAAGGACGACGCGCCCACCGGGGCGAACAGCTTGCACCATCTGCTTCACGACAGACAAGGGGTCGCCCACGTGTTCGAGAATGAAGCGGGCATGAGCGACATCGAAAGAGCCCCATTCCGCCGGCGAGAGCGGCAGGGTTGCGGCATCGCCCGCGCGAAGTTCGATGAGCGATTCCTCGGCGGCTGCGGCGGCTTGGCGCTGGGCCTCGGCGAGCTGGGCTTCGTCTTTCTCGACACCCAGGACGCGGCCGGTCGGACCGACGACTCGCGCCATGGCCCGCGTGAACTGGGCGAGCCCGCAGCCCACGTCGAGGACTCGTTGCCCCGGCGCTACGGCGATTTCGCGAAGGCAGGCGTCGTTGATGTAGTCGTTCAGCGCCGACAAGCGGCGCTGCTCATCCGCGGATACGCCATGGATGTAGACAGAGGGTCCACTGCATGCCATTCCCCCAGTCTAATCGAAACCCTTGCAAGCGCGCAAGCGGCGAGCCAATCCCAGCCAAAGAGTGCAAGGGAGCACGTGTTTCTTGTGAAAAAGCTTTGCGCTGGACTTGCCTGGCGCGCAAACGGCAACCTAAGATCGGCGGATACTCCGCGAGACACCCCATCGCGCAGCGCCCGAGTTAGAGTGCTGTCTGATGCTCACGTTCCCCGAGAAGACCACAGAGGAAAATGCGCCGCCGCGCCGGAGGATCTGGCGCATTCTTGTCGTATTCCTTCTGCTATGGCAGGTCGTCGTGTTGTTGCTTGCAGCCATGAGCACTGCCGCAGGGTGGTGCAGAAGCGCGCCCGAGCTTTCCCGTGAGGAACGGGATTTCCTCGTGTCGCTCTCCTCGCCTTCCGAAGGGCAACTCCGCGAGTCTGCGCAGATGATCGAATCGGCGCTCGCCAACGCTGAGGGATTGCCCACGGAACTGCGTCCCCTCCGCGAATCCCCAAAAGACGTCCCGGCATACCGACGTGATGAGCAGCGTCTCGAAACGGTTTATGTAAACCTGCTCGTTCATCTCGGGCGCGGCGAGCTTCAACAAGCCGCTGATCTCGTAGAGGCGGAGAAGTACTATGGTCTCCAAGTGGCGCGAGATGCGATCCTCAAGCTCCGTGATTCGGAGAGCTTCGCTCTTCGTTTAGAACTCGCGGACAAGCTCGTTCGCTTCTCGCACGGGGAGTACACACCGCCTTTACACTGCGGGCTCTACGGTTGGGCTTTGGATCTGGCCGCAGGTGATGCCGAGCGGGCAGCAGTTGCGTATCGGCTTGGAAGCATAGCTCAGACGCGAACGTTCCCAGTGCGGACGGTCGACGCGCGTAAACTCCATGTGGCAATCGTTCGTTTGAGCCGTCTGCCAAGCGCTGACCGCAGGGCCCACGCCGGCGCGCTGGCGCGACTGGGGGACCTGGAAGCTTCAAGCGAACACAACCTGCTGGCTGCCGAACTGTTTCATCGGGCGGCGGAGGCCTACTGCGGCGGGCCCGATTGGGGGCGCGCGGTCTTCAACGGCGCCTACCTGCTGCGTCGAGCAGGATTCCCAGTTGTCGCCCGGAACCGGCTCGCCGATATCTTCGATTCACAAGTGAACGACCGTGAACCCGGCTCTCACCTCATGGAGACGAATCGTAATTATCGCCACCGCTCGGCGCTGGAGATGGCCGCGTCTTTCGATGACACCTACAACTTCATCATGGCGTATTACTGGCGATCTCTGGCGGCGAGGAAATACCGCTTTGTGAGCTGGTGCGGGACGTGTGCGTGGGGCGCGGATGCGGCGATTTCCCGGCAACTCCGCTGGTCCTCACTCAAGGCTGGTCCGCTGTTCGTCGCGGCCAATTTCGTGCGCTTTCCCTTACGCAACTGGGGGTATTGGGCCGCAGGTGTTGCCCTCTGGGTGATGATCACTCGTTGGCGAAGACGTCGGGCTCGCAGGTTCACCGCGCAACAGGGTGCGCCGCCGGGAACGTAGACGACACCGTCCCGCTCGATTCAGGGGCGGGTCCGGTCGACTTCGCGCTTTCGTGTTTGGGGGGTTGCACTCGGCGAACCTGATGGCGCTGCGAGCGCTACCCGACTTCGCGTTTCTGGAAGGCGGCGATGGCGATGCTGAGGACGGCCGTGGTAAGAAGGCTGGCATAGGCGGTGACGTAGCCGAGATAGCCGAAGGTGACGGTGGTCTTTTCCGAGCCGGCCATGAGGCCGTCAATCACCCACAGGGGCCCGATGTTCGGGACGGCGCGGTATGCGATTGCCGCGAGCGTCGAAGTATCGGCGTGCTGGCCGAAGGCGTAGTCGGAGATCACCCCCAAGCTCAGCACAACGGTGCAGATGATGAGCGTCATCACCTGCCCGAATCGCGTCGAAGCGGCGACTGCGACGGCGGTCGTGAAGATCACGGCGAGGAAGACGAGATAGGCGGCCATCATCACCTGCCCGCCCACATAGTTGCTGCCGAAGGGGATGACCTCCCAATGCTTGCCGAGCTTCCCGATGGCCAGAACGGAAAGCGTCAGCAGCGGAGTGACGATGGCCATCGTTGTCGTAGCGAACCCTGTCCCATAAAAGTAGTTGGAGAAGGCGGAAGCCAGCATGGCCACGAAGAGGCTGCCGAAGCCGAGCACCAGCACCGGAGCGTCCCAAGGGGTCGCCGTGGTTTCCATGACCCCGTGGCGCATGGCCAAAACGAAAACCAGAAAGCACAGGTAAAAAGCCACGGCCATGGCCGCAAACAACCCCGCAAACTTGCCCAGAATGAAGACCGGACGGCTGATGGGCTTGGAAATGACCGTGAGGACGGTCTTGTTGTCGATCTCCCGGCTGATGACCCCCGTGGCGCTGAAGGCGGCCAAGAACAACCCGCTCAGCAACAGCGTAGAGAGTCCCAGGTCCAGGAGGAGCTTGTCGTCGTCATCGAGGGTAAATGCGGCCAGGGAGACGTTTAGAATCAACAGGATGGCGGTGACCAGGAGGATGACCCCGTAGATGGGCTGGCGGATGGTCTCGACAAACGTGCTGCGGGCGATGGTGTAGAAGCGTTGGAACATGGCTGCCTAGATTCTGTCGCTACGCCGTTTTCGCTGTTCTCGCTGCGCCCATCCAAGTTGGCATATGCGGGCGACGATTGTAAGCTCCCACGACGCGCGGACAAGGCGACTCCGCTTGCGGCGTTCCACGTGGTAGATACGAACCTCAGCGGCGCACGGTTCACATCGCGAACCGGACGATAAGGCACGGAAAGTTTCGATGCCCAAGTTGGCGGAATCCAGATCGCTAGACGAACGCCGGGCGAAGAACATCGCCCTGCTCGGCTTGATGCTGAATCTGGCGGCCTCGGGTACCCTCTTCGTGCTTGCCGGGTGGTCGACCTCGCTTGCCATCACGGGCATGGCCATGTTCACGCTGATCGGCCTTCCCATCTGGTTCGTCCTTTTCCTGGTTTTCAAGCAACTGCAGCGGGTGGCAGTCGAAGAACTTGAAACCGAGGAGGTGCGCCGCGCGCGGGCTCAAGGAACGGTCGATGCGGGCATCTTCGAGATGGACGACGAAGCGCTGCTGCTGGAGCAGAATAAGCTCCGATGGATGATCCGTTGGTTTTTTCCAGGCACAACGCTGCTCGTAGCCGCTCTCCTTCTCGTCGGCCTCTTCCGATCTTCGCGCTGGACGCACGAGGAAGAGCTTATCCTTGCCGAGCTGCTTCGTACCCAGCATCCCACGATGATGATGTGGTTCGTGGTTGCCGTGGGGTTCGCGTGTTTTCTGTTCTCCCGGTATGTGATCGCCCTGTCGCGCTTGCCGAATTGGCGCTTGCTTCATGCAGGTGCGGTGTGCATGGCCGGGAATGCGTTCTTCTGCCTCATCCTCGTTATCGTGTTAATGCTGACCAATTCCGTACGGTGGGCGGAACTAGGATTCGCGTACGTCATTACCACCGCGATGGTTATTCTTGGATTCGAGTTCCTCACAAACTTCATTCTCGATTTCTACCGTCCGCAGACGCCGGGTGTGGTCACGCGGCCCTCGTTTGACAGCAGGCTCTTGGGCCTAGTCAGCGAGCCGGGGGGCCTCGCTAAGTCCATCGCCGACGCGGTCAACTACCAGTTCGGGTTCGAGGTCAGCTCGACGTGGTTCTATCAACTGCTCCAGCGCTGGATGTTCCCCATCATGGTGTTTACAGCCATCGTGGTGGTGGCGCTGTCCAGCCTGGTGATCGTGGACGCCGACGAGCAGGTCGTGGTGGAGCGGTTCGGGCGACCGGTCGGGCAGCAGGCCACGATCATGCCGCCGGGGCTGCACTTCAAATGGCCTTATCCCATCGACGTTCTGAACCGTGCCCCAGTCAAGCGGGTCCGGGAGCTGGTGGTGGGCGAGGCGACGGAGAAGGAAGATGACCACAAGGACAAGGCCATCCTCTGGACCGAGGCCCACGACTTTGTGCCGGAGTTGATGCTGCTGGTGGCGGCGCCGAAGACGGGAAGTCAACGGGGCTTGGAGTCGCTCAAGCTGCCCACGGCCGCCGCACCGAAGAAGGACGTGACCGCCAGCGTGGCCGTTAACCTGCTGATGGTCTCCATGCCCATCGAGTACCGGGTCAAGGATCTGCAGAAGTTCCTCTACAACTACAGCGATCCGGTCAAGCTTATGGAGGCCGTGGCCTACCAGACCTTGTCCGACTATGCCGCAGGTGTGGATGTGGACGGGCTGATCGGCTCCCAGCGGGCGGAGTTGAACGAGAAGCTCCAACGGCTCATTCAGGAGCAGCTCGACAAGCTGGACGTGGGGATCGAGATCGTCTTTGCGGGCCTGCGCGGGGCACATCCGCCGGCCAAGGAGCAGGTCGCTGACGCCTATCACGCCGTGGTCAACGCGGAGACGAGAAAGGGAGCCACCGTCGAAGCCGCCGAGGGCGAAGCGCGGAAGACCCTGACCGCCGTGGCCGGCACGGAAGAGCGAGCGCGGGCCTTGGATGAGGCGATCCGCGAACGAGATCGGCTGCAGGCGGAAGCCAAGGTCGATTCCGCCAAGCTCGCCGAGGCCCAGCAGGCCGTGGACGACCTCCTCCTTGGCAACCCGGCCAAGGGTATTTCGCCGTCCACGGGTGAGGCCGCGGCAGAAGTGGCCCAGGCCAAGACCTACGCCAGCGCCCAGATTTCCGAGGCCGCCACTATGTCGCGTGCCTTCGCTACGGACCTGGCCGCTTATCGTGCCGCGCCGCAGCTCTACACCAAACGAAAAATGCTCGAGGTCTTCATGGGCCTCGACGCGGTTCGCAAATACCTGATCGTCGGTGATCCGCGGAGCGTGATCATCGAGTATGAAACCTCGCAGGAAGGCGGGCTGGATCGAGTTCTGACCGAGGGGCTCGAAGCGGAGAAGAAGAAAGGAAGATAGTGTGTGCCACTGCCGTGTCGGCAGTGGTGAGCATCGGTGGACGGTTGATCGGTCCCCCACCCTTGGAAAGGGTGGGGCACCCTCTGCTTGAAGCGGAGAAGAAGAAACAAAGGTAGCGAGCCGCAGGCTTCAGCCTGCGCGGACTCGGTTTTCGATTGAGGTCCTGGTCATGAAGAATCTCGGCACCATCGCGGCGGCAGTATTCCTGGCCGTCGTGCTCGCGCTCTACATGTGCACCTTCCAGGTGCGATTTACCGAGGTGGCTATCAAGAAGACCTGGGGCGCGCCCGCGAAGGAGGCGATCACTGAGCCGGGTCTGAAGTTCAAGTGGCCCGCGCCCATTCAGAGCACGGTGGTCTATGACAAGCGAGTACAGATTCTCGAGGATCGCACCGAGGAAACGCGGACCGTTGACGGCAAGAACCTGGTGCTCTCGACGTTCACGCTGTGGCGCATCAACGACCCGGTGAAGTTTCATACCAACTTCCCGGCGGGTGTAGAGGATGGCGAGCGAAAACTGCGCACCACGGTAGTCACGCAGAAGCACGCGGTCATCGGGCAGCGGGCCTTCGACGAGTTCGTGTCCACCGATCCCGAGAAACGCAAGCTGCACGAGATCGAACAGGCGATTCAGGATGCCGTCGCCAAGGCCGCCGAGGACGACTACGGCGTGAAGATCGTGGGCTTCGGGATCAAGAAGCTCGGCCTGCCGCAGTCCGTGACCTCATCGATCTTTGAAAGCATGAAGTCGCACGAGCAGGCCAAGGCCGCCAAGTACTTAGCCGAAGGGGATGCCAGCGCCGCGGACATCCTCGCCAACGCCAAGGCCACGAAAGAGCGGATCATGGCCGCCGCGAGGAAGAAGGCCGCTGCCATCGAGACCGATGCCCAGCGCGTCGTCAGCGAGTACTACAAAGAGTTCAACGAGCACCCCGAGCTGCGCATCTTCCTGGACACGCTGCGCACCGTGGCGGAAGCGCTGAAGTCCCGCACGACGATCATCATGGATACGGAGCAGGCGCCGTGGAACGTCTTTTCCGACCAGGGGCGAGCGTCCTTCTACCGCAACGACGCGGTGCCGGACGTGGAGGCGGCCAAGGCTGCATCCAAACCGCGCGGTACGAATTCGAAAGGTGATTGACGCAAAGCCATGCCTCATCCGCACGACCATCATCACCCGCACGATCACGACCATGAGCACGCGCATGGCGAGCTCGACGTGATCGAGGAGCCGCTGGACGCGGCCAATGAATCGCTGTCGGACGCGCTCCGAGCCAGCTTCCGCATCCTCAAGGGCATCATGCTCGTACTGGTCCTGCTGTACGTCTTCTCCAACGTGCGCAAGGTCGATGTCCACGAGCAGGCCCTGCAGCTTCGGATGGGACGGCTCCTGCCGACCGTGTACGAAGCCGAGGTGGTCTGGGCGTTCCCCTTCCCCATCGATGAAATCGTGCCCCTGCCCACCCGGCGGAGCAATGACCTGCTGATCGACAGCCACACCTTTGAGCGCCGCGCGGACGAGATCGGCAAGCCGCTTTCTTTCATCTCCCGCGGGATGGGCGGCTTGAACCCGGCCTTGGACGGGGCGCTCATGACCAGCGACGGCGGACTGGTTCATGTGCAGTGGAAGGTGACCTACAAGTTCGACGACGTCCGCAGCTACGTTTCCAACATCAAGAGCCATCAGGTCGAGGCCGCGGAAAGGCTCATCCGCCACATGGTCGAGACGGTGGGCATCCACGTGGCTTCGGGCCACACGGCCGAGGAAATGATCCGTACCCGCGTCGAGGAGGTGCAGACGGAAATGAAGACCCGCGTCAATGAACGCCTGCTCGCCCTGGAGAGCGGTGTCACCGTCACCCGCGTGGAGATGTCCGAGCCCACGCCGCCCATCCCCGTGCGTGACGCTTTCGATGGCACGCAGAAGGCAGAGAACGCCAAGCAGAAGAGAATCAACGACGCCCAGCAGGAACGCACCAAGATCCTCAGCGAAGCGGCCGGGGCGGCGTATCCGAAGGTGATCCAAGTTCTCGACGTCATCGACAAGGCCACACCCAACGACCCGGCCGTAGCCGGGCTCCATGCCGGGCTCGACAAACTGCTGGAGACCGAGGTTGAGGGGCAGGCCGGCCGGCTCATCAAGAATGCCGGGGCGCAGATGTCCGTGGCCGTCTCACAAATGCAGGGCGATGTGGAACTGTATCGAACTCTGCTTCCCGAGTACAAGCGCAACCCCGCACTGCTGATCGGCCGGCTCTGGGAGCAGACTCGCCAGGAGATCTTCTCCAACAGCGGCGTGACCAAGTTCTATCGCCCCCCCGGCAGCCAGGTCCGCCTGCGCATTCCCTTTGATCCCGAACAGGCCCGCAAGGAGGAAGAAGATCGCCTGAAAGAGAAAGAGTTCGACGTGAAGAAGTTGCGCCGGGAGCACTGGGTGCCGGTCGGTCCGGAGTTCGAATAGTCATCAGGTTGCATCATGTCGGAACGAACCATGCCGGTCGTGCAGACCGCCGGGCTCTGCAAGGTCTTTCGGGATTTCTGGCGCCGCCCCCGCGTCGAGGCCGTCAAGGACCTCAACCTGGAGATCCAGCCGGGGGAGGTGTTCGGGCTGCTGGGGCCCAACGGCTCGGGCAAGACCACCACCATCAAGATGCTGCTGGGCTTGCTCTACCCCACCAAGGGGCGCATCTCCGTTTTCGGGAAGCCGCCCACCGACGTAGCCGTCAAGGGACGGATCGGTTTCCTGCCCGAAGACTCGTACCTCTACCGTTTCCTGGTGGCCCACGAGACCCTGGACTACTACGGGCGGCTGTTCCGGCTGCCCTCGCGCATCCGCCATGAGCGCGCCGACCGTCTGCTGGACATGGTGGGCCTGCGTCACGAGGCGAAGCGGCGCATCGGTGAATACAGCAAGGGCATGGCCCGGCGCATCGGGCTGGCGCAGGCCCTGATCAACGATCCCGAGTTCCTGATCCTCGACGAGCCCACCGCCGGGCTGGACCCCATCGGCGCCCGGCAGATCAAAGACGTCATCCGTGAGCTGGGCCGCAAGGGCAAGACCATCCTGCTTTCCAGCCACGTGCTTGCCGACGTGGAGGATGTCTGCGACCGCGTGACCATTCTTTACGGCGGACAGCAGCGGGCGGCCGGAGACATCGGCGACCTTCTGTGCCAGCACGATGTCACTCAGATCACGGCTCCGCGGCTCTCGCCCAAGACGGTGGAAGAGCTGCGGGCCACCATCCAGCGCCTCGAACAACGCGACATCCTCACCGTGTCAAACCCGCGGGTGAAGCTGGAAGACTTTTTCCTGAAGATCGTCGAGGAGGCCCAGGCCGCCAACATACGCACCTACGGCGCTCGCAAAGGCGGCGAGCTACCCGAGTTTCTGCAGAAGCCGGCGGAGACGACCGCCAAGGACGTCGTCGATTCCCTCGTCGAGGCGTCAACGCGTCGAGTAGAACCGCTGCCCACGCGCGAGCCCGTGCCCATGCACGCGCCTGCGACGCCGGCCTCCTCCGTGATCGAGGAACTGATCCAGCCCCAACCGGTGAAGATCGCCGCCGAGGAGCCTATCTCCCAGCCTCCAACACCCTCCCTGGACTCGCAGCGCTTGCGCAAGAAAGCCGACCTGAGCGTCATTGATGAGCTTCTCGCCGGGCGCGGCGGCGACGGTAAGCCGGAGGCCTAGCGCATGAAAACCTGGGCCGTCGCACGCCAGATGATCGCCGAGGGCATCCGCATGAAGATCGCCCTCGTCTTCATCTTCCTCATCGGGATGGTCGTCCTCGGCCTGCCCTTCTCCATCTCCGGCGATAGCAGCCTCACTGGGGCCGTGCAGAGCTTCATGTCCTATGGGCTGACCACCGCCGGCTTTCTGCTGGGAATGCTGACCATTTTCCTGTCGCGCTCCGTTTCCGACGAGATGGTCCACCGCCAGATCTTCCTGGTGATGACCAAGCCGCTTCCTCGCTGGCAGTACGTGGTCGGCAAATGGCTGGGGATCACGCTGCTCAACGCCGCCTTTCTAGCCAGTGTGGGCCTTACCATCTATGCCATGATCTTCTACATCCGCTACACTCATCCTCCGGCCGATGATCGCTTCGACGAAGCGGAGCTGAAAAACGAAGTCCTCGTGGCCCGCCACGCCCTGCCTTTCAAACTTCCCGACTTTTCCCAGAGTGCGGAACAGGAATTCCAGCGCAACATCGAAGAGGGGGTCTATCAGGACGTGCCCAACTTCGATCCCGCTAAGGAAAAAGACCGCCTGATGCAGAAGTACAATGCACGCTGGCGAGTCGTCGGCCCGGGGGACTTTCGCATATTTGAATTCGAGAACGTGCTCTGCAACCGGTCCAAGGACAACACGGTCCAGTTGCGCTACAAGGCGCAGGTGAGCGGCTACGCACCGGATGAAATCTTCCGCGCCCTGTGGCGCTTCGGCGACCCCTACAAGGGTACGCCGGTGTATGAGATACCCGTGCGGCACATGGTGGACCGCTTCCACACCATCCGCGTACCGGCCGACGCCGCAGCCGAAGATAACACCTTGATGGCCTATTTCTACAACATCAATCCCTATCCCGGCGAACCGCAGTACCTCAACGTGCAGGAATTCCGCGCCTCCGACGGCGTCGAGGTCCTCTTCGTCGTGGGCACGTTCGAGTGGAACCTGTTCCGCACGCTCGTGCTCATGATGTGCAAGTTGATGTTCCTGGCCGCCGTCTCCGTGCTAATGGTGATTGTGTTCTCGTTTCCTGTGGCGTGTCTGTGTTCCTTCACTGTATACGTTCTCGCCGGAGCGCGGCAGTTTCTAGCCGAGGCCCTGGACATGTCCTCCGACGATTTCGCGACCATGTTTTCCTCCGTGAAGGAGTTCTTCGTGCAGTCGCTCATCCACATCTATGACATGCTGCACTGGGTCATTCCGGATTTCGCACGTTTCGACCCTGTGGAGAGCTTCGTGAGCGGGCGCAATGTAGGTCTCGTGTGGGTTCTGCAGGCCGTGTCTGAATTGGTTTTGATCAAGGCGGTCATCGTTCTGGGCATTGCCATCCTCCTTTTCCACCGCCGGGAGGTGGCGGAGCTGTCCTTCTGATGGTCATGGACTCTCACGCCTCAACACACTCCGCAACGCAAAGTCTGCGATACACGCTGCCCGAGCATCTGGCCGCGCGGCGCACGGCGCAGCGCCGCCAGCACACCGTCCAGATTGTGGCCCTGTGCATCGCCGTTGTCTGCATCCTTGCGGCCGGCATGCTCATCGGGCCCGTGAACGAGATTCGCAAAGAGCGGCAACTGGTCATCGATCCGCGATCCGTGGCCACACTGCCACCCGACATCGCCCTGCTGGGCAAGCTCGGAACGTTCCGCG
Source organism: Phycisphaera mikurensis (assembly GCA_005240095.1). Classification (GTDB taxonomy): domain Bacteria; phylum Planctomycetota; class Phycisphaerae; order UBA1845; family UBA1845; genus SBAX01. Next base: position 11,192 of record SBAX01000246.1, read on the forward strand.
CCCTGGCCATCGACTGGGCCTCCATCCGCGCCGAGCGCCTCAAGGAACAGGGCAAGATGTACGAGGCCATGGAGCTGCACGAGACGGTGTGCGCTCTGGCCCCGCGCTTCCCGCGGGTCTGGGCCAACGCCGCCTGGAACATGGCCTACAACATTTCCGTCACTCAATTCACCCCCGAGGCCCGCTGGAAATGGGTGCGCAACGGCATCGACATCCTTCGCGACCGCGGCATCCAGTTCAATCCCCGCTCGGTCACTCTGTACAAGGAAATCGCGTGGATTTACTGGCACAAGATCGGCGACTTCCTCGACGACGAGCACATGAACTACAAGCGGGCCCTGGCGGTGCAGATGGAATCCGTCCTGGGTCAGTTGCCCGTTTTTCTAAGCGATCAGGAATACTTCGACTGGTTCCACCAGATCGTGCAGGCCCCCCGCAATCTGGATGCGTTCCTCAAGTCTGACGCCGAAGTTGCGCAATTGGTGTCGCATCTGCAGTCCGTGTCACTGGCGCCTGATCACTCCATGCTGGACTTCGTGGCCCGGAACCTTCGCACCGAGCTTCGCGTCAGCGACCTGCTCAAGGAGCAACAGGCCGCCGACGCGCTGACCACGCGGCGCCTGGAGATCCTCAGAAACCCGGCCAACGCCGCGGCCCTGGATCGGCTGCTCGCCGCAGTCCGTTCGCAGGTTCTTCGCGAGACCTACAAGTTGGACCTCGATTGGATGTTCGACCTGATGGTCAAGCAGTACGGGCCGCTGGATTGGCGGAATGCCTTCTCGCACGCCCTGTACTGGTCGAGCTACGGCGACAAGATCAGCGAGGGCATCGAGGGCATGGACCCGGCCGACGCCATGAATACGGCACGGTTCGTGTTCTTCTCCCTCCAGCAGCTGATCACCCGCGGGCGGCTCACCCTCTATCCCAACTTCGACGATCCCTTCAGCTCCTACGTGGACCTCACTCCCGACATCCGCTTCATCCCGTACCTCTTCGATACCTACATGCGCCTGGGCAAGAAGCACTTCGGCGACGACCCGCGCTTCAAGGAGGGTACGCCCGGGCCCAGCTACAAGACCGGCTTCGTCACGGCCATGGAGAATTGGATCGAGCTGCTCTATCTCGAGGGCGGCGAGGAAAACCGCGCCCAGGCCGAGAACTACCTGGCCTGGCTTCGCGAGAACAACCCCCACCCCGACGGGCGCACCCAGGAACGCTATCTGGTCACCGTTGACGGCTTCGTGATGGGCGACCTGCTGCCGCAGCTACAGAACTACAAGGCCGCCACCGCCATCATCGGCAGCTTCATCCGCCAGGCCCTCAAGCAGTTCTCCCTCGGCCAGAATCAGGCCGCGCTTTCCTCCATGGCGCGTGCCCTGCAGTGCTACCAATACTGGATGGTGGACACGACCAAAGACATCAACGAACGGCGCAGGTTGCAGCCCCCGAAAATCATGCTTCGCGACCATGTCGAGGCGTTCATGAAAGAGGGCCGCATCGATCCGCTGGCCAAGGCCAGGCTTTGGAACAGCCTGCCCGCCGAGCAGCGGCAGATGGTTTACGACCGCCTCCTTCCCTTCTTTGAAAGAATCTGCGAAGCCCAGAAACCCCCCTGGGCCGTGGAGCGGGCCTTCCCCGAGCCTCCGGGTATGGAGGCATTTCGTCAAACCGAAATCGAGACCACGGGAAAGGCGCGACGTGAGGACGTCGAGCAGGGCGAGCGCTACAAGCCGTAACGCAAACAAACTTGGGCAAGAAGGGGGAGGGCGAGGCTCCTGCCGAGCCGTGGCGTATCGCTAATGCGCGTCGCGGCAAAGGACCCCGATGTCTTCGCTCAGCCGAGCCACGGTCGCGTCCAGCGCCTCGTCGGCGTCGTAACTGCTGCGGGCAAGGGCGTCCCGGATCTGCATCACCTTGTCCAGGCGCAGATCCGGCAGCTCGCTGATCCGTTGTTTCCAGTAGGCAAGGATGGCGTCGCGATCTTCCACTGATTGATGAGTTGGGGCCGTTGCGTCGTGCATAGCGTTCTCCTTGGGCGATCCGTCACCCCCCGGCCCCGATCTATCGGGCCTGCGACAGGCGCGGTTTAGCACTGGTGCGAGAATCCCTTCTCGCACCCGCCGGCGTGCGAATCCCTTCCGACGAAGTCCTGGCTCCAGCGGGCCCGCGCGAGCGGACACGAAAACACTTGACGACAAACGCGCTTTTGACCGATAACTCCCTCAACGTTGACGGAGGCGGTTTTCAGGTCTGGCGGAGCTGACCCGAGGGGTTCTCTCAATGCGACGGATAACGCTGGCGGCGTTGGCGATCGGTCTGGCTATTTCGGGTTGCACGAAGCCCAAGCAGAAGTCTGCGCCCCCACCGCCGGTCTATTCGGTTCGTCCGAATCAGCCGACCACGGCAACTGTGGCCCCACGCCAGTCCCAACGCTCCCCCGGTGACCCGGCCTGGGCCCCCCGCGGCGGGCGGATCAGCCCCCGATGGACAACCGTGGTTCTCCATCACAGCGCCACCGCCAACGGCTCCGCACGCACCTTCGACCGCTTCCATCGCGACAAGGGCTGGGACGAACTCGGATATCACTTTGTGATCGGCAACGGCACGGAAACACCGGATGGGTTCATCGAAGTCGGCTCACGCTGGCACAAGCAGAAGCACGGGGCCCACTGCAAGACCGCCGACAATTACTTCAACGAGCACGGGATCGGAGTGTGCCTTGTCGGAGACTTTACCAAAACCCGTCCCACCCAGCGCCAGCTTGCCGCCCTGGAACGCCTCGTGGAATACCTCTGTGCCCGCTGTAGCATCCCGCCCGATCGCGTGGTCAGCCACGGGGCGGTCACCCATAAGACCGCCTGCCCCGGGCGCAACTTCCCCATGGGCAGCCTCCGCCGCGCCGTCGCCGCCTCCAGCATGCCCTACTACTAGCCTCCCCCCTTCATAAGGGGGACAAAGGGGGGTCGAGCTGAAGCTCCCAAGTGCTACAGTGATCAAGGCTGACTACCCGCGCTTCACGAAGGTGAGCGTCTGCCGATCCTTGACTACGCCCGGAAAGCGCAGGAGGCGGTTGTGCATGGCCACGTACACGCCCGGGCCCACCATCCGGCAGGCGAGCAACGACTCGATGACATTCTGGGCCGCGTCGGAGTCGCGAAACTCGTAAGGCCGCATGGCCCCGGTCAGGACGATCGGCACCCGCGGCTCGGGCATCTCGCGATGCAACTGCTCCCCGGTCACCGAGAGCGTATCCGTCCCGTGGGCGACGACCACGGCATCGGCACGGGCAGCCTCCTCGCGCACCGCGTCGACGATCAGGCGCCGGTCCGCGTCGGTCAGGTCGAGGGAGTCCTTGGACACGACGTGTCGGTACCTGATCGCCAAGTCCGGCACTCGAAGCTGCCCGATGATCGCCTCGATGACCGGACGGTCATTACGTAGCGACCCGTCGGCTTCGTTGAACGTCTTGGAGATCGTCCCGCCGGTTGTGACAATGGTGATATTCAAAGAGCGCGCCTCGCGTCTTAGCTGCTCGCCTCGCCGGGAAAAAGCCCGCAGCTCGAAGGGGCGATTGGTACCTTGGTTTTCGAGCGGCGTCAATTATCGGTACTATGCACGTTCGTCCCCGAAATCAAGCGACTTCTCCTGACATCTTTTCAATAGAAAGCCTCGCCTCCTGCCGGTAAAATCGCGCGAAGGGCAGCATCGGCCTTGCAGGCAAGGGAAAACACGGTCGGGGCGCTGCGACAGTTATACGATTGTATAATACTGCTGCACACCGCGTTTGCTTGAAGGCCGTGCCGTGGTGCCGACGCCATGCTTGTCGGTCCGCACCGCTCAGCGCCGCGCGGTTCGCTGCAGTCGGGTGAATCATGGACTGGGATGCCTTGCGGGACGAGTTCCCGATCACCAAGAACTACAATTTCCAGAACCACGCGGCCGTCGCCCCGCTGAGCCGGCGATGCGCCAACGCCGTTCGCGAATACATTCAATACGCGGAGAACTTCGCATATCTCAAGGGCGGGTTCTATCGCCACGCGGATCGCGTCCGCGGCCAGCTCGCCCAGCTCATCAACGCCAAAGCCGACGAGGTCACCTTCTGCAAGAACACCAGCGAAGGCCTCAGCATGGTCGCCAACGGCCTGAGCTGGACCAACGGCGACAACGTGGTCACCACGAATGTCGAGTTCGCCGCCAACATGTATCCCTGGATGGCCCTCCGCTCCCGCGGCGTGCAGGTGCGGATGGTCTTCGAAGAGGACGGGCGCATCCCGCTCGAAAAGCTGCTCGAAGCCATCGACAGCCGCACGCGACTGGTGGCCATCTCCTCCGTGCAGTATGCCAGCGGCTTCCGCACCGACCTGGCCACCCTCGGTGAATTCTGCCAGAGCAAAGGCGTGCTGCTCTGCGTGGACGCCATTCAGTCGCTGGGCGTGTTCCCCATCGACGTGAAGGGCATGAACATCGACTTCCTCGCCGCCGACGGGCACAAATGGCTGTGCGCTCCGGAGGGCGCGGGCATCTTCTACGTCCGCAAGGAACTCCAGGGCCACCTTCGCCCCACCAACATCGGCTGGATGTCCATGAAGGAGCCGTTCAACTTCGAGAAGTATCATTTCGAGTTTGCCGACTCCGCCAAGCGCTATGACAGCGGCAGCTACAACCTCGCCGGGGTCTATGCCCTCGGAGGGGCGGTGGCCCTGCTTACGGAAATCGGAATTGAAAATATCTCGCGCCGCCTGCTTTCGCTGACCGACCGGTTGGCCCAGGGCGTGCGCGAGAAAGGATACCGCGTGGTCAGCTCCCGTGCCCCACGCGAGGCCAGCGGGATCGTGGCGTTCTTCTCCGACGTCCACGACCCCCAGAAGGTCCAGCGCCACCTTCAAGATGAGCACCGCATTGTCGTCGCCGTCCGCTCCGGACGCCTGCGGGCCAGCCCCCACGTCTACAACACCGAACGCGAAATCGACCAGCTCATCGACGCATTGCCCAAGCACTAGGGAAGCCGGCGCCTCCCCCCTTCGCAAGGGGGGATACAGGGGGGTTCGTCTGGCTCTGCGCATTTGCCGAGAAAAAAAGCCCCGCTCGCGTAAGAATCCCCGCCCCTGCAGAGACACTCCTTTCGGAACGCCCCATTGGCGAGCGTTCCGATGGGAGACATCCGTGCGAGGACATGCCGCTGATCGTCATTCACCCATGCCGTCCATGGTCCCCCTGATCCCAACTCGCGGCCCGGAAGGGTTTGGAGGAGGGTGGGGCAGAAAACGGGCCCCCACGCCATGTAACCTCTTGTCACCCAAGGACTTACATGGCCCCCTGGCACTGTTTCTGCCAAACCGTCCCCCCCTTCCGGCCGCGCATTGGAGGATCGCCTCCTGCCTCCCTGCTTTACAAGGAGGGATACAGGGGGGTCGTCGCTGCTCTCGACGGGGCGGCTTTACGTTGATCGAGCTGCTTACCGTTGGTGCGTGCGTGGCGCTTCTGGCCGCGATCCTGCAGCCCTCGCTGCAGGCGTCGCTGAGCCAGTCGCGCCACGCCGTTTGTCTGGACCGCCTGCGGGCCATCGGCGAGGCCAACCTGGCCTACTCCGCCGGAGACCCCGACGGCTGGGCCATTCCCGTCCATGGGCTGCAATTTCAGCAAGACCCGTACAACCCCACCTACATCGGGGCCTACGAATGGGGCGGCAAGAGCGGCATCGGCTGGGAGGAATGGATTCCGGGTCGCGGGCCGCTGGGAAGCCGCTACGGTACGCTCGCCGGATTCGGACCGGCCACCCGCCCCCTCAACAACATCCTCTATCCCCACGGCTTTCGTGATGCCACGGTGCCGACCTTCGACCGCTTCGGCGCGACCTTCGACACGCAAATAAAGCTCGACGCCTATCGCTGCCCGGCCGACGACGGCCCACCCGGCGGCGCCCACTGCCCGCAATGGCTCGATCACCCCCAGCGCTCCTCGTACGACCACTTCGGAACAAGCTACGCAGCCAACGTGTTCATGACTGCAACGTCTGGTGGTGGACAAATGCGCAGCAATTCCCCGTATCTCCGCCCCTTGAGCCGGGTGCCCAATCCCGCGCGGACGCTCAATTACGAGGAGAACATCGGCCGCTGGGCCTGGGCTGCACGCAGAGAACTGTCACCGGACTGCGACTTCATCGGCCTCGGCGTCGACCCCGGTCCGACCAAGGCCGTCCGCGGCTGGCATGGCAAGAACTGGACCTACAACCGCGCCTTCGTGGATGCCCACGCGGAATCCCAAGCCATCTACATCGAAGGGACAGAGGACGCCGAGGGCTACGCTAACCACTACCGCAACCAACAATTGCCCGCGTACCCTGACTGGCCCGGCTGCGGTGAGGCCAGCGACGACCAAGGAAGCTTCGACCAGTACCGCTGCATCATCGTTCGCGGACCCGGTTGGCAGAAGGACACCATGCCGGCGCCCCTGATCTGCACCGGCCTGCAACACGCAGGCAGCGGCAGGCCGTCTTATGAGAACTGCGTCTCCACGAACTACTCGTCGCACGCGGCAACGCTCGAAGGAGGGATGCGATGAACACGAAAAGCATGTGGATGGTTCCTATCCTCCTCGCAGCCGCCACGGTCCTCGGTTCGCCCCCGCCGAACGATGATTGTGAAGGGGCGATTCTCATTTCAGGCGAGGGGGTTTTCAGTTTTGACAATTCTGCAGCCACCGGACCGGATAATGACATGGATTGCGACGAAGTGCCTTGGTCTCCGGACGCGCGTTTTCCAAATGATGTCTGGTTTCGTTGGATTTCAGTATGTCCCCCCGATTATGTGACCGTCGATACCTGCGGGCAAACGACCTTGGATACGAAGGTGCTCGTCCGCGACGGGTGCGGAGTTCTAGGTTACGGCGGCGACTGCAACGACAACGCTTGCGGCTACCAGTCGCGAGTGATTACCTACACGTCGCCCGGCTACGAGCACTGGATCAGCGTTTCGTCATATCCTGGGTTAGGCGGGGGGGTCGGTACTTTCCGAATCACTTGCGGCTCGCCGTGTGATCCGTACGGTCGGTATTGTCCGCCGCCAAGCCCAGACAGCCTAGGCTGCCCGAGCCCGACGCAGCCTTCTGACGCCTTGGAGATCTGCAACGCGCGGGGTCACTGGGATGCGCACAACAGCACGCGACTGCAGTACATTGTGGCCGATGAGTTCGTGCCCGGGGCTGACGGCGAAATCAGGGGCGTGTGCTGGTGGGGGACCTACCTGCGTGACGGCGAGGAATGCGCCCGCGAGCTGGTGGACTTTTTCGAGATCACCTACTACGCCGACGACTGCGGGGCGCCCGGCGAGATCATCGCCGGACCCTTCTCGCAGGAGGACGTGACCATGGAGGTCATCGGGCCCCTGGAGACCTACGAGTCATTTCCCAACGGAGCTTTTGAATACCAATACAGCGCCGCCCACGATCCCGTCCAGCTCTTCGCGGGAGAGACGTACTGGATCTCGATCACCAATTCCTACTACAACAATTGCGCGTGGTTCTGGGGGAATGCCTCGGAGACAGACGGCCACTCGGTTCAGTTCGACGACCGGACCGATACCATGGAACTCGTAAACGCCGACATGGCCTTCTGTTTCCGCATGGTGGAAAGTGACACCCCCGTGTGTTACCAGCCGCTGCCGGACAATGACGAATGCGTCGCGGCGCAGGCCCTGTCCATCGAAGGCGAGCCGTTCACGACCGTCGGGGCGACCACCGACGGTCCGGTGAACGTGCCGCAGTACGGCCCGCCACACCGCGGCTGCGACTTCCCCTTGGGCGACGAGCAGGTGCACGCCGACGTCTGGTACGACTTCCAGGCCCCCTGCTCCGGCGCGTTGCGTATCGAAGCCTGCGAAAGCTCCTTCGACACCAAGCTGGCCGTCTACGAAGGCGCCGCCTGCCCGCCGGAAACGCCCGCCGTCGCCTGCAATGACGACGCCTGCGGCGACGAGCTCGCTCGCCAATCGCAGATGACCGTCAACGTCACCGGCGGAGACTCATACAAACTCCGCGTCGGCGGCTACAACGGCGCCTGGGGCGACGGCACGATCCGCGCCGAATACTCCGCCTATACCTACGCGGCGCTTAGCGACCTCGCCGTCTTCACCCGCTGCTTCACCGGCCCCTGCGGGCCCTGCGAACTGCCGCAAGCCTGCTGTAGCGTACAGGACTTCGACGCCGACGGCGACGTAGACGTCGAGGACTTTTCGCTACTCCACGCGGTGCTCGTAGGCCCCTGAGGCAAACGAACGTCTCTCACGTCCGTATCTGGGAAAATCCGCATCGAACCCCCGCGTCCAATGCATGGCGGCTTGAACGCCGCGGCCCGTGGCGATATGATCGTTGGCTAATCAAGGGGGGTTTCTTCGCGGACCTGCCACGCTCAAAGGGGTAAGGGGCTAAGCCGCCTCGAAGTCATGAGAATGTTCGCTTGGGCAAGGGATGCTCTACGCATCGCCGTCGTCACCGCACTGGTGAGTGGCGCTATCATGCCCGCTGCTGCGCAGACACCGAAGTCCGCATCCGAGGAACCCTCCCTCGTCGGCTGCGGCAAGGCCGAGGCCCTCAAGGCGCGGTTCTACGCCGAGCAGCTGGGCGGCTACGGCGGCGTCGCCGAGGCCATGGGCGACACCGACGTCCTGCACAACGAGATCACCCTGGAGATCAGCAACCTGAGCACCGCCACGAACACTTGCACCATCACCGGTCAGAACCGCATGACCATTCGGAGCAAGTCGAGCGCGCTGAATGCCTTTACCTTCCGCCTCCGCAGCCAGTACACCATCACCAGCGCCTTGATCAACGACACCACCCCGGTCTCGGTCAGCACCCTCTCCACCACCACGCGCTCGGCGACGCTCGATCGGACGTACACGATGGACGAGATTCTCACACTCACCATCGCCTACACCGGTAACACCGTCTCCATTGGCTTCGGCTCCATCGAAGTCCGCGATCATGCCGGTACGGCCGTGGTCTCCACGTTGAGCGAGCCGTACTACGCCTACACCTGGTGGCCGGCTAAGGACGGCGAGTTTGGCCTCCCGGGCGACAACTCGGATAAGGCCACGCTCGATCTGACCGTCACCGTCCCGAACAACTTTGTCGTCGCCGCCAACGGCCTCCTGCACAACGTCGTGACCCTTTCCGGAAACCGCAAGCAGTATTTCTGGGAAAGCCAGTATCCCCTTGCGACCTACCTGGTCAGTCTCTCCGCCACGAACTACACCACATGGACGAAGAACTACGTACATCCCGGCGGCACGATGCCCGTGGATTTCTTCATCTACCCGGAAAACGACACCGCCGCGTACCGTCAAGGCTGGGAGAGGGTGACGGACATGATGGCGACGTTCCGTCCCCTGTTCGGCGAATACCCCTTCGTGAACGAGAAGTACGGCATCTATAACTTTCCCTTCGGCGGCGGGATGGAACACCAGACCATGACCGGCCAGACCGGATTCAGCGAAAGTCTGACGTCGCACGAGCTGGCCCACCAGTGGTGGGGCGACAATGTTACCTGCAAGACCTGGAGTGACATCTGGCTCAACGAAGGATTCGCGACCTACAGCGAGTGTCTCTGGGAGGAATACAAGACCGGCGTGCAGAATCCGTCGGCCTATTTCGCCGCGATTCTGGCCCGCAAACCGTCCAACGTGAGCGGCTCGGTCTACGTGCCCGCAAACGAGACCAACAGCGTCAGTCGGATTTTCGACAGCCAGCTCAGCTATCGGAAAGGGGCCTGGGTGCTGCACCAACTTCGGCACGTGGTTGGCGGCGCGGCGTTCTTCCAGATCCTCGCCGACTACCGCGCCGCCTACGAAGGCGGGGCAGCAATCACCGATGAATTCGTGGCCGTGGCCTCAGCCGTACACGGTGAGGACCTGACCTGGTTCTTCAACCAATGGGTCTACCAGGTAGGGATGCCGGCTTATCGTTTCGGCTGGGACTCGGTGAACATCGACGGCCAGGAATACCTGCATTTGAAGATCGAGCAGACGCAGAATTCTCCCTCCCTTAGCGTGTATGTCATGCCCGCCGATATCGTCGCCACCATCGGTGGATCGCCCCAGACGCTCGTCGTGACCAACAACGCCCGATCGCAGCGATTCGTCGTGCCCGTCTATGGCACCCCGACCAACGTGCAGTTTGACCCCAATCAGTGGATCCTGCGCACGTCGCTGACCAACACGACGCTGGTGGCCGGCGATATGGACGGCGACAACGACGTGGATGGCGCCGACTTCACCCTTTTCTCTGGCTGCTTCACCGGCCCGGGCAGGTCCGCGTCACCTTCCTGTACCCTTGGCAAGCTCGACGCCGACGCGGACGTGGAC
>SBAX01000050.1 GCA_005240095.1 Phycisphaera mikurensis
CCCACGTCAATGGCCAGCGAGGCGCACACCAGCAGTGTCACCAGCGAGATGGCCACAAAAACAATCGCCACTCCCCGTCGTCGAGTCGTTCCCCGATAGATCATGAAAGCCCTCCCCTCCCATTGAATTGGTCCGCCGGAAGTCCCCCGCCTCCGGGCGACCTTGCTGAGTCAAACCGCCGTCCCCCTTGCCAAAGGGGACCACGGCGGGTCGCATTAGTCGAGCGTGTAACCGCACTGTAGGCACGCTTCCGGGTGAAGGCGAACGCGGGACGCTTTTTTGTCCCAAAGGGGACGCTTTGCCTGCCATTTCCGGACGCTTAACCTGCCGCCTGACCGCCGTCGGGGGCGCGCTACGGGTATGCAACTGCACTTATAGGCCTCTTGACATGCTGTGACATCGCCGCTATCCTTACCCTCCGATGCGGTAGGCAGGTTCCCGCGTGCGGCGGCCTATCTTCTCGTAAGTCCTTGTGGACAAGTAGGTTAAATCTCCTGAAGAACCGGCGCCTCGGTCGTCGATACGTACGGTTTACGGGTGATTTCTTCTCGGACGCCGTATAGTGCAATTGCAAAATAGCGCCGGTTGGCCCGGCAGGTAACGACAGATGGACGAGCTCAGCAAAATTCGCAACATCGGGATCTCCGCCCACATCGATTCGGGCAAGACCACGCTCACCGAGCGCATTCTCTTCTACGCCGGGCGCATCCATCGCATGCGCGAGGTCAAGGGCGACGACGGCGGCGCGACCATGGACTACATGGAGCTGGAGAAGGAGCGGGGGATCACCATCACCTCGGCGGCCACGACCGTCACCTGGAATGACCATCAGGTCAACATCATCGACACGCCCGGGCACGTGGATTTCACGGTCGAGGTGGAGCGTTCCCTGCGTGTCCTGGACGGGGCGGTGCTGGTGCTCTGCGCCGTAGGCGGAGTGCAATCGCAATCCATCACTGTGGATCGGCAGATGCGGCGTTATCGCGTGCCGCGCATCGCCTTCGTGAACAAGCTCGATCGCGTCGGTGCTGATCCCGCCCGCGTGGTTTCCGAATTGGAAACGAAGCTCGGCCACGTGGCCGTGCCCATGCAGATTCCCATGGGGACCGGCGGTGACTTCTCCGGGGTCATCGATCTGATCGAAATGAAGGCCTACTACTTCGACGGGGAAAAGGGCGAGGACGTCCGTCGTGAGGACATCGCCGCCGCCTTCGCCGACGAGGCCGATCGCGCCCGGCACGGTATGCTCGATACCTTAAGCCTGTATGACGACGAATTGATGGAAATCATGGTCCAAGGGACGGAGCCGACCACCGAACAGATTCATCGCGCCGTCCGCGGAGCCACCATCCGCCGCGATATTACGCCTGTTTTCTTCGGCACGGCCTATCGCAACAAAGGCGTGCAGAACCTTCTCGACGCCGTGGTGAATTACCTGCCATCGCCCATCGATCGCATCGCCTATGCCTGCGACAACGCCAACGACGGGGCCGAAGTCGCCCTGTCCGCCGACCCGGACGGTCCGCTGGTGGCCATGGCCTTCAAGATCTGCGATGAGCCCTTCGGGCAGGTCACCTACGTACGCATCTATCAGGGCAAGCTGCACCGTGGGCGGATCTACAAGATCGCCCGCAACGGCAGCGAGCAGCGCGTCGGGCGGGTTTATCGCCTGCACGCGGACAAGAAGACGGACATCGACTACGCCCAGGCCGGCGACATCGTCGGGGTCATGGGGATGGACTGCGTCTCCGGCGATACCATCGGCGATGGCGACGGTTCACTCTCTCTAGAGAGCATGCACTGTCCCGAGCCGGTGATGTCCATCGCCATCCAGCCGGAGCGCACTGCCGATCGCGAGCCGATGTCCAAGGCCATCAACCGTTTCACCAAGGAGGACCCGACCTTCCACACGCACTTCGATGAGGAAGCCGGGCAGACGATCATCTCCGGCATGGGCGAGCTCCACCTGGAAGTGTACGTGGAGCGCATGCGCCGCGAGTACAAGGCCAACGTCATCACCGGCCAGCCCAAGGTGCAGTATCGCGAGGCGCCCACGGTGGAAACGCCCTTCAACTACAAGCACAAGAAGCAGACCGGCGGGGCGGGCCAATATGCTCACGTGGTCGGCCGCCTGGTGCCCATGGAGGCCAACGCGGAGAGCGCCTACGAATTCGAGAATAAGGTCACCGGCGGTCGCGTGCCGACGGAATACATTCCGTCGGTGGACAAAGGCTTCCAGATGGCCCGTGCCAAGGGACCGCTGGCGGGTTTCGAAGTCGTGGGCGTGAAGATGGTGCTGGAGGACGGCTCCTCGCACGCGGTGGACTCGTCGGACCTTGCGTTTCAGCTTTGTGCCCGGGCGGCGTTCCGCCAGGTGGTGCGCGAGGCCAAGCCCGTGCTGCTGGAGCCGATCATGGCCGTCGAGGTCGAAGTGCCCAGCGAGTTCCAGGGCGGCGTGGCCGGCGATCTGGCTTCGCGTCGCGGCCTGATTACCGACACGGAGATCAAGGGCAACGTCGTGATCCTCAAGGCGGAAGTGCCCCTGGCCAACATGTTTGGCTATTCCACCGACCTGCGTTCCCAGACTCAAGGGCGCGCCAACTTCGCCATGGAGTTCGCCTGCTACCGCCGCACGCCCCAGTCGATCCAGGAAGAGATCATCGCCAAGTACGAAAAAGACCGCGCCGCCGCGAAGAAGTAAGCAGCGACCCATTGCCCGAGGGTGGGCGACGCGTATCATCTCACCAGTTAACAGCACTCATTCGCGCGAGACGGGCGCGCGGGCGCTGATTGGAGACCCAGCGATTGACGGGCCTACTTAGCACTACAGCGCTAATTGTCATGGCGTTTGAGTCGTGAGGTTTTGGCGGTGCGGTCAGCTGGCGAGAGCAGAGACCCCCGATGGAGCCATCGGCGGCAGACGGTATTGAGGGCCCGGGCCACCTGTTCGAGAGTGATCTCCGGGTTTTTTCCC
>SBAX01000466.1 GCA_005240095.1 Phycisphaera mikurensis
CGACCGGCAGGGAGCGGACGGTCCTTTGTTCCCTTTTGACTTTTCGACTTTTTGACGTTTTGACGTTTTCCGCCTCAAGGCGGGGAGGGACGCCCAAGCGCCAGCTTGGCGGCGGTGAGGAGGACGAGGGTCAGGATGGCCAGGCCCCACTGGCTCAGGGCGGGGATTGAAGCGTGCGGACAGTCCACGTCACCACACAGGCTTTCTTTCACCCACTCGCAGGTCGGACATGTGCACTGGGCCTGAGTCAGCCCGTCGGTGCAGGCCCCGAAGGTGTCGTGGTCGCAGCAGGCGCCGGTGGCGGCGTCGCAGTCTGCCTCATTACAGGGCGTGCCCTCGGTCCATACCTGGTGGGTTCCCGAACACTCGCCCGATGTGAGGCCATCAGTGCATGTTCCCGACAGGGTGTCGCAGCAGGCCCCCGCTACTGGTTCGCAGTTGATGTCTGCGCATGCCGTCGCCTCAGCCCAAGCGCGGTGGATTCCGGAACAGGCAGTCACACCCACAGGTTCCACACAGCTTCCCAAGATTTGGTCACAACAAGCGCCCAATGGACCTTGGATGCCGACGCTGTGGCGCCAGCCCGCAGCTACGGCGATGAACCCGCTGTTGGGGTCGGGAACATCGATTTGCCCCAAATTGTTTCGTCCCCACGCTACGATCCTTCCGTCGTTTGTGAGCCCCAGGCTGTGCATGTCGCCCGCAGCAATTGCCACATAGCTCGCGCTGTCAACGGGTACGTCGCATTGACCAAAAGCATAGTAACCACTTGCGCATCCCCACGCAACGATCGTTCCGTCGGCCTTGAGCCCCAAGCTGTGATAGGTACCCGCCGCAACGGCGACGAAGTCGGCATTCGGAGCAGGGACACTGCTTTGGCCTTCCGTATCATCCCCCCACGCAACGATCGTTCCGTCGGCCTTAAGACCAAGACTGTGACGGTAGCCCGCAGATACTGCAGTGAAGCCGGCGTTAGGCACGGGGACGGCGCACTGCCCACGATTGAAGGGAGGGCTGCAACCCCAGGCCACGACAGAGCCGTCGGCTTTGAGAGCCAGGTTATGGGATACTCCCGCACTGATGGCGACGAACCCCGCATTCGGGATCGGAGCGTTGCACTGACCGTAATCTGAACTCCTCTCACAGCCCCATGCCACGACGGAGCCATTGGCCTTAAGACCCAAGCTGTGCCCGTAGCCGGCAGCGACACCGATGAACCCGATATTGGGTTCGGGAACGCTCGCTTGGCCTGACTGGTTGTCGCCCCATGCGACGATCGAGCCATCGGACCTAAGGACCACGGTGTGATACGCACCTGCAGCGACGGCCAAAAAACCCTCGGAAACCGCGCTGTCGATCACTTGGGTTCCCCAGGCCACAATAGAGCCATCCGCCTTAAGACCAAGACTGGCCGAGTCACCTGCCGAGATTGCGACGAAGCCCGCGTTAGGAGGGGGAATGGCTGTTTGACCGAATTCGTTGCTGCCCCACGCGACGATAGAGCCGTCAGCCTTCAGACCGAGGGTGTGAAGTCCGCCGGCGGCGACGGCCATGAAGCCGCTATTGGACGCGGGGACGTTGCACTGGCCGTAGTCGTGTGCACCGCATCCCCAGGCCACAATCGAGCCGTCCGCTTTCAAGCCAACACTGTGAAAGTTCCCTACCGCGACATCAATAAAATCGATATTGGGTGCGGGCACGTTCGTTTGCCCGTCAGCGTTCAATCCCCAGGCCACGATGGACCCATTCCCCTTCAGAGCGAGATTATGTCCAAATCCTGCGGAGATGGCGACAAAACTGATGTTGGGGGTCGGCACGTCGGTTTGCCCACTCGTGTTGTATCCCCAAGCCACGATTGACCCGTTGGACTTGAGGGCCAAGCTGTGCAGGCTACCCACGGCAACAGCAACAAAGCCGGCATTGTTTGCGGGTACACTTGCCTGACCGTAGTCGTTGCGTCCCCACGCGGCGATTGAGCCGTCAACTTTGAGACCGAGACTGTGCTGCCCGCCCGCATCGACGGCGACAAAGTCGGCGTTGGGGGCGGGGACACTCGCCTGACCATAGTCGTTGAGTCCCCATGTTTCGATGGATCCGTCGGCCTTGAGGCCCAGACCGTACGAATCACCCAGGGAGGCAGCTGTAAAACTGGCGGGAACGTCTCCAGCGATGAACTGAGCCCCCCAGCCGACGATGGCGCCTTGCGGGGGATCGGCGGCAGCGGGGCAGAAGGCGAACAGGATTGCCCAGAGGATGAGGCCGGCGCGAGCGATGGGCGTGCGAGGAAGACGAGACGGGTCTCGGATGGGGGGATGCAACATTCACCTCCGCGTAGGGCAGGGATCCATTGTACCGTGAGCGGGGAGGACAGAAAAGCAGAAAAAACAGGGAACAAGGGATCGAGGGATCAAGGGTTGGGATGGGAATCCCGCAGCGATGGTGCGAGAAGAGATTCTCGGCACAGGGGCAGTCGCCCTCTGCTCCCCACCGCAGATTTCAGATTTCAGATTTCAGGACAACCCCCTGTGGTCCCCCTTGGTAAGGGGGACGGCGCGTTCTAGAAACTGGAAACTAGAGACTGGAAACTAGCACTACAGCGCTAATTGTCATGGCGTTTGAGTCGTGAGGTTTTGGCGGTGCGGTTGCGGGCTTGGTGGTACTGGATGATGCGGGCGGTGCG
>SBAX01000422.1 GCA_005240095.1 Phycisphaera mikurensis
CCGACGAAGCCAGGAGCGTTACCTGTTGAGAACAGCGAGCCCTGTAATATAACCTCTATCTTTCGATGATGGAGCTTGACATAGATCGTCTGGCAACCACGGACGGCCCTCCGCACGAGACCTGCAACTTCTTCGGCCAGGCGCAAGTGAGGTCCGACGTCTGGTACTGCTACAGGGCTACCTGCACGGGCGCGGCGGTATTCAGCCTCTGCGGGAGCAACTACGACACCAAGCTGGCGGTCTATTCCGGCTGCGGCTGCCCGACGGTCCCGCCGCTGGCCTGCAGCGATGACGACTGCGGGCGCGGGGTGGAGAACGTGCAATCGCGGGTGACCATCGGCGTGACCGCCGGCCGCCAGTACATTGTCCGGGTAGGCAGCTTCCTCAATGAGCAGGGCGATGGGCGTCTGACCATCGGTTGCAACGTCGAAACCTGCCCGCCGGATAGCGGCGACTGCTTCACGGTCCATTCGGGCAACGGGTGCAGCGATGCGACCTGCTGCGGTGAGACGTGCGAGCTGGACCAGTTCTGCTGCGACGTAGAGTGGGACGAGGCCTGCGCCGGCGAGGCGCAGGGCATTTGCAGGGGCAGTTTCGCAGCCTGTGTCCCGGAAAGCGGATCGTGCAGCATACCCGGCACCACCCCAGGTTGCGACGATGTAGATTGTTGCAACGCGGTCTGCCGCAACGATCCCTACTGCTGCCTGCAGGAGTGGGACGCTACGTGCGTGAACGAGGCGGAGTCGGCGTGCTTCCTGAGCTGCGGGCGGACGACGGACAGTTGCCTGAGCCCGCACGCTCTGCCGGGATGCAGTGACGACTCCTGCTGCAGGCAGGTCTGCGCGAGCGACCCCTTTTGCTGCGACACGGCCTGGGACAACGTGTGCGCCGACCTTGCGGCCCAGGTTTGCCCATAGGAGAACTTCATTTCGCGGAAGACATGGATCATGGACGATCGCGGACATTTGACGACAGAGCTTCGCAATGAGCGGTCGATGCATCTCGACCGCATGTCGGTGGGCGAGGCGTTCGATCTGATCAATTCGGAGGACGGGGGGATCGCGGCGGCCGTGGCGGCGGCGAAAGAGTCGATCTGCCGGGCGATCGAACTGGTCGTCGCGGCGCTGCGAGCAGGGGGGCGGCTGATCTACGTGGGGGCAGGGACCAGCGGCCGACTGGGGGTGCTGGATGCGGCCGAGTGCCCGCCGACGTTCCTTTCTGACCCTAACATGGTCCAAGGCGTCATCGCCGGTGGCTACGAGGCTATGACGCGGAGCGTCGAGGGAGCGGAGGACTCTCCGGAAGCCGGGGCGACAGAGATGGACAAGCGTGAAGTCGGGACGGGCGATGTGGTCTTCGCCATCGCCACCGGCGGCACGACCCCGTTCGTGCACGGGGCGCTGGCCCGGGCCCGCCAGCGCGGGGCCAGGACCATCTTTCTCGGCTGTGTGCCTCGCGAGCAAGTTGCCGATGATGCGGATGTCTCGATTCGCGTCCTGACCGGACCCGAAGTGGTCACGGGCAGCACGCGGATGAAGGCCGGCACAGCCACCAAGATGGTCCTGAACATGGTCACCACCATCGCCATGGTTCAGCTCGGAAAGGTCTACGAAAACCTGATGGTGGACGTGAATACCCGGGCTAACGCCAAGCTTGTGGACCGAGGCGCCCGGATCGTTCAGGCGATTACCGGCCTTGAGCGAAGGCAGGCTCACGAGCTGCTGGAGCGCGCCGGCGGACGGGTCAAGACAGCGCTGGTGATGCAGGCTCGGGGGCTGGACCCGGCGAGTGCCGAGAAGATACTGGCGGAAATGGACGGCCACGTAACCCGCGTGCTGGAGCAAAGCACGCCCACGCCGTAAAAACCCGGTTGGAGACTGGGGCTACACGCTAAGGAGGGCTTCCTTGATTCGAACTCGACGAACGCATCATCTCGTTCTATGTGCCGCCGTGGCGCTGGTCGCCCTGCCAGGATGTACCGGCGGGCGGTGGGGGCTTTGGGGCCGATACGGATCCAAGCCCATCCGGGCGATCTGGGTGACCCGTTGGGACTACAAGACCCCGGCGGACATCGCCCGCGTCATGGAGAACTGCAAGAACGCGGGCTTCAACACCGTGCTCTTCCAGGTTCGCGGCAACGGGACGGTCTGCTACCGCTCGAAGATCGAGCCATGGGCTGATGAGTTCGGAGGGCGTGATCCCGGCTTCGATCCGCTGGCCGTGGCCTGCAAGGAGGCCCACAAGCGCGGGCTGGAACTGCACGCCTGGGCCAACGTCATCCCCGGCTGGCGGGGAAAGGGGCCGCCGAGCGATCCCAGGCAGCTCTACAACGCCCATCCGGACTGGTTCTGGCGGGACGCCTCGGGACGGCCGCAGCCTTTTGGATGGTACTGCAGCGTGAATCCCTGCTATCCGGAGGTCCGCAAGTATCTGACTTCGGTGATGAAGGAAATAGTGGCCAAGTACCCCATCGACGGCCTGCACCTGGATTACATCCGCTTCCCCAACGAGCACAACGAGTCCTACGGCAGTTCGGCGGTGCCGGACTACCCGCGTGATCCGCGGACGCTGGCGCTCTTCCGCAAGGCCACCCGCAAGACGCCGGACCAGGCGCCCGCGGCGTGGAACGCATGGCGCACGCAGGCCATCACCCAGGTTGTGCGGGACATTCGCAAGATGGTCGACCGCACGGATTCGAAGGTGAAGCTCACCGTGGCCGTCGGGGCGGTACCCGAGGAAGCCAAGAGGAACCACTTCCAGGACGCGCGGACGTGGATGGCCGAGGGGCTGGTGGATGCCGTCTTCCCCATGAACTACGCCTCGGACATGCGCTCGTACGCCCAGCGCCAGCAGGTGTGGGCCTCGATGCCCGGAAGCAGCGCTGTAGTCATGGGAATCATGTTCGACAAGCGCGATGGCGGGCAGGTCACCGCTCAGGTTGATCGCGCCGCCCGCTCGGGGGCGCACTTTGCGGCGTTCGCTTATAACTCGCTTTTCGAGCGAACCGACGAGCGTGGCCGGCCGGTCATGGATGGGCAGAGCGCCTCCCGCGCCGCCTTGCGTAAGAGAGTCATTCCCCACATACGCTATCTGGCGTCGTCATAGTGCGTCGGTATCGGGTGATCTTGGGAGGGCGAGGCTCCCGCCGAGCCGTTCCCGGACGATCGCTGAACGTAGCGGCTCGCCAGGAGGCTCGCCCTCCCAATGTCACGGGGGACGCGAAAAGATAGCCCCGGCGGCTCGTTCAATCGACAATCGACAATAGCCAATCGACAATCCGGCCCATGTCCGCCATAGGCATCGACATCGGCGGGACCACGACTCGCGTGGGGCTCGTTGACGCCGCAGGCCGCGTCGCCAGGGTCCAACGGTTCGACACACCACGCGCTTTCGACGCGCTTCTGGACAAGCTCTCCGCCCGAATCCAATCCCTTCGCGAGGCGAGCGGACTCGACGGATCCGTTACCGGCATCGGCGTCGCCGTCGCCGGGCTCGTCGATCGGCTAGGGGGAGTCGTCCTGCGGAGCGTCAATCTTCCGTTCCTGGAGCACGTGCCACTTGTCGAAAACTTAAGCGTCCGGACGGGGGTCAGGGTCTGCCTGGTCAGCGATGCCGACGCCGCCACCTGGGGTGAGTATCGGGCATGCGCGCCACCGCCGCTCAGATTCGTTCACCTTCGGCTCGGCACCGGCGTCGGGTGCGGCATCGTCTTCCACGACACATTGCTACCCACGGGACAGCCCCGCACGACCCATTGGCACGTTCTCGTCGTAGATCGTGGGCGCAGCGCGCCGCGGTGCGCATGCGGCCTGCGCGGTTGCCTGGAGACCATCGCCTCCGGACCGGCCATTCAGGAGCGCGCGGCGGCGCTGGAACTGCCTGACGACCTGGGCGCCCTGCAGTTGGCCGTTGCCCGAGGCGAGACAGGCGCCCGCGACCTCGTGAGCCAAACCGCTCGGGCCATGACGATCGCGATCTCAAACCTCAAATCTGAAATCTCAGAGTTGGACTTGGTGCTTGGCTCGCCGCCCCCCAAAGACTTCACCTTCTGCCTGGGTGGAGGGGTGATCAGAGTCCTCCCGTGTCTTTTCGAAGAAGTTTCGGCGCAGTGGGCGGTGCATCCTGATGCAACCGGTGTGTCCCTTCGCCTTGCGCGCCTGGGTGATGATGCCGGCCTGATCGGCGCGAGCCGGCTCGCGGAGCACCATTTGCCGTCGGCCCCGCTTAATCCATAGGCCGCAGGGGAACGCTGGCTTCTGCCGCGGCCCAATTGGCGTGTGCGAGCAGAGCATACTCCGCGAGCACGCGGGTGAGGTAGGTCGGCAAAGCCAACACCAGGATTCCAAGAGCCAGTACACCAATGGCCCGAGGCGGCACGCTTGACTGAATCACAAAACCAAGGACGCCGAGCCATAGGATGGCCCAGCTCACCGCAAATCCCCGCGCGTATGCACGGGCCCGCTGCCGCGTGAAATCCTCCCGAACCATGGTCGACACACCCTCAACATGGCGGCATAGCGCTAAGGCGCCCACCAGAGCGCCCACACCGCCCGGGCATCCCGCAAACAGGGCGGTGATCGCACCCGCGGAACCCAAGAACACTCCTCCGAACCACACGGCGATGATCGATGGCGGGAAGAGCAAGACGCATGCGCGGGCCACTCTTCGTGCCGACCGCGTGCTTTCGGCGGAGCCGAAGGCGGCGTAGGGGCTGGTCGTGAGCCAGGCCCCGTACATGAGCAGGAGGGCGGCACCGGCCGCAACGGCAGTCGCTACCCAGAACCGCGCTGCCTCGCCGAACAACGTGCCTACGCCTGCTGACGCAGCAAAAAGGACCGACCCCCAACTACCGCCAACAGACGTGAGCTTGCTTCCCCGGGCCACCGTATTGATCCACGCGGGATCGAAGACCGCGTACTCCTGTTCGGATAGCAGGGACAGGACCACCGGCGCGTTGCACTCCGGGCAGCGCCCCGCATCGCTCAGGCCGCGCAGGTTGTACCCGCATCGGCGGCAGGTGGTGTCTTCTTGAAGCGTCTGGGCCACGCGACGCGCGCCGCCTCACTTGGTCTTCGTCTTCCGCGACTTGCGAGGATCGACCAGCTTTTCGGGATGCTGGGCCTGAAGGCGCTGAATTCGCTCCAACAGCTTATTGAAATCCCGGCCGCATTCTTCCCAAATCTGTCGACGGCGTTCGCGGACTTCGTCGATCAGCGCGTCGGGGTATTGTTTTGTTTCGACGGCCATGTGCTACTCCATAGGATCAGGACCCGATCCTGAACTATCCGGTTGTTGGGCGCCGTATTCCGATCGGCTCCTCCGACGTCGAGTACGGCGATAGACAACGAACATAGGATACCCCCCGAAGACAATCAGTGGGTACCAGAGAGGCCCGGAAACTTCCGTGGTGTAGAGCGTAGTCTCCTCGACATCGAGTGGGCGCAGCATACTGGTGCCGACCCAAACGGACTCTGACCTTTGCTCCACGGTAACCCCGAGTAGTTCCTTATGCTCGGTCACAGGTGCGACGACATTGCCCGAAAACGACTGGTATCCAATGGTCGCTTTCCCCCTTGATGCCGCAACAATCGCGGTCCCCTCACGAGTTTCCCAAGCGGTGGCCCAGCCTTGACCTGAGGCGTACCAGTCGGGGTATTCCGATGCCCAACTGAGGATCCACAAGACGACGGTCGCCAACGTTGCTCCAGCAAGGATCGCGAACAGCGCCCTTTTTATGCGAACAAGGCGAGTCGCAGCCATCATGCCACCGTGATTGTCTTGTCCGCGTAGACGTCCTGGATGATGTTGAGGAGTTTGACGCCTTCGGGCATGGGGCGCTGGAAGGCCTTGCGCCCGGAGATGAGGCCCATGCCGCCGGCACGCTTGTTGATCACCGCGGTCTTCGCCGCGTCGGCGAAGTCGGAGGCTCCGGACGCTTCCCCGCCGGAGTTGATCAGCCCCGCTCGGCCCATGTAGCAGCCCGCCACCTGGTAGCGGGTGAGTTCGATCGGATGATTGGTGGCCAGCTTCTCGTAGACCAGCTTGCTGGTCTTGCCGAACTTGAGGGCCTCAAAGCCGCCGTTGTTGGTGGCCTGCTTTTGCTTGATGATGTCGGCCTCGAGGGTCACGCCGAGGTGATTCGCCTGGCTGGTCAAGTCCGCGGCGGTGTGGAAGTCGACACCGTCCTTCTTGAAGGCGCTGTTGCGCAGATAGCACCATAGCACGGTGGCCATGCCCAGGGAGTGGGCCGCATGGAAGGCCTCGCCCACTTCCTGAATCTGCCGCGCGGATTCATCCGAACCAAAGTAGATCGTGGCCCCCACGGCCGCACAGCCCATCTCCGCCGCCTGGTGGATGTTGGCGAACATGATCTGGTCGTATTTGTTGGGATAGGTCAGCAGCTCGTTGTGATTGAGCTTGAGGATGAAGGGAATCTTGTGGGCATACTTTCGGGCTACCGCCCCGAGCACGCCGAGCGTAGTGGCCACCGCGTTGCATCCTCCGGCGATGGCCAGCTTGACGATGTTCTCGGGATCGAAGTAGATCGGGTTCGGCGCAAACGACGCCCCCGCGCTGTGTTCGATGCCCTGGTCCACGGGCAGGATGGAAAGATATCCCGTCCCGGCGAGCCGACCGGTGTTGAAGATCGCCTGCAGGTTGCGCAGCACCGGGATGGGGCGGTCCGTGCCCGACACTACCCGGTCTACAAAGTCCGGCCCCGGCAGAGTCAGCAGGCTCTTTTCGATGCCCGTACACTTGTAGGAAAGCAACGACTCCGCTTCCGCTCCCAGCAAATCCGTGATCGCGCTCATGACGTGTGTCTCCTCGATTCCATTCCCGCGGTTACCAACCGGTGCCCACTCATCCTACGCCAGGTAAGCCAGGTGAAAAAGGCACTATTCCGGCAGGCGCGGCCCCAGGGGGCGAGGCCCCCGCCGAGCCGCTCGCCAAGACCGCCATTGTTTTTGCCTCGCAGTAGCCAATTACTAGCCGATTATCCGGGGCACGTAGCCAATTGCTAACGCACGTTGACATAGGCCGTCTTGGCATGATGCGGGTCCATGGCGAAGTCGGGGAGGGGCGGGGTGGCGATGATCTCGAAGTTGCGCCCGGCGAGCCCCTCGGCGATCCGCGTGCGGAGATCCCTGTGGCTCATCTTGCGGTGATTGGTCGAGACCATCATCACGCCATGGGGGCGGAGCACTTCGGCCGCGGAGGCGACCAGCGCGGGTAGGTCGGTGAGGATCGAAAAGTCGCCCTTTTTGCTGCGGCCGTAGGCGAAGCTTGGCGGATCGAGAATGATCAGGTCGAACGTGCGGTTCTGCCGCCTGGCCCGGGCCAGAAACTCCTGGGCGTCCGACTTGAAGAACAGGTGCGGGCCTGGGTGGCGCGGCTCGGCAGGAGCCTCGCACCTGGCAACCGGAAACTGGAAACTAGTGACTAGACCGACCGGCTCGGCAGGAGCCTCGCCCTCCCGTTCCCGATCGCCCTCGCGGGCCGGATCGAGAATGATGTGGTTGGCGGCGAAGTTCTCCCGCCCCCAGTCCAGATGCTTGGGCGCGACGTCCACACTGACCGTCTGCTGGGCCCCGCCCAGGGCCGCGCACACGGAGAAGCCGCAGGTGTACGCAAACAGGTTGAGCACATCCTTGTCCCTGGCCAGCTCCCGGATGCGGCTGCGGTTGTCGCGATGATCGAGAAACAGTCCCACCGAAAAACCGTCGTACGGGCGAATGACGAAACGCACCCCGCGTTCCTGCACGATCACCCGTTCCTTGGCGGGCTCTCCGAAAAATGGGCGCGGCGACCGCAGGCTCTCTTCCAGCTCCCGATCGCCCGCGGTGCGCGCCTTCACGAACCGTTTCACGTAAACCGACTTCGTACCCAGCATCCCGCGGTACCAGTCGGCAACGCCGCGCAGAGACTGCATCAATCTTGGGTTGGCGTCGAACAACTGAAAGACGAGCACGTCGCCGAACTTCTCGACGACCAGACCGGGAAGGTCCTCGACCGCCCCGCTGAGCAGGCGACAGCAATCGGTGTTGTGTTCGCCAAGCACGGCGAGCCGCCGCACGAGGGCTGCGATAAGGGCTCGTTCGAAGTCCCGCTCGCCGGTCAAGGCGGCCTGGAACGCCTTAGGCGGATCGCACTGCAGCAGGACCGGGCGCTGCCCTTCGTGCACCGCCACCCGCGCCCGCGCAAGGTGCAGGCGGGTGTCACGATCCGCAGCCGGACGCGGCGAGCGGTCATGAAGCTTGTCACCCAGCAGGCGAAGCCCCGCCGATCGAAGCTGAGCCCGCAACGCATGGGTCGTAGCCGCCTTCGTTGTGCACTGCACCAGTGAGCGCTGCTCGCCCTGCGCCAGTCGCCGCAGGACCGTGGCATTCTCATCGGGCGCTTCGCGGCGCGCGAAAGGCTTGGCCGGCCGGTGCGCCTTGGCCGGCGGGCGTCGAGACCCGGTCGCCGGACGTTCTTCGCGGGCCTTGCCGAGCACCAGCGTGGGCTTGGACATCCGCCCTCGGACTACGGCCACATATTCCTGCTCGACCGCCCCAGCCTTCCACGCGGCCCTCAGTCGCGCCGCCATCTGCGGATCCTTCGCGAGCAGCAGCAGGCCCGATTCATAGCGGCTGAGGCGATTGATGGGCGTAAGCCGCTCGCGCTGGGGAAAGAGCTCGGCGAGCAGCTCCACCAGCCCCGCTGATGCCTTTTCCGGCAACCCGCCCACGTCGATGCCTGCCGGCTTGACCACCACCAGCAGGCCGTCATCCTCGTATGGCGCAGGCAACAGTTTGGCTATCAGCGACGCAGGGGCGCGTATCATCAGGCCCATGCTATCCCGCCTCCCACCCCGACGCGACGGTTGCCGAAGGTTCTAAGCCGGGCTAGCATGCATTGATCCGCAGGAAGCGGGTCTGCCGAAACACGGCAGAAAGGCGCCGGTTCGGAGGCACTGCTCACAGAGTAGTGGCACACTCGTTCGGGTGCTGAAGGCAGGAGGCCCAGGGCATGGCCAAGCGCACAGCGTCGCGACCCCGGCACGGACCTGCCGTCGCCCCCTGCCCGCGCTCGCACCGTTCCCGCCGCGCAAGGAATCGCCGCCGTCGCGCCTCCTCCAGCTCACTTCCGCGAGCAATGACTCCATCGTGCTCCGCTGTGCCACTCCGCCGGATTCTG
Source organism: Phycisphaera mikurensis (assembly GCA_005240095.1). Lineage (GTDB taxonomy): Bacteria > Planctomycetota > Phycisphaerae > UBA1845 > UBA1845 > SBAX01. The sequence goes on from SBAX01000422.1 coordinate 9,178, forward strand.
GGCCCGGCATTCGCCGCCGCTATGCTCCTGGGCGCCGCCGCGGCTCTGCTGCTGGCCTCCCTCTGCGCGGCGCTGGAACCTCAATCGGATGTTTCCGCGAGGTCGGTCGTCGGCGGCGCTCTGCTGGCGCTGGCCCTCGGCGTCCGCGTGCCCCAACGCTTCGCCGTTTGGGTATGCAGAGCCACCTTTGGTTCGGCTACGGGGGTGGGCGCTGCGGAGACCGATTTTGTGCCCAGCGGGGGGCTCGTAGCTCCTCACGCCGCCGAGCGATCGCTCTACTGGCTGGTCATGGCGGTTTTGGCGCTGGCCTGCGGCGTCTCCATCGCGGTTACTCCGGTGGTCTTGCGATGGGTGACCTCAACTCATCAGGTTCTGCTGGGGAACTTTCTCTGGTCTCTATTGCCCCTAAGTCTGCTCAACCATCTCTGCGCGCTGGTGGTCGTCATTATTCCCATGAGCCTGTTGGGCACGGCTATCTCCTGTGCGCACCATCTGTGCTGCCCGCGGGGGGAGTGGGATGAGCGCGCCGCTGCATGGGGCCTGCTCGGCGCCGGCGGCGGATTGCTGTTAGTCCGCCCGCTGGTGGCGGGCGTCCCCGCCTCCGTGGTGATCGTTGCAGCGGCCCTGCCCGCCCTGCTCGTTTCGCTGCTGAGCGCAACGCTGGGATCGGCCGACACCCAGCCGCCACGGACCACTGGGCGCGATCGCCCCGTCGCTCCCGCCTGCGCCGACCGTTGGCCGACACTCCTGCGCAGTGCGCTCGTTGCCGTCGCTGGAGGCGGTGCCTTCGCCGCGTCGATGTGGTGCCAAGCGCCCGGCACATCGGCCACCATGTTGCCTTGCGTCCTGGCAGGATTAGGGCTGGGCCTTGCCCTCGGCCATCGCCGTGAAATGACGGCGGTACATTCCATCGGCGGCTTTGGCGCCCGGTGCAGCCTTGCAGGTCTGGCTATTGCCCTGGGCACTCTGGTCGGCGGCCTCGCGGCATCCGCGACCATGGCATTCCAGGCGGCGGCCGTCGGCTACGCCGTCAGCTATGGCCAGCAGGCCCTTCTCTCCCGAGTGGGCAGCCGCTCCGCTGCAGGTGCCTACGAACTGTGCGCCATGCTGGCCTGCGCGGCCGGGAGTGTCCTTGTTGTCGCCCCGCTGGCGGAGATCGTCTTCACCCAATCCGCTGCGCTTTTGATGCTTGCGCTCATACTCATCGCCACGGGAGGCACGCTTGTCCTCTACGAGGCCCAGGACATCCCCGCGCGGCGCAGGGCACGCACCGGCCTCGTGTTCGCCTCGCTTGTCATCATGGTGCTTGTCGTGGGCCGGCCGGGCGGAGCGTCCGTTCTGCTAACTGCGGTCGCGGGCGCCACCGGCCGATAAAAGGCCGACTGTCCGCACATTCCATTAACAAGGAGTAGGACCATGTTTGCACCGCAAGATCCCTCCGCCGGTTCTCGCTGGATCCATCGTGGACTTCTTGCCTTCGTGTTGCTGACGTGCCTTCGCGTGTGGCTGGGGCCCGTGCCAATGCTGCAAACCGCCTATGGGCAGATCCCCGACGCCGGTCTGCAGCGCAAGCAGATCCTCGATGAGGCCCGGCTCACCAATCAGCTTCTTTCCGATATTAAGCACACCCTCGAAGCCGGGACCCTTCATGTTCGCCTCGAAGGTGCCGATAACCCTGCCGATCGGGGAGCTCCGCGCCGTTCCAATCCATAAGCGCCGCGAGCCTCTCCCGAATGGTGAAGGCTCATGCACTTGGCAGACACGACGCCCGTGATGAAACGCTCGCTGCGTTCTAACGTTCTCGCGCTCGCATGTTTCCTGCCGCTGCTGGTGGGAATCCGTCCAGTACTCGCGCAAGACGCCGCAGCGCAGGCCGCCCCGCCCGCGGACCCTCAGGTTCGCGTTTTCGACCGCGGCAAGGTGGAGATGCACGTCGCCAACGTGCCGCTCTCCACGGTGCTGCAGCTCCTCTCTCTGGAGGGCGAGCGGAACATCATCGCCTCCCCCAACGTCAAGGGCACGGTGACGGCGCATCTCTACGGCGTGAGCTTCGAGGAGGCGCTGCAGGCGATTCTGATGCAGAACGACGCCGGCTATCGCCAGGTGGGCAACTTCATCTATGTGCACACCAACGCGGAACTGGCCCAGATCGCCGCCGCGGCCACTCGCCAGGACGTCACCAAGGTCATTGCCTTGAACTACATCTCCGCCGCGGACGCCAAGGCCTACGTTGACGGCATCGTGGGTAAGGAGGGGCTCGTCGTGGTATCGACGGCGCCGCAGACGGGCGTGGCCAGCGACCCGGTGACCGCCGGCGGGCAGAACAACGCCATGAACGACTTCATCATCGTGACCGCGAAGATGGAGGTCGTCCGCGAGGTCGAGCGGGTCATCAAGGAAATCGACGGGCGTCCGAGGCAGGTGCTCATCGAGGCGACCATCCTCCGCGCCGAGCTCAACGCCGACAACAACCTCGGCATCGACTTTACCATCGTGGGCGGCGTGGATCTGGAACTCATGGGCTCGACCTCCAACGCCATCCAGAACATCAACGTCGGCGACCTGCCTCAGAATCGCTTCGAGCAGATGAACGCCGCGGTGTCCACGGACTTCGCCGGCAACGTCCCCGACGGCGGCATTACCTTTGGCATCATCAAGGATCAGGTGGCGGTGTTCCTGCGGGCCCTGGAGCAGGTCACGGACACCACTGTGCTGGCCAATCCCAAGGTGCTGGCCCTCAACAAGCAGAAGGGCCAGGTCATCGTGGGCCGCCGCGACGGCTTCCTCACGACGACGGTCACGGAGACGCAGGCCGTCCAGACCGTCGAGTTCCTCGAGACCGGCACGCAACTGATCTTTCGCCCCTTCATCGGTGACGACGGCTTCGTCCGCGTCGAGCTGCACCCCGAAGACAGCGTGGGCTTCGTCAACGCCCAGGGGCTGCCCTCCGAGCAGACCACCGAAGTGACCACCAACGTGATCGTTCGCGACGGCGAGACCATCCTCATCGGCGGGCTGTTCCGCGAGCTGACTACGGATGCCAAGTCGCAGGTGCCGGGCCTTGGCAGCATTCCGGGAGTCGGACAGTTGTTCCGCTCCAACAATGATTCCACGGGGCGCGAGGAAGTCATCATCCTCCTGACTATCCACATTGTGAAGGATCACGCGGCCTTCGGGGCGGCGTCCAGGGAGCAGTATGAAAACATCGAGCGCATGCGCGTGGGCATGCGGCAGGGCCTCATGTGGCATGGCCGCGAGCGCCTCGCCCAGTCGCACTATCACAAGGCCATGCAGTGCCTGGACGACGGCGATCGCGACAAGGCCCTGTGGCATGCCAACCTTGCGATCCACTGTTTCCCGCGGCACCTGGCCGCCATCGAGTTGAAAGAGTCGATTCTTGCCCAGCGCGCCTGGGACGATGACTCGACCAGCAACCGTGTCTTCCTTCAGCGCCTGATCGCCAACGAACAAGGGGCGTCCTACGCGCCGTTCGATCGACCCCCGCGCCAGGATGCAGCGCCGGCCAGCCAGCCGGCGCCTTAGGAGTCGAAACGATGTCGCGCCAAGCGAGTCTGCTATGCAAACCGGGTGATTTCTCAGCGGCAGGCCCGGAGGGCCGCAATAGAACAGCCCAGGGCAAGGCCCCGGGTTTGGAGCGGTGTGACCGCAGAGCCCTGAAGGGGCGCGCTAAAGGGCTGGTCGTTCTTGCACTGGCGACGATAGCCGCCGGCTGTCAGATTCCCGCCCATCATGAGGCCAGGCAGCAGGCCGAGCAGCGCTGGAGTGAGGTCCGCGCCCGCGTGAAGCTCCAGCTCGGCCGCCAGCAATACGAGGGGGGCGTCTTTGAGGAAGCGGCCGCCACTCTCGCCGAGGCCGCAGCCCTGGATTCAAAACAGCCGGAAACGTTCGTCCTTCTTGCCCGAGCCAACCTGGAACTGGGTCATCCGGCGTCGGCCCAGAAGGCTGTAGATGCGGCCCGTGCCGCCGGACTCGACACCGCCGATCTGCACTACACCCAGGCCGTCATCCTCGAACAACGCGGCGACCTCGATGCGGCCATCGCCGAATACCGGCAGGCGCGGACCCTGGACGCGGGCCAGGTCGATTACGTAATCGCTCTGGCGGAGTGTCTGGTGAGCGCCCATCGAGAGGCAGAAGCCGCGCAACTCCTCGAGGAGAGCGTCCACGACTTCGATGAGAGCGCCTCGATCGCAGCGCTCGCCGGCCACGTCGCCCAGCTCATGGGTGACGCCGAGCGCGCCGCGACCTATTTCGGTCAGGCGGTGGTGGACGCCGCGGACGATCCTGTCCTCGCCCAGCAACTCGGCCTGCTGCTCGCCCGGATCGGCCGCTGCGAACAGGCCGTGGCCGTCCTCCGCCCCATCGCCACGAGCAGCGAGTCGGACTGCGGCGCTATCCGCCGCGCCCTGGCTCAATGCGAGATGTCCCTTGGCGATCCGATCGCCGCCAGGACCTGGCTGCTGGGCTACGTACCCGACCATCCGCGGGATATCGCCGCCCAATCGCTGCTGGCCCAGGCCTGCATCGAAGCGGACGACCTTAAGACCGCAGACATCGCGATTCAGGCGGTCGAACGCCGCGATGCCTCGGCAGGGGCGCTTCTCCGCGCCGCATGGCACTGGCAACAAGCCGAGTATCCCGCCGCGGCAGGCATCCTCTATGACCTCCTCGAACGCGTCCCCACGAATGCCGATGCCTATCACCTGCTCTGCGCCGTGCTCGAACGCCAGAACCAACCCGACGCCGCCCAGGACTGCCTCGACCGCGCCGCCCAACTCGCGCCCGGCACTCGACGCTAATCGCGCCCGGCGCGCAGGTTGGAGCGAAGCAGTAATGAGCACGACTCGTATAGGGTGCTGTGCAGGCGATACTGCTTGCGGGCCTGATCCTCGTCTTTGCCTTCCTAAGCAAGCCCAACCTCGCCTGACAGCCCTCTTCCGTTAGGTCGTGTTTTGGCGGCCCAAGTCATTCTCTGTGCCTCCGATCGTCCCATTCGATGCGTTGCCCACTCCCATTCTGGTCCCCTCCGACTACCCGCGAATGAACCCCCCTTGCGGTGGAGGGCTCCTCTTCATATAATCATGAACATGAATTCAGATTCAGAAGGCATGCGGATGACCCGGGCAGGTGCCCGAATGCGCTGGGTACGCCCGCCCCGGCAGGCGCGAAGCCGCGACAAGCTGGCCCGCATGCTCGATGCCGCAGGCACCCTGCTCGAGGAGACCACCTTTGAGAAGCTCACCATGGCCCAGATCGCCAAGAGGGCGGGGGTATCCGTCGGACTCCTCTACACCCGCTTCCGCGGCAAGGATTCCGTGCTTGCCGCATTGTATGACCAGCACTTACGTGAACTCCGCGAGACGATTGACACCGTGCTTGATCCCGCCCGGTGGAAGAATGTCCCCATCCCGCAGTTCGTCGAGGAACTGGTGAGCTTCACGGTTCGTTTTCACCGCGCCCATCGCGGCCTCTTGCGCTCCCTGGTCGTGTACGGTCGGGCTCGACGCACAAGCCAATACGACGACCCGGCCGAGCGGGCGCGAACGGCCATCGCCGGCGTGGGGAGATTGCTCGCCTCCCGGGCACCAGACGTTCCCCACCCCGAACCGCGACTGGCCGGTTCGCTGGGTTACCTTTTCGTCGTCGGCGCGGTGCGGGAGAAGATCCTCTTCGCCGAAGGTCCCGCGCGGGCCTTAGCGATATCCGACCGTCAACTCGCCGCCGAACTGACCCGCGCTTTCCTGGCCTATCTTGGCTGGCCAGGCACGACCCACCACGGTGTTGCACACTGGAGGAAACGAGATGGCAACGCATCCTGAAAGTACGCCCACGCACGCCCTTAACGACGCTGAGCGCCGGTTTGGGGACGCTACAGCTTACTGGACGTTGCGGGCCTGACTGCGTTGTATGTCGCCGATTGGCGCGGACTCGTTCCTCTAAACGACACGCCCTACATGGTGCTGCTGGGCTGGATATCCCTGCGCCTCCGAGGTCTTCGCTGGCGCGATATCGGCCTGACACGCTATCGAAGTTGGCCGCGGACGTTGGCCATCGGCACGGCGTGCGGCATCCTGATCGAGACCTTCCAACTCCTGGTCTGCCAACCCCTCGTCGCACGGGCTTTCGGAACGCAACCCGATTTATCGCCGTTTCGTTCGTTGACCGGCGATCTCAAGCTGACTCTGGCGCTGATCGGTATCTCCTGGGTCCTCGCCGCCTTTGGAGAAGAACTCGCCTACCGCGGTTACATCCTCAACCGCGTGGCCGACCTGGGCCGGCGGACTCGCTGGGCATGGATCGCAAGCGTGTTGATCGTCAGCGCCTTATTCGGGGTCGACCACATGGATCAGGGTCCCACGGGCATGGTGGTGGAGGGGTTTTCCGGTTTGTGGCTGGCCCTCGCCTATCTCGCAACAGGACGCAATCTTCTCGTCCCGATTATGGCCCACGGTGTGGCCAACACCATCGACTTCGTGCTGACCTATCTCGGCGAGTTCCCTGGCATGTGATTGACAGCCACGCAAGAGCCGCGCGCCCTATTGCGTGTTTGCCCGCAGCCTCACCCCCAATCAGCAGTCCGACGGCAGAGGCCGACGTTACATTCTCAGAATTGAGAATTCCCCGCCTGATCCGCTGCCCGTCGCACACACCGGAAACGCCTTCCCGCTCGAGTGGAGTCGTCCTTGCCTCGGGGCAACCTGCCGCCATGTTTTCTCGGCATCTCATTTTTCTGGCACGTGGTCTGTAGGGAGATCCTGCGGCGGAACTGAGTTTCGAAGCCACGTGCGCCGTGTCACGTGCCGCAGGCCGTCGAAGGGAAACGGAAGGTTCGGGTCGTCGAACCTTTGGAGGCAGCCCTCAGGAGGTTGGCCATGAAACGCGCGATTTGGTTGGTGCCTGTTGCAATGGTGATGGTGGCCGCGGCGATCGCTCTGGGTCAGATCGTCCCAGGGGACCCGGGGAGCTATCCGTCGGTCAGTGTGGTGAACACGCCGCACAATCTCAACAACTATCCCGGCGTGAGCATTCCCGGCAACCAGGTGTGCCTGCCATGCCACACGCCGCACAACGCCTTGCTGTCGGGAGACGAGAACGTCTTGTGGAACCACGCCGAGACCACTCAGACCTTCGTGATGTACAAGAGCACCGCGGGCCAGCCGGAGGGTCCGAGCAAGCTGTGCTTAAGCTGCCACGACGGTGTCACCGCCATCGACAACTACGGGGGTACCGGCGGCACGGGCATCGTCATCACCGGCTCGGCGGCCCTGGGCACCGATCTGTCCAACGATCACCCCATCGGCATTGAGTATCCGACGGCCCTGCCCGCGGAATACCGTGATCCCAGCACCTTCGCCCCGGGCATCGGGGGTGGCCCGGGCGTGAAGCTCGTGGAGATCAACAGCCTCCAGCGCGTGGAGTGCACGTCCTGCCACAACGTGCACAACAACGGGCTGGGCAACTTCCTGCGAGTCCCGATTCAGGAAAGCTATCTTTGCCTGCAATGTCACATTAAGTAGAGGGCGTCTGTATGCGGCCCCGCGCGACCGCTGGGTCAAGGAGGTGTAGGAGCGGGTCGTTGATCGCGACCCGAATCAAAGTTGGCGGAAAAAACCTGATGGGCGCACGAGTTTGCGAAAACGGCTCGTGCGCCCAACCCATTTCGAGCTTGCCCTCCCACGGCCGCCCCGTTGCCCGTGCCCTCTTGGTTTTCAATTCGAAGTTCCTGCGATATAGTCTCCGTGGTGACTCGCAAGGTCCCTGGTAGCCGGAGATAACATGGCCCCGGAAGAAGTCTGTAAGCTGCTGAAGGATCAGTTCGGGGAAGCGATCGAGGACACGGTCCTCCAGGGGAGCCACCCCTACGCCCGGGTCGCGGCGGACCGCTGGCCGGAGGTGGCCCTGTTCCTGCGGGATGACCCGCGGCTCAAGTTCAACCTGCTGCGGTGCATTTCCTCGCTGGACCTGCTGGCGGATGAGAAGTTCGCCTGCATCTACGACCTGTGCCACGTGCCTACGGATCGCCCTGCCGAGCTGAAGACGAAGACCTACGTGTTCGCGGTGCGGGTGCTCACGGAACGCAGCGACGCGAAGATTCCGACGGTCTGCCACGTGTGGCCGGCGGCCGACTGGCACGAGCGAGAGGCCTATGACCTGATGGGTATCACTTTCACCGGGCATCCCAACCTGACGCGGATTCTGTGCGCCGACGGCTGGGTGGGCCATCCCCTGCGAAAGGACTATGAATTCCCGCTGGAGTTTGAGGGCATCCCGGCCACCACGGAGTTCGAGCTGACCAACCCGAGGCATTAGAGGAGAACAGAGCGTGGACGGTTTTGAGAATCTGCGGGATCCGCTAGCCGAATTGGCCAAACCGGGCGGACGGTTGAGGAGGCTATGGCTGGCAGAACTCCGACGTGACCGAATGGCGTAACGGGGTGTGCGACAGACTGCATCCGCCGCCCACGCTCTACGAGGCGTGGCAGGAGCGATAACGATGCCTCCGCATCTATCCAAAGAACGGATAATCGAGCGAGACGCGCTTCGAGAGATCGCAGAATCTCGGCTTGCTGAAGCTGCCGTTTTGCTGACGGCGAAGCACTATTCGGCGGCTGTCTACCTTGCCGGATACGCAGTAGAATGCTATCTCAAGTACGCAATCTGCGTGACGCTTGATTGGGATGCGCTATACGGAATGTTCAAGGTTCACGACCTTGAAGGGCTGTTGCTGTATAGCGGATTGGATCGTGCCCTCCGGCAGGATGAAAAGGTTTCGACCAGTTTCGCGAAGCTCGAGGCGCTTTGGGCAATTGAGGGGCGAGACAGCATTCGATATCGCAGACCCAGTGAGTTCGATGATAGTAGCGCTCAGACTTTTCTGAACTACACCAACGATCCTCTGATTGGAGTAATTCCTTGGTTGCGAAAGCAGACATCCTAGGCGCAAAGGAACGGATTGAGCGCGCCCTTCGGGAGTTCGTCCACGACCGACGTGAAGCCGGCGTGCTTGTGTATGAGAACGAATGGGGGCATCTTCGCGCCGTTGTTGGCAGTCACGCCTTCGACTTTCGCTCCCAGGTTGAATCTCAAGAACTCGTATGGGAATGGCTCCGACAACAAGTGCCCGCCGACGATTTGCGCCTTCTTGCCGGAGTGCGACTTGTTGGGGCCGCAGAATATGACGCATTGACGGGAAATGGCGGGCTCACACGCCGCCCGACTAACACCTCGTCCGATGACGAGGGCGACGGAGCCAGAAACCAGTGAACGCAATGATCGAAGCCGCCCCCGACCTGCTGATCGACTTTGATCGCTCCCGACAGTCCGACCTGCAGACGGAGGAGATGCTGGTCAACATGGGTCCGCAGCATCCTTCCACGCACGGCGTGCTGCGGATCGTGCTGCGCACCGATGGGGAGATGGTGCTCGAGGCCACCCCGCACATCGGTTACCTCCATCGCTGCAAGGAAAAGCATGGCGAGAACCTCCAGCCCTACCAGTTCATTCCCTACACCGACCGCATGGACTACCTCGCGGCGATGAACAACAACCAGGGTTACGCGGTGGCCGTTGAGCGGCTCTGCGGTGTGCAGGTTCCGCCCCGCGGGCAGGCCATCCGCGTGATCATCGCGGAACTCAACCGCATCGCCTCGCACCTGGTTTCGCTGGGCACGTACGGGCTGGACATGGGGGCGTTTACGCCGTTCTTGTACTGCTTCCGCGAGCGGGAGATGATCCTCGACCTGTTCGAGGCCGCCTGTGGGGCACGGTTGACGTACAGTTACCTGACCATCGGCGGCCCGCACGATGATCTGCCCGAAGGATGGATCGATCGCTGCCGCGAGTTCCTCGACTACTTCGAGCCCAAGATCGAGGACTACAACAACCTCCTGACCTTCAACCACATCTTTGTGAAGCGCACGTCGCGGGTCGGAGTGATCTCGATCGACGACGCTCTGGCGTACGGCCTGACCGGCACGTGCCTGCGGGCCAGCGGCTTGCGCTGGGACCTGCGGAAGATCATGCCCTACGACGGCTACGAAAAGTACGACTTCGACGTGCCCATCGGCCGGCCGGGCGGCACCGGAGAAGTGCCCGACGGCGTGATCGTGGGCGACTGCTGGAGCCGCTACTACGTCCGCGTGCTGGAGATGACCCAGTCCGTGCGGATCGTCCGACAGGCGCTCGATCAGTTGCCCTCGGGAGAGTTTCGAGCGCCCAAGTGCACCAGCCTCAAGCTGCCCGCCAACGAAGTCTACGTCGAAACCGAAGGCGCTCGCGGGCAGCTCGGCTTCCTCATCGTCGGCGACGGGTCGGCCATCCCCTATCGCGTCAAGGTCCGCGGACCGAGTTTCTGCAACCTCTCCATCACCAGCCACATCTGCAAGGACGTACTCCTGGCGGATGTGCCCGCGATCATCGGCTCCATCGACGTGGTCATGGGCGAGGTCGATCGCTGATCAGGGTCGGACTCGCATCAGTCGCCCGCGGTCGCGGACGAAGGTTCTTGCTGCCTGCGGTATTCCATATACTTTGCGGTGTTTTCGGCGGCCTCAGGGCCGAGGAAGCGCTCCACAACGTGCAGGGCGGCGTCGATCCCCGCGGACACGCCCGCGGCGGTGATGATCCTGCCGTTGTCCACGTAGCGCCGGTCGGTCACGACTTTCGTGCTCGGGGCGATACGGCGGAAGTGCTCGATGGCGCCGTGGTGCGTCGTGGCCTTCAGGCCGTCGAGCAAGCCTGCCTTCTGCAGGACGAACGCCCCGTTGCACACGGACATCACAATCTCGCTGTCCTGGGCCCGTGCCTTAATCCAGGCCATCATCTTGTCATCGCTGATCAATGATCCGACGTTGCCGCCGGGAATGACCACGATGTCGGGCCTGGGGCACTTGTCGAGAGTGTACTCAGGTTTCACGGTGAACACGGCGCGATTGCTCTCGACCTCCTCGGTGGAGGACGCCACGGTAAAGGTCTGGAACTCGCTCCCATTCGATCCCATGGCCGTAGAAAAAACCTCGGCGGGACCGGCAAAGTCCAGGACCTCGAACCCCTCGAAAACGATCAGGGCCACGTTGCGCGGGGCACGCTGGGGCATCTTGCGCACCAAACCCATGCCGCAGTCCGGGCATGCACCGTGCCTGTCGAAGGTCTTTGAATCACTCGCACAGCCGCAGGGCGGACAGACGAACACCGGCCGGTCCTCCTGAGCCTGCAAGATATCGGCCTGAATTACCGTCAGCCAGGCGCCGCCCATGGCGAGCAAGCTCAGCCGCAGGCAGCGGAACCTTCCGACGGAGAAACCACGCAAGAGGGTGTGTCTTCGTGTCACGATCATTCTCCTTTGGTGTACGGGGGTACGGATGTTGCCTGCTCGCGCACGGCGTCGAGTCGGCCACGCACCTGTGCCGCCTCGGCAGGCCGACCGCTGGATTCGTAGGCCTTGGCGAGCGTCGCCAAGCAGGCGCGGTGGAAGGGGCATGTCGCAATCGGCATCTGCGCCTGCTCAAAAAGCGACGAGGCTTCGAGAAGCCGCTCCACGGCGTCCGCGCTATGGCCGGCGTGGACCAGGGCGCGGGCATAAGAACAAATCAGTTCAGCCTCCCACGCGAAGAAACGCTCGTTGCGGCTTCGCAGTAGCCCTAAGGCCTGGTTGATTTCCCCTTCAGCCTGGGGTCGAGCGGTAGCGCCACCCACGACCAGCAATGTTTCCGCGAGGGAAGCGTGGTAATTGGCGAGCTCTGCGGATCCCGGCTCGGCCACCCGTTGTGCGATGGCCATCGCTTCTCGTTGCCGGTCCAGGGCGTCGGCTTGACCGCGGTACGCGCGGGCCAGGCCCAGCCAGCGCAGGGCCTCGGCCACGGTCCGCCGGTCCGGATCGCCGAGGCGGCGATAGTCATCGATGGCACGACTCAGATGTCCGTCAGCCTCCGACCAGCGCTGCGCCTTGGCATAGAGGAGCCCCATGGCCACGTGCGCCCGAGCCAGGGCCCAAGGCTCGGCGGACAGCTCCTGGTCCAGCCATCTTGAAGTTCGATCCAGCACGCCCACCAGTCGCGCTCCGGCGTCGTCGATGGGTGGGACCGCATCCTGCAGCATGCCGGAAAAGAGTTCGTTGACGCGTTCCGCGGCCCGATGGGCGGCCAGGGTGTCGCGCTGGGCTTTCGCCAGCCGCGCTGCGTACACCGCGACCACAACGCCCGTCGCCAGGATTGCGCACAGGGCACAGGCCCCCAGCCACGTGAACGTCGGGTTGCGCCGAGCGAAGGCCCGCAGATCAAACCACAATCCCGGCGGGCGCGCGGAAGGGCTCAACCCATCCACGCATCTCTGGAGGTCATCGCGAAGGGCCGCCACGCTCGTATAACGCTGCGAGGGGTTTTTTCGAAGCGCCTTGAGAATGACGGCCTCCACGTCCCGCGGAATGGTCGAAACCTTGGAACGCGGACGCGGCGGCTCGACATGCTCGACCGCGTGCAGCAGGCGGCCCAGAGAGAGCTTGGGCGGATAGGGACTCACGCCGGTGAAAGCTTCGTACAGCAGGACGCCCAGGCTATAGACATCGCTGCGCGCGTCGATGCCCATCGGGTCGCCGGCGATCTGCTCAGGAGAAGCATACGCAGGCGTGCCGACGAGCGCCTCAGTCAGCGTGATCCTGCTGGCCTCGGACGAAAACTCGGCGATGGTCCCGGCCAGCCCGAAGTCCAGAACGTGCGGGGCTCCGTCGCCGTCGACGAGGATGTTGGAGGGCTTCAGATCGCGGTGGATGATGCCTCGCTGATGCGCAAACTCTACGGCGTCGCAGACGACGACCATGACGCGAAGGATTGAGGCGGAATCCGGTGGCGATTCGTCGCCTTCGCCGCGGCACCAGTCCGTGAAGGCCCGTCCGTCAATCCAGTCGGATTCGATCAGCAGCTCGTCGCCCGCGCTGACCGTCCGCGTACTGACGATGTAGGGGTGGACAAGCGCAGATGCCACCTCAAGCTCGCGCTGCAGGCGCCGCTTGGCGCCGGGCGTGGCCGCGGTGCCGCCGTGTATGCGCTTGACGGCCACGATGGCCCCGTCCGCGCGGCGGCAGCGATACACCATGGCCTGCCCGCCACACGTCGCGGGCGATAGAACCTCGTAACCGAGCCAATGACCGAGGGCATCGCTGCGATCGGCCTGCCGCGCCCGCTCCAACCAGTCGTCCCCCAGGCAGCCGACGGGCTCGGCCTCAAGCATCGTTTGCCGCTGGGAGTCAGGCAGAATCGTCACAGGCTTCCTCGTCGGCCAGTTGCCGCCGTATGGTCTGCTCCAGCCGCTCGCGCATCCGCTGCTTGATCTTGCGGATATTCGCCTCGGTTGTCGCGAAACGCTCGGCCAAGGCCGCGACGTCCGCGCCGCGCAGGAGCTCGTCAAAGATGACGAGCGTCTTGGTATCCGTCGTCGCTCGTAGCGCCTGCAGCGCACGACGGTAGTGGTGCTGGACCCACTCCTCATCCCAGGCTCTGTCGGGCTCATCCGCCGCAACCGCCTGAGTGGCCTCATCTATAGATACCGGCGTCAGCGGCAGATTGTGACGCGAAGAAAAAGAGGCGATGGCGTTTCGCACACATTGCCGCAGATAGTCGCGGAAACGCCCCCGCCGGGGATCGTATTCGAAGGAGCGCAGCGAGCGGCTGAGCTTCGCCAGCACGACCTGCCGCACTTCCTCGGCGTCGGCCAGCTGCAGGCCGCACCGCCGGCCGTAGCGCACGATCAGGTCGCTGTAGGCCGCGTCAAACTCCCGCCAGGAACGGTCGTCGCCTTCCTGCCGCAGGCGGATGAGCAAGGAGGGTCGTGTGACGGCGTGGCTCATGCGCGGAATCGCACACCAAACGTCCTGCGGTCGGCGGTATTGCGAATCGAGCAGTGCCGCACTACGGCTTGGTGCTTCTGGTCACCGGCGGGGTCACCGTCGCCGCCGGGTTTCCGTCGAAGCGGTCAGCGATGGCCTTGGTCAAGGAGCGCATGTCAATGCCGAGCACGGATTCCAAGGTGGCGAGGGATTCGGTGAGCATTCTGGCCCGCCCGAGGGCGGCGCCGGCGATAGCCTGTCCGTTGCCGCTGTCGATCACCGTGACCTTGCCGAGCTGCACGTTGGCGATGGTCTTGGTCATCTCCTGCACCACGCCGGGAAGCATTTCGGCAAGCATGACTTTGAGGGCGTCGGGGTTTTTCTGGATGGCGCTGCCGATGCACTCGATAGCCGCGGCGCGGGCCTTACCCTCCTCGAGAACCGTCGCAGCGGCGCCCTGGGCTTTGGCCATGGCGGCGTCGCGATCGGCATTGGCCTGTTTGACCTGCGTGGCGAGGAGTCGAGCCTCTTCGGCCTGAGCGGCGGCGGCCTGGGCCTCGGCCTCCTTCACGGCAGCTTCACGGGCCAGTTCCGCCTGGCGAATCCGCAGGGCGTTGTTGGCTTCGGCGATCGACTTGTCAGCCGCCAGGCGCGCGGACTCCGCCTTCTGTCGGCCGAGCGCCTCGGCGGCGCGGGCTTCCGCGTCGCGCTCCGCTTTGGCCTTGCGAGCGAGGGCTTCCGACTCAGCCTCCTTGATATCCGCCTCGGACTTGCGAAGGGCTTCGTACTGCCGCGCCGTGGCCCGCACGTCCGCAGAGGCTTTGCGGGCGATCGACTCCAGGTATTGATCGTCGTCATGGACGTTCTGGATGTTCACGCTGTCGATGACCATGCCAAGCTTGCGAAAGTCGTCATTGACCTCGTTCATCACCGTTGCCACGAACTTGTCGCGGTCCTCGACGATCTCTTCGGGAGTCATCTTGCCGATCACGGCGCGCAGGCCACCCTCGAGGGTTTCCCGCGCTACCCGCTCCATTTCCTGCTGCGGTTCGCCGAGGAACCGCTCGATGGCGTTGCCGCGGATGTCGGGGTCCGACGACACCTTGACGTTGGCCACGCCGTTCACGTTGACGGGGATCATCTTCCCCCCGCCCGACTGGGCCTTGACTTCCAGGGCCACCTGCATGTTCCGCAGACTCAGCAGCGAGACCTTCTCCAGGATGGGAATGACCACGGTGCGCCCGCCGATGAGCGTTCGATAGCCTATGTTGGGCTGGGTGCCCCGCCCGCTGATGACCAGAAGTTCGCTGGGGTTACCGACGACCATGAACTTGGCTACCAGCAGCAGGAATGCGACTACAACAAAGAGGATCCCAAGGCCGATCACAATGGCCGCCCCGGCGGAACTGGAGGATTGAGCCAGTAGAAGCGCGTTCATGTGTTCTCTCCCGACTTGGTATTGGTGACGAACTCAAACTCGTCCTTGGAAACGACTTCGGCCACGCCGTGCGAAAAACCGACCACCACCACGCGGTCGCCGGTGAGAAAGCGATCGTCGTGTCGCCGGGCGACGGCGGCGAGGAAGCGCTCGCCGTTGCGCGAGGCGACCGCGACCTCGCCTCGTCGTGCAGGCTCGATGGCGATGGTGACCCGCGCGGGCCGCTTGAGATAGTCGGTGGTGGTCAGGTCGCTGCCGATACTGGTGCGTTTCAGGGTCCGCATGGCGCGGTGAACGACCTGCCCAATGATGAGCCCGGCGATCGTGGCGGACATGAGCACGACCTGCGGCTTGGCCTTGGCCATGTAGGTCATGGTGGTCCCGATCAGTCCGAAGACGGCCAGGAAGTAAACCGCAAACTGCACCGAGAACCATTTGGCCAGGGAGATGCCGCTGCCGTTGTGGCTCAGGTCAGCATCGTGGTGGATGTCGGCCGAGACGTCCGCCTCCACTCCGCCGACGGAGTCAGCGTGAAAGTCGGTGCTGGAATCATGGCCCAGGAAGACGGAGATCAAGAGCAGTCCCCCGCCGACGATCAAGGCGATGACGTACACCACGGCAAGTGCGGACACGGTCTTTCGTCCTTCGCACCAGGATTGGCTGATTGGCCGGCACAGAAACGGCTCAAGCTCTGGTGCGTGGGGAGCCGAGCCGAAGCGCTGTTCCCGCTGGACTTCCGCGAACCTTGGGAATTGTCCAGCGCGCCAGGGCGCCGTGCAAGGGCAGGACGGAAAACTGTCAGTTATTGTCGCGGGTGGGCGTTCCGCGCAGGCGGCGGATGCCGGCCACGACGCCGGCAACGAGACCGCAGAGCAGAAACTATGAAAGCCGGGTCGCCTTGACACAGTTTCGGGCTTTTGGCCCAGTGTCGACGGGCTGATCGCGTGGATCGCCCAGGTTCAGCTTACGGAGA
>SBAX01000361.1 GCA_005240095.1 Phycisphaera mikurensis
CCCCAACCCTCTCCCTGGAAGGGAGAGGGGGGGAGGTCTTGCTCGTCGGCGCCGCCACGGGCGTCTATCTCTGGCCGATCGACGCCAGCGTCCCCACGCACACGCTTTCGCTGCGCAATCCGCCCTCCGTACGCGGCGGCTTCAACGCCGCGGTGCAGGTCGGCGACCGGGTGATCGCCACTCATTCCGAGTTGGGCATCCGGGAGTGGGACGTCGCCGCGCAGTCGTTCGGCGAGCCCGTGTTTGAGTCCATGACCCGCGGGGCCAAGGCCGTTCGCGACATCGAGCTCTACCTGTCGCCCTCTCCCTTCCAGGGAGAGGGCCGGGGTGAGGGTCAAGGCGCGGGCCAACTCTACTGCTCGATCGACGATCGCGTGATTGTGTGGCCCGCCGGCGGCCCAGTCGATCGCCCGGCGCGGATCTGCACGGGCAGCGGCGCTGTGATCACCGCCATCTGTCCCACGGACGACGGCCTGTACGCGGGCAATAGCAACGGCGACGTCCTCCATTGGCCCGCGGGGCGCGACGATGAGCCCGAGGTGATCCACCGCGGCGGGCGGCGACCCGTCGAGTCGCTATGGCTCCTCACCACGCACGGCGTGCAGCGGCTCATCTACACCGACACCTCGCACCGCATCCACGCCCGCGTGCTCGGTGACAGCTTCATCTGCCACTATGAGGCCGGCGGCCAGACCCTCCGCCGTGTCGAAGTCGCCCCCGACCTCCTCGTGGCCACCACCGAACTCCGCGACCGCTTGCTGTGCTTTAACCCCGGCCAGCCCGCCCGACCGACCGCCTCCATCCCCCTCGCCAGCATGACGGGAAGAACCGTTCAGGATGTCTGCCTCGTCTAGCGTGCGTTGTCCGGCGCGCGGCACCCGCACAACATCGACTAGTCACGTGCTCGACGCTAGGCTGGGCGGAGATGGCAACCATGATTCGACCGGACTTCGCGGGCGCACTGCTCGTTGCGATGCTCATTCTGTTGCAAGGTTGCGCAGGCAAGATCCAGGGCGCGGACACCAAGAACATGCAGCCGCAAAGACCAGTGCAACTGGATCGCCTCGACGCCTTCGTAGGCCAATGGGAAGGGGTCACGGAGACGAGAATCCGCGGTGTAGACGAGATCAGCCGGGGCACGCTGCGCGGCAACTGGACTTGGGATTGCGACAAGTGGTGCGTGGTGGATAGAAGCGAAACCGACCTGGGCGATGATCGCAAGAGGGCGGGCGTGAGTCTGTGGACATGGGATGTTGCAACTCAGCGCTACCGCTTCTACTGGATCAATAGCGCCGGTGGAACCGGCGCGGGCACGGCGACCTACGACGAAGGTACAAGCACGTGGCGTACGAAAGGCAGGAGCCGGAGTCCCGCGGGCACGCGGAACACCAGAGGGTCGATCAGGTTCGTGGACGATCACACCGCCGATTGGGTGTGGCAAGAGTTCGGCGGCCTGCTGCGACTCCGCAAGATGCTTGAGATGTCCGGCACAAGCAGGAAAAAGTAATGCCCCACAGATGCCGACCTCAATGGACGCTCGCGTGCCGCTGGCTGCTTGCAGGCACCGCGCTGATCCGTGTGCAAGCCCGGGCGGACGAGCCCGGCGCGACGCGTTTGAGCCAAGCAACGTCCCCGCAGCGGATCGTCGCCATTGCGCCGAACTCCGCCGAGGTGATCTGCGAGCTTGGAGCGTGCGACCGCATCGTGGGGGTCAGCAAATTCTGCGTGCATCCGCCGGAGCTTCTAGAACGGCCCAGAGTGGGCGGGTTTTCTGATCCCGACCTGGAGCGCATCGCCGCGTTGCTTCCGGACTTGCTCGTGATGCGCGGCAAGAACGAAGCCTTAGAGCGGCTGTGCGAGTCGCTCCGCGTGCCGATCTACGTGGACGAAACGGATACCCTGCCGGGGATCAAGAAATGCCTGCTGGATCTCGGCGCTCGCCTGGGCCTGGATGCCCAGGCCAGGCAGCGCATCAGCGAGTTCGAGGCTCGCCTCGATCGCGTCCGCCGGCAAACTGCTCACCGCCCAAAGCCGCGCGTGCTGCTGACCGTTTCCCGTCAGCCCGATCGTTTGGCGAACATTCTCACCACCGGGCACGGCACGTTTCTCGATCAGGCCCTGGAGATCGCCGGCGGCGTGAACGTCTTCGGCGACCTGGACATGGCCTATCCCCAGGTCAGCCCCGAGGCGATCGTCGCCCAGCAGCCCGAGGTCATTCTCGAACTCATGCCCGAACTGGAACTGACCGACGAAGTGCGCGAGCGGATGCTGCGCCAGTGGCGTGAGCTTGCCGCCATTCCGGCCGTCGCCAACAACCGCGTGCACATCATCACCGATGACAACTGCCTGATCCCCTCGCCGCGATACGTCGAAGTGATCGCTCACCTCGCCCAGCTTCTCCATCCGGAGCCCGCCGATGAGGCCAACCGATCAGTACCGCGACCGTAAGGGAGCGGGCTATACGGATGGAGCGGCGCGCCTTGAGCTCTGCGACGTGCGCTACGGCTTCCCGACGCGCCCGGACTTCCTGGGGCCGATTTCCATCTCTGTTTCCGCCGGGCAGTACTGGGCCATCGTCGGCCCCAACGGGGCGGGAAAGAGCACGCTGATCCGGCTCATGGCAGGCCTCACCACTCCTCACCACGGCGATGTCCTGCTCTCCATCACCCCCCTCCTTAACAAGGAGAGGGCAGGGGGTGGTCGGACAGACATCCATCATTCTCGCCATGAATCTCTTCGCCACCTTTCTCCGCGCCGACGCGCCCAGATCATCGCCTATGTTCCGCAGCGCTCACCCGGCGACATCGACCTTTCCGTGCGCGAAGTCGTCCTGCTGGGCCGCTTCCCGCATCGCTCGCTGGGCCTGTTTGAATCACCGGAGGATTTCCGCATCGCCGATCGGGCGATGGAAACGACGGGGACATTGGCATTCGCCGATCGCCCGCTTACGACTCTTTCCGGGGGGGAGGCCCAGCGCGTCCACGTGGCCGCCGCCCTCGCCCAGGAGCCGCAGGTCCTCCTGCTCGACGAGCCGACGGCCTCCCTCGATCTGCAACATCAGCTTGCGATCTTTCGTATCCTGCGGGACCGGGCTGCGCTGGACGGCTTGGCTGTCGTCGTGGTCACCCATGACATCAACCTGGCCGCACGCTTCTGCGCCCACATCCTGCTTCTGCATGACGGCAAATCAGTGGCAACCGGCTCGCCCGAGGAAGTGCTCACGCCCGGCGTCCTCGAATCGGTTTACGGGGTGCCGCTGGCCGCGCTGACCAGCGCCGATGATCCCGATCGCCCTTGGCTCGTTCCCCGCACTCCCGCGAGAGACGGGATGTCCGCCGGCGAGCGAGATTGATCGCGCAGCGCAACTCTTTGCGGGATCGGAACTTACATCTCTTCCTGCCGCCCCGTGTCTTCTCCTGGATCCCTTGTTCCCTTGATCCCTCGATCCCTTGCCTCGTTTGACGCACTCCAGATACGGGACTACCCTCGATTTGCGAGGCGCGAAAGGGCATGCCGGCGCTGCGCTGTGCCATGCCACCCCGCCGCGAAGGGCCTCACCCCATCCCTCACCTAAAGGGGGGTGCGAAAGGAGAACAACCGTGGCCAGGACATGTACGCTCAAAGGCAAACCGCTGACGCTGGAAGGTCCAGAACTCAAAGTCGGTGACAAAGCTCCCGATGCCACCCTAAAGAAAAGCCTCGTCGATACGCTGAAGATCAGCGACACGCAGGGCAAAACGCGAATCTTCAGCGTGGTGCCATCACTTGACACCCCGGTCTGCGCCCAGCAGACCAAGCGCTTCAACGAGGAGACCGCCAAGCTGCCCGATGTGGCCTTCTACACCATCAGTTGCGACCTGCCCACCGCCCAGGCCCGCTTCTGCGGGGCGGAGGGCATCGACCGCGAGCGCCTCCAGGTGCTCAGCGACCACTACGACAACAGCTTCGGCAAGGCCTACGGCACGCTCATCAAGGAGCTCCGCGTCGAATCCCGCGCCGCCTTCGTCGTGGACAAGACCGGGATCATCCGCTACGCCGAGTACGTCCCCGAGGTCGCCAGCCACCCCAACTACGACGCCATCCTCGCCGCCGCCAAGGCAGCTGGGTAAAGCGGGAGAACGAAGGCTCACGCGGAGCCAATAATCAGTACCGCGACCGTCAGGGAGCGGGCTTGAGCGCCGACATCGTTCGTCCCAGAAGGCTCGCCCTCCATGGGAAATGCATTGCGCGGCACGGTTCTTGCAGGCTAGAATCGGGAAACAGGAGCGCTGGCGGTCTGCGCGCCCGCGCCGGGCGAGCCTGACCGCCGCGGAGGGAACAGCCATGAACGACCGAGCCGATCAGCCCCAGCCCAATGAGGCCCAGTATCGCATCCGCAGCCGCCTCATCCACGGACGCAGCCACAGCGCCCGCTGGGACTACAACCATCACGTCGTCCCGCCCATGACGGCCAGCGCCACCTTCCGCCTGGACTCCGTGCACCGCGGGGCCAAAGGCTTCGAGGACTTCGCCCGCGAGGATGGCGAGCACGCCCCTATCTACATCTACGACCGCCTCGGCGAGCCCAACGGAGACATGCTCGAGGAAAACCTCGCCGCCGCGGAGAGCGGCGAGATGGCCCTGTGCTTCGCCTCGGGCATGGCCGCCATCTCCGCGGCCATCTGCACCCTGGCCAAGCTCGGCGATCACGTGGTCGCCCACAAGGTCCTCTACGGCTGCACCTACTCGCTGATCCGCAACTGGCTGCCACGCTATGGCATCGACGCCGCGCTCATCGACATGACCGACCTCGCGGCCGTGCGCAAAGCGATTCTCCCCCACACTCGTGTTCTCTACTTCGAGACCCCCGTCAACCCCGACATGCGCCTCATCGACATCGCCGCCATCCGCAAGGTCGCCGACGAAGCCAACGCCACCCGCAGGCCCGCGGAACGTATCCGCGTGGTGGTGGACAACACCTTCGCCACGCCCTTCTGCCAGCGACCCCTGGAACTCGGCGCGGACCTGGTCTGCGAGTCGCTCACTAAAGCCATCGGCGGCTTCGGCACCGACATCGGCGGAGCGGTGATCGGCCCCAAGTCCATGTATCACGATCTTATTCTCTTTCGCAAGGATTTCGGCGGAGCACTCTCCGCCAAGAGCGCCTGGCCGCCCTTAGTCTACGGCCTGCCTACCCTCGCCACGCGCATGATCAACTACGAGAAGACCGCCATGCACGTGGCCCAGTTCCTGGAAAAGCACCCCAAGGTCGAGCGCGTGCACTATCCCGGCCTGGAGTCGTTCCCGCAGTACGAGCTGGCCCGCAAACAGATGCGCGACTACCGCGACAATTCTGCACCCGGCTCGATGATCTACTTCGTGGTTCGCGACGCGGAGGGCAACGGCAAGCCCGCCGAGCGGCTCATCGACTGGGCGGCGCAGAACGCCTACACGCTCACGCTGGCCGTTTCACTCGGGCAGATCAAAACGCTCATCGAAGCGCCGTATTCCATGACTCACTCGGCCATGCCCGAAGCGGAAAAACGCGAGCGCGGGTTGGTCCCCGGCGGCATTCGCCTCAGCGTCGGTCTGGAGGATTGGCACGACATCATCGCCGACCTCGCCGCGGCCCTGGACCACGTGTGACAAGCACGTTGCACACGCTCGCGTCACACTGGATTTGGATCCACCCCGGTTTGCTTGACGCCCTTTTGCGCCGGGCCATAAACTACCGACATGTAAGAAGGCAGCCCCCTCCCTTCTGAGGGAGAGGGGCATGGTGAGGGTTGAATGGCTCCATCTGAACAAACTTCTCTGCCCTCAAGGGAGGCGCGCCCGATGTCGAATGGACCGAAAGCAGGCTTCTGGCACACCGTACCCGGTTTGATGACCGCGACGGCGGGATTCCTGTCCGCAGCGACCGGTGCATTGGTGGCGCTCAATCAAACCGGTGTGGTGGATCTTAAGCAGTTGGTCGGCACCAAACCGGCAGCCCAACCAGCAACCC
>SBAX01000176.1 GCA_005240095.1 Phycisphaera mikurensis
CCCTTGGCGCTTGACAGACCCGGCTTCATAGAAGGAGCGGGTGGTCGATCGGGTGTACGACCCCATCGCGAAACTCTTGCGGGTGCTGGGCGGTGGCGGCAAGAGCCGCGAGCCGACGTGACCAATGGGAAAGGGTGAATGCGGAATTGAGGATGTGGGGCCGCATCCGCGGTCCGGGGGTCCTGGAGGTCAGCATGTTACAACTGAAACCGATCAGCGAGGAGGCGATCCCTGCTGCCCTGGCGAAAGCGGAGCGCTACCGCCTGCTGCAGGAGCCGCGCGAAGCCGAGAGCATCTACCGCGACGTCGTGTGCGCCAACCCGGGCGATCAAAAGGGATTGGCCGGTCTCCTGTTGGCGCTGACCGACCAGTTCGACCACAAGCCGGGCGTTCACGTGGACGAAGCGCGCCAGCTTCTGCCGCGCCTCCGCGATGAGTACGAGCGGGCGTACTACGAGGGCGTGATCCTGGAGCGATGGGGGAAGGCTCAGCAGGTCCGCGGTTCCCCCGCCTACGTGGTGCTCGACTGGCTTCGAGCGGCCATGGCCTGCTTTGAGAAGGCCGAGGCCGTCCGGCCCGCCGGCAACGACGACGCCATTCTCCGGTGGAACGCGTGCTGTCGGCTGATCATGCGTGAGACATTCGAAGAGGAAACCCGGTCGCAGCGGACCCCCAATGAAGCAGATGCCGGGTTCAGCGAGGAGGTCCCGTTGATTTGACCGCGCAAGCTGTATACGTCCCGGGCCGCGCGTGCGTCTGCGGCCTACACGCGACGGTGCGATTGGCGAGCCAAAGAACGCGCCGCACGAGGCCAGGGAGCGGTGCAGGATCAGGGCCTGTCTTCATCTGGTCCCTGAGGGTAAGGCGAGCCGCAGATTGAGCAACCACCGTCGGAGGTCATCATTCGAAGTCGTCGCCGCAGGCGACGGCGTGATCGAGCTGGCCGAGCCATTCTTTGATGCGGACATCGCAGGACAGCATCGCGAGCATGGGATCGACGGATCGCAGAAAAGCGCGGTCGAACAGGGCCTGCCGCGGACGAGCGACTCTTTCGCCCTCGCGGCCATAGCGGGAGGTGACCCAACCGGCCCAGGCGGCGAGGTAGGCGCCGAAGCTGGAGGCGATCAGTTGAGCGCCCGGAATCCAGGGGTCCCAGCGGATGAGCACGCCGCGGGTGGGTCCGTCGCCGCCCACCAGCCAGTCGCGCTCCCCCGTGGGATCGCCGCGCACGCAGAACAATCCGGGAGGAAGCCCGAGTCCGTCTCCGCCCAGAGCGCAGGCGAGGATTTCCGTGGCGCCCCAGAGGTGCAGCTCGGTGTCCGGGCCGTCGGCGTGGATGCGCAGCCCGTTGCTGATGGAGAGGAAGCTCATGAACTCCCGCGGCAGCGGGCCGGCAAAGTGGGCCAGCTCGGCGAGGGCATCGGCGGTGGCGGGGGGATAAATCAGCAGGCAGGCGCCAAAGTGCGTGGAAAGCCGATTCAACGCTGCACGGATGGGGCTCTCGGATGACATACGTTCGTCCTTTCATGGGACCGCGCGTCGGGCGCACCGGGACCCTTCTCCACGTGGCGCCTGGCGACCGGGCTCTTCCCGGGTTTAAGGTGGTTGCAAGTTCCGTGCCGGGCGCTCGCCGGTGATGGGCGCGGCGGGGACTTTCTCGAAAATGAGAACGGCCGGGATAAGGCATCCGACCACCGGTCGGGAAAGCCGGGCGCCATTCCTTGCACACCACGGGCGGTTTGGTAACCTAACAGAGTCCGAAATACGGGAGCGATGGCGTGTCGCTTGCCGAGGCGTGGTCGTTTCGGACTTTCTCAGTACAGCACAGAAAGGGAACGAACATGAAGCGACAGGTGGTAGGGGCGCTGGCGATGTTGCTGGCCGTAGGCGGGTGCATGCGCCCGGAGGCGCCGATGGGCCCGCTGGAAAAGCCGGCGCCGGCGCCGGAGATGAAGAAGCTCGAGCGCATGGTGGGCAACTGGGCGTGGAGTGGGGAGATGGTAAGCCCCTCGAAGGAAGAGATGATGGAGCACATGCCTGCGGGTTCCAAGGAGCCACAAACGACCTTCGGCGGAACGGGCAAGATGGAATGGGCCCTGGGCGGGACGGCGCTGCGCGGGGAGGGCTCCTTCGAAATCGGTGAAGGGCAGAAGATGACCTATGTGGAGTACTGGATGTGGGACGGCAAGGCCGGCAAGTACCGCACCCTCTTCCTGAACGACTGGGGCGAGATCGGCGAAGGGTGGGCCACGCCCTGCCGCGACTGCGACGGGTTCTGCAGCAAGGCCAGGAGCGTGGATGCGCAGGGAAACAAGAAGCGCGTCAGCGGCTGTATGAGGTGGGTCGACAACGACACCCACGAATGGTCCTTCACCGAGTCGGGGCCGATGGGAGAGTTTTCCATGAAGGGAACCTCGAAGCGACAGAAGTAGGCGAGGGGCTGACGGGATGCCGGAGGGCGTATCGGGCACATTCGCGCTCGATGCGCCCTTTTTGTTTATTCGATTCGTCGGAGGGTGCCTTCGCTGAGGAAGCGCTGGCCGCCGGCCACGATGTTGCAGACCACGGTCATCCTGTTGTAGTCCACGACCTGACTGATGGCCGTGCCGTCCTTCTCGATCCAGTTGACGAAGTAGACGCCGGGGGCGACTTCGCGGCGGTCGCACTTTTCAGTGGCGCTCTGCCCGCGGGCCTCGCCTTCCAGGCATTCCCAGTAAAGCGTGTCGTTGTCCGTGGTTTTCACGAGGATGGTCAGTCCGTCGGGATAGCGGTATTCAAACGTCCCCAGGTACGGCGGCCTACCGCCGCCCGATCCGCCTGCACAACCCATTGCACTCGCCACCGCCACCACTCCCATCCCGATCGCCCACCGCATGACCCACCTCGCATTTAGCCATGGTAAGGGCAAGGACGGAGAACTCCAAGCCGCCGCCTCGTCATGCCGCGATAAGGGGAGCGTTCCGCTCGTTTACAGGCTCGTTCATGCCCGGTAGTTTTCCGGTCGCGAGGTTAACGTGAGTTGGGACATCTTTGTTTTCAAACTGCCACCCGGAGTCACAGAGTTCGCGGACATTCCCGACGACTTCGACCCGCCGCCGATCGGGAAACGCGAGGAGATTATCGCAGCGATCCAGGAGCTTTATCCCGAGGCCGATTTCAGCGACCCGTCATGCGGCCACCTCATCAGCGATGCTGCTCGCATGGAGATCAGCATGGGGAACGAACTCGAATGCACGAGCTTCGCTTTCCACGTACGGGGCGGCGACAGCGTCGCGGAAGTTGTCGCGGCGATCCTTTACCGGCTCAATCTGTCGGCTATCGACCCGCAGTCGGATACCGGGATATTCGACGTGGACTCAGCTCGCGAAACTTTTCGGAGATGGCAGGGCTATCGAGACCAGGTTCTCGGAAATGGCGGACCGTCAAGTGAGCTCGATGATGAGTCAGAGGGGGATGACTTTCATCACGCGTCCGACCAACGGCGAGGTTGGCTGGCACGGCTCTTCGGGAGATTGTTCAGGTATCGTTACTAACCAAGGCCTGGGTGAAGCCTGCGTAGCATGGATCATCATGGCGTTTCTTGAGCGCAAACAGCAAACACCCAGCATGCCTACGCCCGCGAAGCGGTTCTCGGGCGGGCTCGATGCGCGCGGCATTCCCAAGTGCGTAACGCCTAGGTGGATCGGGAAGCGGGCTGAATTCCTCAGTGGCACCCTGGTTATTGGCCTCGGTTTGCTTGCCAACAAATGGCTCGGCTTGAGTTGGAACTGGTACCAATGGGTATTGATGGCAGTTGCGGAATTCACATCGGTTGCGGCGCGCGGACATTTCTATGAGCAAAGGGTTCGTGCCTTGCGGGCCCGGCTCTTGCAACACGATCTCTCGCTTTGCCTTCGTTGCGGCTACGTCCTGCGGGGCCTGCCTGATGAGCATCGCTGCCCCGAATGCGGGCAGGGCTATCGATTGGCGGACACGAGGCAGCAATGGGAACATTGGCTGGTGACAACCAAGGAACCCGGGATCTCGTTCTACAGCCGCGACTCACTGCAAGGGGCGCTGGACGCCATCGCACGCGTGCGAGCGCGCGTCAATTGCATCCGGTGCGGCGCTCGGCTTCCCGATGGCGACTTGCGCACCTGTATCGAATGCGGCGCGAAGAACGAGATCGACTTGGAAAAACTGTGATGCGCCGGACGGCATCACGCCACCTTCACGTTGCTCGGGATGACCAACTCGACGTGGACATCCTTGTCGCCGTAGACGAGGTGTGCGGCTTCGCGGATGTTGGCGGTGATTTCGTTTAGGGTTTTACCTTGAGTGTGGACGCTGTCGTCCTCGAGCGCATGAGCCGCCAGCCAGCCGTCTGACTCTTCTACGATCACGTGATAGAGGTTCGGCAGCACTTGAGATCACTTTCCCCTCACCTTGCGGGCGAGTTCGTCAGCGCGGCGGAGGAGCTCCTCGTCGGACCAGCCCGGCAGCAGGTTGTCGCGGTCGCGGGTGTAGTCGGCGGCGCCGAGTTCGCATTGGAGAAGGAAGCGCATGGCGTCAACGTAGCCCAACTCGCCCACGAGGATTTCCATTGCACGGCGGCGAAGCTCAGCTGGGTTGGTCATCGGCACACCGGATCAAGCGCCAAGAGCCGTCGTCGAGCCTTTTTTCAGGTAGCCCTGCCGGGCCGCTCGGCGGCGAGCACCAATTCGAGCTGCACGTCCTTCTCCGACCACATCGCATCGATGGCGTCACGAAGCATGTCCACCAACTCGTCCAACGTGCGGCCTTGGGTGGTGACGCCGGAGCGTTCGAGCACGCGTCCAATGTACCAGCCGTCCTCGCGGTGTACGGCTACATGGTAGAACTTCAGCACGCTTCCTCATCGGTCAAGGTCGAGCTGGGTTCGAAGGCGGGCTATAAGAGGCGTCATGAACCGGCTGAACGTCAACTCTGGGTTTGGCTCCCGATAGTCACCTGTTGTCGCGGCGGCCGGTTGTGAGAGCAGGAAGCAGCCGCCGTCATAGAGGCGATCGCGTAGGAGCTTTTCGATCAACAACGCGTAGCGGCGGGCGTATGAGGCAGACTTGAACTCTGGAAACACAGAGAAGTGCGGTTCGCGCACAGCCACCGGGGAAGTTGACCGTCCGCATTCCTCGAGCATCATCAAGTACCCCAGCCACGGCCGGGAAGAGGGCCGGAATGCTCCCTCTCGGAAAGCTGCCCAGATATCTGTTGCGCTTCCCAATGCTTCCTCCGTTCGATTATTGAAGTTGTTTCCAAAGGATGGTCCAACCTGGGACTTGAATTCAATCGCCGCGATCAACTCCTTGTGAAGAACAAGAACCAAATCCCAGCTCTTTTCCGCTCGATACCATCCGGGCAGCTCGACATTCTTGTTTCGATGAATGCTGTCCGGAGGAGCTCCGTTCTCAAGGAGCAGGTCGCGGACCAGCTCCACAAACCCGTTCATCTGGGCACCACCGGTGACGGCGGCACGTGCACCCATGTCCTTGGCACCGGAAGCCTTTCCCTGAGAAGACGCCTGCCGGTGACGGGTCGCCCAGAATTGCTTCACCGCGTTGCGGATTCGCAGGTCGAGATCATCCATTCCGCTGTTCCCGGAAGAGGATGTCCGCCTTGAAGAAAAGATCGCAGGCGTGGGCCATCATTCTGCGTCGCCCCATGTCGTAGTACTTCGGATCGACTTCGACGCCGATACTATGGCGGCCCCAACGTGCGGCTGCAAAATTGGTTGTTGCTGTACCCATGAATGGGTCGAGGACGGTGTCACCTACGAAGCTGAACATGCGCACCAAGCGTTCCGCGAGGGTGGTTGGGAATGGCGCCGGATGCTTGTACGTGGATGCTCCGGCGACATCGCTCCAGATTTGGCGAAACCACAGCGGGTGGCTTCGGGCCGGGACGACACTGAGGAGCCGCTCAACGCGTGTGGGGCTGCGATAACCTCCGGGCTTGCGCTGCATGAGAATAAACTCTGCATCGTTCTTGATCACCGCATTGGGTTCATAAGGCTTACCCAGGAATCCGCCGCTGCCCTCGACCTCGTATTTGGCGTTGGAGATCTTGTGCCAGATGATTGGAGCTAGGTTGTCAAAGCCGATCCGCTTGCAATGTTCTTGAATCGCGGCGTGGAGAGGAACAACCGTGTGCCGCCCGTTGTTCCTGCGGCGGGAAAGACACACATCACCGACGACGCACACCAGCCGGCCGCCCGGGACGAGGGCCCGAAAGCAGTGTTCCCACACACGATCCAGCTGTGCAACGAAGTCATCGTAGTCCTCGACGTGTCCCAGCTGCGCATGATGGTCGTTATAGCGCTTGAGCGTCCAGTAAGGGGGAGACGTCACAACGAGTTGGACTACCCCCGATTGAAGGTCTGACATTGTCCGCGCGTCGCCTAACACCAGCTCATGCCGGGTCGGTCGTCGCTGGACAACTGCTTCTATTCTACGAATGGCGCGCTCGTCCCGCGCCAGAGTGGGGATGATGTCATCGAGGTTGCCCCGAGAAGCAAACTCTCTAAGCAGCGAGTCCTCAGTATCAAGGACGTTCTTAGGTTCGACACTCTTTTTTGATGCGGGCATTCCCTTGCTCCAACGGTCCCTTCCAGCAGTCTACCCCATATGCTTCACCACCGCCTGGCCGAATTCGGAGCCGCGAAGGAGCCTGGCTTTGGTGCCTTCGGATTCCATGAGGCGGTGGAAGTCGTAGGTGACTTCGCGGGCGGCGATGGCCCCGTCCATGCCCTTCAGGATCAAATCCGCGGCTTCTTTCCAGCCCATGTAGCGGAGCATCATTTCGCCGGAGAGGATGACGCTGCCGGGGTTGACCTTGTCCTGATTGGCGTACTTGGGCGCCGTGCCGTGGGTGGCCTCGAAGATGGCGTGTCCGGTGTCGTAGTTGATGTTGCCACCGGGGGCGATGCCGATGCCGCCGACCTGGGCGGCCAGGGCATCGGAAAGATAGTCGCCGTTGAGGTTCGTCGTGGCGATCACGTCGAAGTCCGTCGGCCGCGTGAGCACCTGCTGAAGGGTGATGTCCGCGATGGCGTCCTTCATGAGGATCTTGCCGGAAGCGAGGGCTTTTTCCTGCTCGGCGTTGGCGGCCTCCTCGCCCTTGTCCTTCTTGGTGCGCTCCCAGCGGGCCCAGGTGTAGGTCTTGTCCGCGAACTTCTCCTCGGCCAGCTCATAGCCCCAGTCGCGGAAGGCCCCTTCGGTGAACTTCTGGATGTTGCCCTTGTGCACGAGGGTGACGCTCTTGCGTTTGTTCTCGATGGCGTAGCGGACGGCCGCGGCGATGAGCCGCTTGCTGCCCTCGCTGGACACCGGCTTGATGCCGATGCCGCTGGTGGCCGGGAAGCGGATCTTGCTGACCCCCATGGCATCCTGCAAAAACGCGATGACCCGCTTGGCCTCGGTGGTGCCCGCGGCCCACTCTATGCCCGCGTAGATGTCCTCGGTGTTCTCACGGAAGATGACCATGTCCACGAGCTCGGGGTGCTTGACCGGTGAGGGCACGCCCTTGAAGTAGCGCACCGGGCGCAGGCAGACGTAGAGGTCGAGCTTCTGGCGGAGTGCCACGTTCAGCGAGCGGATGCCGCCGCCGATGGGCGTGGTCAGCGGGCCCTTGATGCCCACGAGGTACCCTTTGAACGCCGTGAGAGTGTCCTCCGGCAGCCACGTGCCGTACTTGTCGTAGGATTTCTGCCCGGCAAAGACTTCGAACCAGACGATCTTGCGCTTCCCGCGGTAGGCTTTCTCGACG
>SBAX01000250.1 GCA_005240095.1 Phycisphaera mikurensis
CCGTTCCGCATCGCTGCCGGGCACAACCACGAGTTCCGCCAGCGGCTGGCGAATCTTGAGATTGGAGTCCTTTCTCGCCGAGCGCGCCAGAGAGACGAGCCGCAAGCACGCGGCCACGTGCGTAGACAGCGTCTCATCAACCAATGCCGAATCCTGCTGCGGGAAGGGCACATGATGCACGCTGGCCGGAGCGTCGCCGCGCTGCCTGGCCACGAGATTCTGATAGATCGCCTCGCTCATGAAGGGGACAATCGGGGCAATCACGCGGTTCAGCGTGGTCAGTACCTCGTACAACGTGGCGTAGGCGGCGCGTTTGTCCGCGGGCCAGCCCTCGCCGTAGAAGCGCCGTCGCGAGCGGCGCACGTACCACGTGCTCAGCACGTCGACGAACCGCGCCGCTTCGGTACAAAGTCGTGCGACGTCATACTTGCCGCAGGCCTCGTGCGCCACGCCGATCAGCTTATGCAGATCGGAGAGAATCCAGCGATCCAGAAGAGATCGCTCCTGAGGGCTCGCCGTGTGGACCTCGGGGTTGAAGTCATCCACGCGGGCAAGATTGCAGAAGAAGGAATACACGTTCCACCAGGGAAGGATGACATCCTTGCGGACGTCGTCGCAGTGGTGGGGGCCGAAGAGCACGTTGCGCTCCGGGGGCGTCTGGGCGTAGAGCCAGCGCATCACGTCCACGCCGATGGAGTCCGCGGCCTCGTTGAACTCGATGGCGTTGCCGGCCGACTTGTGCATGGGCTTGCCTTCGTCGTCCATCACCAGCCCATGCCCCTTGAGGACTTTGAACGGCGATTGGCCCACCATCATCGTGCTGACGGCGAGCAGGGCGTAGAACCAGTTGCGGAACTGCCCCGGCAACGCTTCGACCACGAAATCCGCGGGAAACCACTGCTCCCAGTAGGCCCGGTCGGAGAAGTAACCCATGGTCGAGAAGGGCACGATGCTGGCGTCCAGCCAGGGATTCCCCACGTCGCGGATGCGTGACACGCTCGTGTCGCCGCACTGGGCGCAGCGGATCTTCACGTCATCCACCCACGGCCGGTGCGGTGAGTGCCCCTCAAACTTTTCCCACCCGGACACCGCCCGGGCCTTCAGCTCGTCGCGCCCTCCGATCACCTCCACGTGCCCGCACTGGTGGCACTCCCAGATCGGCAGGGCCAAGCCCCAGTAGCGTTTCTTGGAGATCATCCAGTCGCCCATGTTGCGCAGCCAGTCGAGCTCCCGCTCCAGGCCCCATTCGGGAATCCAGCGGGCGCTGCGGGCCGACTCCATGATGGCCTCACGCCAGTTCATGTTGATGAACCACTCGTCCACCAGGCGGAAGACCAGCTCGCTCTTGCACCGCCAGCAGTGCGGGTAGCGGTGATAGTATTGCTCCTTGGCGAAGAGCAGCCCGCGCTGTTTGAGCGACTCGACGATGGCCTCGGCGACCTTGTCCGATGGCTGACCGGTGAGGAAGCCGAACTCCGGGCGGAATGTGCCGTCCTCAAACAGCGGAGCGACCTGCGGCAGCCCCAGTTCCTTGCCGAGCTGGAAGTCCTCCGCTCCGCACCCCGGCGCGATGTGTACAA
This sequence comes from Phycisphaera mikurensis, assembly GCA_005240095.1. Classification (GTDB taxonomy): domain Bacteria; phylum Planctomycetota; class Phycisphaerae; order UBA1845; family UBA1845; genus SBAX01. Next base: position 1,581 of record SBAX01000250.1, read on the forward strand.
TCCCCGTTCCTTCGGATTCGGTCACTGCCTCCCAGGCGATCACCCGGTGCGCTTCCTTGGCCTCGGTGGCCCCGGGCAGCGTGTCGAACGGCCCGTCGTAGGTCAGCCCGACCAGTTCCTCTCCGCGCACTTCGCCCACGACCTCGTAGGGCCCCTTGTTCTTGAACTGGGCGTGAATCGCCATCAGCCCCGGCAGCTTCGACTTGTCCAGACTCTGCACCGGATGCGCCCGGGCGTTCTCGAAGTTCGCCTTGCCCACGTAGTAGTATTCGGGCTTGTCAGAGCCGGGGGCGCTAGCCCCCGGTCCCCCTCCGTCGCTTCGTCGCTTCGTCGCTTCGTCGCTTCCCAGACGTACCTTCACATACGTCATCTCCGGCTTGACCGCCGCGGCAACATTGGAACTCAACGTCCACGGAGTCGTGGTCCAGATCAGCAGGTTTTCGCCGGGGCGCTCGCGGATCGGCAGTCGCACGAACACCGACGTGTGCGGCACCTCGCGATAGCCCTCGTTCATCTCCATCTGGGAGATGCCCGTGCCGCATCGCGGGCACCACGGCATGGAATCGAAGCCCTTGTAGAGGAGGCCCTTTTCGTGGCACTTCTTCAGGAAGGCCCAGATGGCGTAGTTGTTCTCATCGGACATCGTGTAGTAGGAGTGGTCCCAGTCCATCCATTGCCCGAGCCGCTTGGATTGCTCGGTCTGCATGGCCGCGAACCTGCTGGCTCGTGCCTTGCAGTCCTCGACGAACTTGTCGATCCCGTAGGCCTCGATGTCCTTCTTGCTGGTGAACCCGCGCTCTTTCTCGACCTCGACCTCGACCCAGAGTCCCTGGCAGTCGAAGCCGTTCTGGTAGCGCAGCTCTTTACCCGTAGCCGCGTGATAGCGCTGGTAGATGTCCTTGTACGTCCGCCCCCAGGCATGATGGACGCCCATGGGGTTGTTGGCCGTGATCGGCCCGTCCAGGAACGACCACTTAGGGCTACCCCGATTGATCTCGCGTAGCTTCTCGAACGCCCCCGTCCGCTCCCAGAAAGCGAGCACCTCCCGCTCCAAAGCAGGAAAATAAACCTTGGGCTCAACTTTTTCGAACGCCATGCCAGGCTCCAGCCGCGGTTACTCTCGCCGTTATAGAATCGGCGAACCCGCTAATATAGTCGGCGTTGCGACCGGGGTGAATCCGCAGGGGATTGCCGACAGCTACCGATTGAATCTTTCATCCAAACGGGGTACACTGGCCTTGCCCACCGGGGATGGGGGACTTTGTCCGCTCGAAAGGATAGGGAAGGGTGAAAGCATCAGAAATCCAGTTGCGCCTCTTCGCAGGCGCGATCGCGATCTTCACAACCAGCGCCGCCGCCACGGAACCCGCAGCCCTCGACCAAAGGCCGACGTGGCGTCCAATCGAGGTGGTGCCGCAACCCGTTGCGGGCCAACGTCTGACCGTCCGGGCCACGAAGTTCCGGGCATTCGCCTTGGATCGGCGAGCCATGGCTGCCGAGCTCCAGGCCACCCCGATGGAGGCGGTTGCGGGACTTCCCCAAGCCGGCAAGATCCTTGAACTACCCATGCCCGACGGCTCCCTCGCCGGCTTCGAGGTCTTCGAGTCTCCGGTCATGGAGCCCCCGCTGGCCGCGAAGTACCCCGAAATCAGGACCTACGTCGGCTGGGGGCTGGACGATCCCGCGGCCAGCCTGCGCTGCGACCTGACTCCGCACGGCTTCCATGCCCAGATTCTCTCTCCACGCGGAGCGGTCTACATCGATCCCTATCAGATCGGCGACGACGTCGTCCATGCCAGCTATTTCAAACGCGACGCCACCGGGCGGGACGAGCGATTCGAATGTCTCACACCCGCCGACGACGCAGCGGTGGCTGCAGCCATCGCGAACGCGGCAGCTGTCGCGTCCGACGGAAAACTACGCACTTATCGTTTGGCCAACGCGGCCACCGGCGAATACACCCAGTTCCACGGTGGCACGGTCGCCGCGGGGTTGGCCGCTGTCGTGACCGCGATCAATCGCGTCACCGGCGTGTACGAAATCGACCTCGGCGTGCGGCTGGTGCTCGTGGCCAACAACGACCAGCTCATCTACACAAACGGCGCCACCGACCCCTACAGCAACGGCGATGTCGTCGCCATGCTGAGTCAGAACCAATCCAACATCACCGCCGTCATCGGAACCGCGAACTACGACGTGGGTCACGTGTTCGGCACCGGCGGAGGGGGCGTGGCGGGCCTGCGCGTGGTGTGCGGAAGCACCTCCAAGGCACGCGGCGTAACCGCCCTCAACAGCCCCACCGGCGATGCCTTTTACATTGACTACGTCGCCCACGAGATGGGGCACCAGTTCGGCGCCAACCACAGTTTCAACGGCACGCGCTCGAGCTGCGGCGGCGGCAATCGCAACGGCTCCACGGCCTACGAGCCGGGGAGCGGCTCGACGATCATGGCCTATGCGGGCATCTGCGGGGCCGACAACCTTCAGGCCCACAGCGACCCCTACTTCCACTTCATCAGCATCCAGGAGATCGCCACCAACATCACCAGTCAGAGCGGGAGCACATGTCCCGTCCAGTCAACGATCGGCGGCGCCGCGCCGACGGTCGACGCGGGACCGGACTATGTCATTCCCGCGGGCACCCCCTTCGAGTTGACCGCCGCAGCCGACGACGCCGACGGTGACGCGATCACGTACTGCTGGGAGCAACGCGACCTCGGTCCAGGGGCCACGCTCGGTGCACCCGATGACGGGTTGATTCCCTTGTTCCGCAGCTTCAATCCTACTGAGCAGCCAACGCGGACTTTTCCGCGGCTGTCGGACCTCCTCAACAACACGTCTTCGCAGGCAGAGAAGCTGCCGGTGCTTGACCGCGCCATGGACTTCCGCGTCACTGTCAGAGACAACCTCGCGGGCGGCGGGCAGACCGACTCAGACGATATGGTCGTGACCGTGGAGGGTTCCGCCGGTCCGTTCCAGGTGACGTTCCCGAACACCGCCGTTTCGGTTTCCGGTGGCCTCACAGTAACCTGGAACGTGGCGAACACCGACGCACCCCCGGTATCCGCGACGGACGTCGATATCCTGCTCTCCACCGATGGCGGGCTTACCTTCCCCACCGTCCTCGCCGCGGCTGTCCCGAATGACGGCTCCCACACGGTTGCCTTGCCGGACATCTTCACCAACACCGCCCGCACCAAGGTGCAGGGCGCCGGCAACATCTTCTTCGACCTGTCGAACAGTAACTTCACCATCAACGCCTGCGTGGAGATTCAGCCCGCCCAGCCCGAACCCCAGCCGGTCGCCAAGAACCGATACCTGTCGTTTGTCCCCGGCAACCCGGGGGTCATGACCGCCGTGCGGGTGAAGCTCGTAGACCTTCCCCCGCCCTTCGATGCCTTCAATGGTCAGGTGCGCTGGCTCGCTCCGCCGTCCACGCTTCTTGACACAACTCCCCCGAACCAGTCGCTGACCATTGCTCCCTTGGGCTGCGAGCCGCACTATCTCGATTGGGGAGCTTTCGATGTCGTCCACGCGTACGGCGCAGATATCGTTCCCGGCAGCGACTACGACGTGCAGCTCGTGCAATGCGATCCCGGTGAAGAGGCGAACTTCACGGCCCCCTTGCCGATCACCACAGCCCGGTGGGGCGATGTGGCGGCCCCGTTCAACCCCCCGGCCACTGGCCAGCCGGATGCTCTGGACGTTTCGGCCCTGGTCAGCAAGTTCAAGAGCCTCGCCGGGTCGCCTCGCATCCCCCAGGCCGACCTGCAACCCAACGTGCCAGACAGAATCCTAAACGCCCTGGACATAGCTCTTTGTGTCGAGGCGTTTAAGGGTACCGCTTACCCCTTCGCCGGCCCGCAGAGTTGCCCGCCATAGCTCTCTGCGCCTGTGCGGAACTTGCAACGGACGCTATAATCCGCCGTACTCGGTAGATCCGCCTCGGCGTAGAGCGTTTGCCCTTTGACACCGGACCAGCGACAGCCCGACACCCCGGACGACGCCACCATCTCCCTGGTTGTCTCCCTCCGCACCAAGCACCCCCACGCCGCCGATGAGCTGCACCGGCTCTATCGCGAGGCCTTGATCCGCTTCTGCTGGGGTTATCTCGGCCGCGTGGAAGAGGCCGAGGACGCCGTGCAGGATATCGCCTGCAAGGTCCTCGCTTCCGCGGAGGTCCCTCCGCCGGAGCAGTTCCGCCCCTGGCTCTACAAGGTGGCCAGGAATCACTGCCTCAACCTGCTGCGCGAGCGGAATGCTCGCAAAGACGGCAATGCCTTGCCCGTCGGCTCGCAGCTATTCGACGTCCTGACAGGTCACCTCACCCGCCTGGTTCGAGACGAGCTCCGCTCCAAGCTCGCCGAGATGGTGCGGACCCTCCCCGAAGCCCAGCAGGAGGTCCTCCGCCTGCGCTACGTGGAGGACCTCTCGCGGACGGAGATCGCCCAAGTGCTCGACGTCCCTGAATCCGTCATCAAGTCCCGTCTCTTCGAGGGCCTCAAGACCCTCCGCGACTACTCCACCGAACTGCAGCAGACCTGACGCTGCCCCCTCTCCCTCCAAGGGAGAGCTATGGGCTCGCCGACCTCGACCACAGCGCTTCCGGCATGAGCCGCGGGCGCCCGTCACGACCCACGCACGCCAGCGTCGTGGAGGCCTCACACGCGACGCGCCCCTCGTGCAACGCGGCATAGGTGTGATCCACCCGAGTACGTGTGATCCGCGCCACCGTGGCCGTCACCGCAAGAACGTCGTCATAGCGGACGGGCAGCAGGTACTTGCACGCCGCCTTGTACACCACAAACAGGACGCCCTCGGCCTCCAGATCACGATAGCGAAAACCGTTGTTTCGCAGCAGTTGGGTGCGGACGTCTTCAAAGTACTCCCAGTACTTGGCATGGTGCAGGTAGCCCATGGGATCGCATTCCGCGTAGCGCACGCGGAACTCGATCGTGCAGGACTGCCCGGGCTGGCCGAAGGCGGGCTTCACAGCGTAAATCATACGCCGTCGCGTTGGTCCTGTCGCGATCTGTGACACCGGTTTGCACTGTGCCGCGGGCGTGCGAAAATGCCCTCGTGGAGGCCGCCGAGAGTGCAGATCAATTCCTCGTCGAGCAGATCCGCGCCGGCGACCCGTCGGCGTGGCGGCAGCTCATCGACCGTTTCACCGGTCGTCTGCTGGCCTTTGCCCGAGCCCGAACGGGGACCCTCAGCGATGCCGAAGACCTCGTCCAGGAAACCTTCGTGGGCTTTCTGCAATCGCTGGTCCACTACGATTCCGCACGGCCCCTCGAAACCTATCTTTTCACGATTCTGCGACACAAACTCTACGACCTGCTTCGGCAACGCAAGCTGACCCAGCTTCGCGAGCCGGCCGACAGCGAGGACTGGTGGGACCGCCTCGTGCCCGGGTCCACCGAGACCCCCAGCGGGGCGGCCATGCTCCAGGAGGCCCGGCGGCAGCGCGAAAAACTTCTCGCCGACCTCGACCACAGCGCTTCCGGCA
>SBAX01000380.1 GCA_005240095.1 Phycisphaera mikurensis
AGCTTGCCCCCATGCGGGCCAGCTGACCGAAGAATTCCTCGGATTCCTGGTCGCCTTCGAACTCCGCCTCCCACTCATAGGCGGGTTGCGGTGCCAGCTCGGGCAGCACGGCCATCTCGTATTCGCTCATCAGCGCGGTCATGGGAATCTCCTCTTGCGCAAGCGCCACAGCGCCGCCTCTCGTTTCAGCCGGTTACCGTTCGACGCCCCGCGGGCTTCTTCGCTGCCCGGGACGCCAGTACGTTGCGGCGGATCGCGCGGGCACATGCTTTGGGTTTACCGATGACCTTCTTCACCTGGTTGGCCATCACACGTCCGGCTGTCTTGCGCGACACCGGCTGTCCACCGGCCGCACGCCGAGCAAGAGTCTTGGCAGTGCGACGAACGATCGTCGGGATGGCCCGAACCGCGGGCTTGGTCACACGACGCTTTCGCAGTACACGCGTGAGAACGGCAACGCCGCGCGTCATGTGCGGCAGGACCCGGCGCAGCGCCGCCCGGTCTCGCGGCGAAAGAGACGCCACCGCCGCCGCACCGGCCATCGCTTCAGCTTCGGCCTCGGTGCTCGCCAGCGAAGCGACTTCGGCCATCATTTCGGCCGTCGCCTGTTGCGCCGTGCGGACCGGTTCGGCCTCCATTTCGGCTTCGGTATCGCCTTCAAACTCCCCTTCCTCTTCCCCTTCGTATTCCAGCTCGCCCTCGCCCAGCGCGCTCGCGGCAACGTTCCCCAGGATCCCTCCCAGCGGACCGCCCACCGCCGTGCCGATCATCGGCGCCGCGACCTTCGCAATCCCCTTCAGCGCCGGCGCCGCCTTGCGGACGAACGACCCCACTCCCTTCGCGATGCCGCCGAGCCCCCTGCGCAGACGGCGAAAGAACTCCTCGCCCTCCAGATCGCCTTCCCATTCCCCTTCGTACTCCCCTTCCTGATCCCCTTCCCACTCGCCTTCAAGGTCCCCCTCCAGTTCGAACTCGAATTCTCCGTCTCCTTCGAGGTCCCCCTCGAGTTCGTACTCCCATTCCCCGTCTCCCGCACCTTCCAGTTCGAGTTCCATTTCCTGATCAGGCATGGTCGCCATGAGCATCGCTCCTTTCGTAAGTGATCCAGTCATGCGTCCTTCTACCTGACCGGCCCCGCGCTGTCTGTCCCTTTTTGATGCCAGCACGATCGCGCTACCGCGAACGAGCGTCACACGTTCGTGCGATTGCTATTTGGACGCGCCCCACTCTAGGATGCCCTCGTTCAGTCTCCCGGTGTGGAACGCGCGAACAGCTTGCAGATAGGGACGATGCTCAAGGCAAAGCACTCATCGAGTAGTCGAATACGACCGCCCGAGATGCTCCTCAGACGGCTCATCCAGGCGGTCCGTGAGCCGAGCTCCGAATTCTCTTCGAGAACGGACACCGGTCACGTGCTTCTCGATACGGTGCTCGACGGAGATCGGTATCAGTTGGTTCGACGTCCCGCGGACTCCGCGGCGTCGATCGATGTGCTCACGCCGCGCGAAAAGGAGATCTCCCGAATGGTCGCCCTGGGATACCCCAACAAGACCATTGCCGCGGTCCTGGAAATCAGCGCTTGGACCGTCAGCGCGCATCTCCGCCATGCCTTCGCCAAGCTCGGCGTGGCCTCGCGCGCCGCACTGGTCGCGAAGATGATGGGAACTGACGGGCTTGTAGGATGATCCGCCGGGACCCAAGGCCAGGACTTTCAATTCCCAGTTCGTAGCCGGCCGCGTCGCCAAGATCATTCGAGAAGGAGGCTCTACGAACGTCCTGATCAGGTGCCGCGCGCGTCTTAAATAGTTGCAGCACTATTATGGAGAGCTTCCAATCGACCGCATGCCTAAGCGGAAAGAGGATCTAGCGGTGCCAAAAAACTCATGAGACGTCGGCGAACAGCGTTCTTGAATCTCATTGACCATCGTTTTCAATGGCAAGAGCGAGGATTGACAAACGGGTTGTCCATGCATCCGAAGCTCAAGGACAGCCGGGGGGGGGCGAGTTCTTTGCGACGGTAACCGCATCATCGAGTTCCACCGCTCCCAGGCCCACCCCGTGACCACCTGGACGACGTAGCCATGCGGCGGGGGTCCGCACTACAGATCTCCTGCCCGCTTACGCAGGCGATCTACATGCGCGCCGAGCCTATTGTCACGGTGACGAACATCGCCCACAGCGGTCGCGACAGAAGCCCGCGCCGCACACGCCGTCGCTGGAGCAAGTTCCGCTTGGGCACGGGTTCATGGCCGCTGGATCGCAAGGCAACCCATCAAAAGATCCACCGGAGCAGTAGTTGCAGTGCCTATCGTTGTTGCATGGCAGACCGTCGTTCGCTCCGCCGACGCACGTCTTCACGCACATGGCTCCCGTGCCGTAGGTCCCCGTGCACTGGGCGGACGACGAGCAGGAGGTGACATTGCATGGCACGGCGGAGGGACACACGCACGGGCCGCTGAAGGGATAGGCCTTGAGCTTGACGTTGTCCACGATGGCCCCGATGTCCAGAGCATTGACGTCCGCGTTGATGTCCGGCACGTTGGGCTGTACTTGGGCAGCGACCTTCTTGGGGGCTCCGGCCAGCTTCTTGAAGTGGTTCACGGCCCCTACCACGTCAATGGCGTTGGGCTGCCCGGGCGCATCGGGCGCATACGGTGAGGAGATATCCCCCGCCCGACGAGTGCTGATGGCTACGGGGTTTGACACGGCCGTGCAGGTGTTCTCGTTTCCCTTGCAGCTTGCCGCGTAGACCTTCACGTCATAGGTGGAGCTGGGAACGATCTCCGCGCCGATGACGTTGACCACGCCCTCGGCGGCCCAGTCGTGATAGTAGGGCGTACACTGCAGGCGCGCAGTGCGGTAGCTGCCCAAGCCGGGTAGATCCTGCGATTCCAGGGCCGTGATCGGCGGGCCGACCCAGCGGGCGCAGCCGTTGGCCTCACCTGCGGCCGTGCAGGTCACCGCTTCGAACGTGCTGAAATTCGGCGGAGGACAGCATGGGAAGTTCGGTGGGTTCGGGTTCTGGAGGTCCGTCGGCGTGATCTTGATGGCCGAGGTACCCTCGCCACCCGAGGCCGCTGATGGAGGGACCATCGTGAAGGTCAGGGCGCGGGCCTTAGCTTGATTCGAGTCCACCACCGGTCCTGGCAGGACAACACAGATTGTCACCGAATCCGCTTTGCTCATCAGTGCACCATCGTCCACGACCAGTTCGAACACGTAGGTTCCTGCTTCGTTCGCTTCGAAGGTTGGATTCGGGGTTTGCGGGTCGTTGAGCGCAGCCTCCGGCCCTTCAGTTTGGCCCCAACGGTAGAGCAGCGGTTGCGGTCCAGGGTCGGGGTCGAGGCTCCCGTTACCCACAAGCCTGACTTGCGAGTATGTACCAACCACTTGATCGGGGCCGGCAACGGCCACCGCACGCGCCTGACCGAGCACCTTGACAAGGATGCTGTCTCCCTTGCCGGCATTACCGGCGACGACCACGGCCACGCCTGGAGCCTCGGCTCGGAGGAGGCCGGACGCAACAGTAACGACTCCTGGATTCGTGCTGATGTACTGGGAAGTTTCGGTAACATCACGGTCGATCAGTACTTGCTTCGGCGTTGATGGGTCGTCATACCTTCCGACAACCGTCATTTCCCGTTCGTCTCCCGGTGCCAACAGGACGGTGTCGCCCTCAGTGATTTCGAGTTCGACCAGGTAATCCGTGGGCGTCACTGTTAACGGAACAGTCTGGGACACGAAAAAGTTCCCATTGCTGTCGGCGCCCAGAGCTCCGATTTCGTAGGCCCCGATGACCTCGCTTGGGATCGGGAAGTCGACGTACCATGGACCGGGATCGTCTGACGGAGATGTCCATTCTCCCAGCCCCAGGGGCCCGATCACGTGAACGGTGCTGAGCCGCGTCGCCGAATCAATCGCTTCGACGGTGACAGTCAAAGTGGCGCCGGGCGCGACGCTTACTTCGGGTGGTGGCAACGGGGACGTGATCCATAAGGACGGGATCGGCTCATCCTCGTCTTGCTCGTTGCACTGCACTGTGGGTCTGGCCGTCGTCGCCCGGGCGACACCGCCGCACTGGCTGCCGACATCGGGCCAAAAAGCGAATTTGCTGGCATCGGTGGCATTGAGCATGTTCTCAAGATTGGTGGAGTACTTGTCACTCGATGTATTGAAAATGTGAACAGCTTCTAACCCGTCCGGGTCTGTTATGACAAGACTGGCGTTGTCTGCGATGTATCCCTTTTGACTCCAGCCGGGAACAACGTAGTCGTGACCGATCGTCTCGTGAACAAGATCACAGACACCGCTGAAAACCTTGCCAATCTTATAGAAAAACCGCAGAAAGCCTGCCTCCGCTGCCTCGCAAAGCTCTCCGATGACTGTCGCATCCCCGATGATGGCGTGTCCAAAATCAGGAGTGTCGCTCATAGCCCGTAGCGCGCTGCTGCAGACACGCAGGTCCTCGATGGCCCCCTTATCAACGGGCCTCTTCAACAACTTGCGCATCGCCCATCGGAATGGAGGTCCTTTTAGCCAGTGCTGACTCAAGCCGTAAATGTCGTCGGCCAGCGGCGACCCAAGATGTGGTGTGTCCAATGTCACGAGCTTATGAATATCGCCGTCGCAGAAGTTGTTGAGGCGACGGTACAAAACATCGTCCTGCGCGAAGAGTCGGCTGAGGATGCCTCCCATGCTGTGCGCGCCGACGTCGACCTTCGTCGCGGCCAGCGGAGGTTTCGAACCGTTCTCCTCGCGGACGCGGCTGAGGGCTTCCTGGCTGCTGTCGCGAGGCACTTTCTTGTTCTTTGCAAAGCGGGCACCGTTGGTTTTCTTGTAGTTCGCAAGGTACACCGAGTACTGCTCCTTCTTGGGCGTCTTGGCTAGAGGAAACTTCCACGTGCCGGAGTTGCTCCATAACCCGTGAATCAGGACCAGCGGAGGCCGTACGAGTCTGAAAGGCACTTCGTCCTCGATCCCCACTCTTCCTACCTGAGGTATATCCCATCCCCAGTTGGCAGAGAGCGTGAACCCGACGTCACCCTCCTCGGAGCCGCCCGGGAAGTGCCTAGGCGCATGATACACGGCAAAGGCGAGAAACTTTCCGCTATCCGTCCACTGTACGCCGGCCGTGACACATTGCTGTCTTGGCTCGGGGTTCAAGTGGAATCGATTCAGCCGTTTTTGTGTAAGACTTCCGGCCATGGGATTCACGCCGCCATCATCTGATCCAGCCGGGCC
>SBAX01000376.1 GCA_005240095.1 Phycisphaera mikurensis
ACAGCCCGACACTCCGCCTTCGTACGCCCCACCCAAAGGAGGCAGCGCTGCCGAAGTTTCATTTACGGACATCACCGAGACTTCGGGCATTCGCTTTACCCATGTGAATGGGGCATTTGGTCAAAAATGGATGCCGGAAACCATGGGCGGAGGAGGGGGGTTCTTCGACTATGATGGGGACGGTTGGGCGGACATCCTGCTGATCAACAGCTCCTATTGGCCCGGCCATGAGCCGCCGAGTGAAAGACCCAGGAGCAAGCTGTATCGCAACCGGCGCGACGGCACCTTCGAGGATGTAACCGAGACGTCGGGCCTGTCCGAGGTGTCATGCTACGGCATGGGGTTTGCGGCGGCTGATTACGATGGTGACGGTGATCAGGACGTATACATCACCGCCGTGGGCAAGAACCGCCTGCTGCGCAACGACGCGGGCAAGCTGGTCGACGTTACCGACGTAGCGGGCGTCGGCTTCAGCACGGCCAGTGATGCGGCCTCGCCTTGGGAGTGGTCCACCGGGGCGGCGTGGGTCGATCACGACCGCGACGGCGACCTCGATCTGTTCGCTTGCAACTACGTGCAGTGGACGCCGGAGACGGACATCTGGGCCACGCTCGATGGCAAGACCAAGTCCTACTCCACGCCCCAGCCGTACCAGGGTGCAACCAACGTCCTCTTTCGCAACAATGGGGACGGCACGTTCGCCGACGCGAGCAAACAGACCGGAGTTTTCAATCCCGAGGGCAAGAGCCTCGGCGTTGTCGCGGACGATTTCAATGACGACGGCTGGGCGGATTTGTTCGTGAGCAACGACACCCAGCCCAACTTTCTGTACATCAACAACCAGGACGGCACCTTCACCGATCGTGCGTTGAGCGCCGGCGTGGCCTATGATGAGGCCGGCCTGACACGGGCGGGCATGGGTGTGGCCGTCGCCAACCTGGATAACCGAGGTACCAAGTCCATCGCCATCGGCAACTTCAGCGGCGAGCCGGTGTCGCTATATACACAGGTCAGCGGCGATACCTTTGTCGATCGGGCGGGCGCCACGCGGCTGACCAAACCCACCACGGAATCGCTGACCTTCGGCCTGCTTTTTGGCGACTTCAATCTCGACGGCTACGAGGACCTGATGCTCGCCAACGGGCACATCGAGCCGGAGATCGAGCGGGTGCGGGAGAACTGGCAGTTCGCCCAGCGCCCGCAGCTCTTCCTGAACAACCGCGCCGGCCAGTTCGTAGAAATGACCGACCGGGCCGGGCCGCCCTTTGCGACTAAGCTCGTGGGGCGGGCGCTGGCCAGCGCCGACATCGATTGCGACGGCGACCTGGACGTGCTCCTCACTAGCAACAGCGGTTCGCCCAGGCTCTTGCGAAACGAACAACCGGGCGCTGCCAACGTCGTGCGCGTTCGACTGATCGGGCACAACAAGAATACCAATGCCATCGGCGCTTCGCTTCGCGCGGAGACAGGGAATGCAACGTATACGCGGTTCATCACCACCGGCGGTTCGTATCTGGGCCAATCAGAGCTGACCGCCACGTTCGGACTGGGCTGCGAGACCGCGATCCGTCGCCTGAGTATTATCTGGCCGCGCGGATCACAGACCAACGTGGAGGACCTTCCCACGGGAATGCTGCACGTCATCGACCGCGACAAGGGCCTCATCCGAAGCGAACCGCTGCGCCGACAGCCCTGAGTCTACCCTTGCTTTGACACTGGCCTGCCTGGACGCAAGAATAATGGGGTAGCGCCGCAAGGCGTGACCGTGTTTTTCCTTAGAGAGCGAGTATTAAGGATGAAGATTCAAGTACTTCGGGCGAAGCTGCACCGGGCGTGCATCACCCACGCCGACGTGGACTATGAAGGCAGTCTGGGGATCGACATCGAGCTGATGGAGGCCGTGGGGTTATATCCTTACGAGAAGATCCTCGTGGCCAACATCAACAACGGCAGTCGCCTGGAGACCTACGCCATCCCCGAACCCTTCGGTTCGCGGCGAATGATCCTCAATGGGGCGGCCGCTCGCCTGGGGTCCGTGGGAGATCGCATCATCGTGATGTCTTTCTGCTGGCTCGACGAATCCGTGGTTCGGGAGGGCAAGCATCGCCCCCGCGTCCTGCACCTCGACGAACGCAACGAGCCTATCCGCCGCCTGCCCGCGGCGCCGACGACAGAAGAAATCGCCTCCATGCTCGAGGGGTAGGCAAGGGGTGTTCAATGACCATTGAGCAACTTCGGATTGCCGCCAGAGCCAAGCCCTTCAAGCCCTTCACTGTCTGTCTGACTGACGGGCGTAAGCTGGACGTCCCACATCCCGAGTGTCTATCGATGGCGCCCGAAGCGGCCCGAACTTTTATCGTATGGGGCCCCGGAGAGAACTACCGCGTCGTTGATCTTTTGTTGGTCACCACCCTCGACTTCGCAGCGGCCCAGGAGACGGCCGCCGAGGGCGGGAATGGCGCAGGCGAGCGCAATCCGTAAGCTCCAAAAAGGCCGCCTGTCGGAACACGAACCTAAGGCTCGCGTTCTTTTTGAAATGAACACGCCTTTACCTGCCATGCGGATGGCATAGGATTGTCTGCGGTCGGAAGGAAGCCGGAGCTTGGCCGACTGTGACAACTCCTCCGCAGATTGAGCGCGTTTTCATTACCGGCTCGACCGGTTTCGTTGGCCGCCATGTCGTCCGCGAGCTGCTCGCTCACGGGATCACCCCGGTCTGCCTGGTGCGTTCCGTGGAAAAGCTTCATCGCCAGCATCCCGAAGTCGGCCCCGAACGCTTTCTGCCTGTGCTCGGCAGCCTTTCAGACCGACAGGCGCTTCGCGAGGCCGCCCACATGAGTCAGGCGGCGATCCATCTGGTGGGCATCATCATCGCCCGGCCGTTGCACGGGCAGACCTTTCATCGCATTCACGTCGAGGGGACCAAACGCGTCATTGAAGCGCTCAGCGAGGCCGGCATTCGGCGGTACCTGCACATGTCTGCTCTCGGGACGCGCCCCAACGCAGTATCGAAATACCACCGCACCAAGTGGGAAGCGGAAGAGCACGTGCGGCAAAGCGGCCTGGAGTGGACCATCTTCCGTCCCAGCCTGATTCACGGTCCGGAAGGCGACTTCATGCGACTCATGAAGCGCTTCATGTGCTCGCTGCTGCCGCCGGCGATTCCCTACTTCGGGCCTGGCACGGCGAAGATACAGCCCGTCTCCGTCAAGGACGTGGCCCACTGCTTTGCTCAATCCTTGTTCAACGCTGACACCATCGGCAAAGTCATCCCGCTCTGCGGGCCGCGAGCCTACACCTGGATCGATCTCTACAAAGCGTGCCGCGCGCACATGCCCTGCGCCAGGCAGTGGAAGCCGTTTGTTTCGCAGCCCGTGCCCGTAGCCAAGTTCACGGCGACGATCGGCCAGCCGATCATGGCCTTGGCCGAGGTCATCCCGCCGCTACGGCTCTTCCGATTCGACGCCGGTCAGGTGCAGATGTCTCAGGAAGACAACACCGCCGACCACACCATCGCGGAAAAGCTCTTCGCCATGAAGATGCGCGATTTTGAGGTCGAGCTGAGCACCTATGCAGACTTGATTCGATAGTCGCTTCGCGGGGCATCCGACTACGATCCTGCCTCGGCAAGGAGCCTTTGGGCTTCCTGCTGATCTGCTTCGGAGAGTCCTCCTACACGTCGATGGAGTTGCAGGGCGGTGCGGAGGTAGCTGCGGCCTTCCTCGATGGCGTCCAAACGCACAAGTACCAGCCCGAGATGGTAGTTGGCGGCGGTATAGGTCGGGGTCTGGCCCGCGAGGTCCAGGCACGCCAGCAGTTTCTCCTTGGCGGCGTCAAGGCGATTAAGCCGCAGAAGAATCGTCGCATGGGTGTCCAGGAGTTCAGCCGTCGGCGTGCCTCCGCGAGCCAGGAACTGCTCGATGAGGCTTAGCCCCTTTTCCGGCTGCGACAGGTTCTCGCAGTACAACCAAGCCAGTGCATTCACCGCCCGCGGCGACCCGGGCTCAAGCTGCAGGGCCTTGGCGAGCTTCCGCTCTGCGTTGCCGAAGTCGCCCGCCTGATAGTGACACACGCCGGCTCGGTAGGAGGCATCGGCGGCGCGATCGGGATGTTCATCCGCCAGCTTCTCCAGCCATTCCAGGGCCGTTTGCCGTATCGACGCGTCGGACCCCCGCGTGCCCATCAATTCCGCGGCGATCGCAAGGGAATCGACGTCGTCAGGGACCTCCCCACGGCGCTGCGAGGCGAGGGCGTAGACTTCGTCCAATGCACTCTGTCGCGCCAGGAAATGGACATACTCCTGGAACACTTCCGGCGATCGCCTGTCGCGCTGTAGCGCCGTGCCGAAGAGCGACGCAGCCTTGTGTGTGTCCCCCTTGGCCTCGTAGAGCTTGGCCAGAAGCAGGCACTCCAGCGCCGTCCATTGTTCTGCGGGGGCCTGCTGCTCGATGAGGGCGATCGCCTGCTCCGTTTGCCCGGCGAAGCGGCTCGCGGCCGCAAAGATGCGCAGCGCTTCGGGCATCCGAGGACGCAGTCGCAACAGTTGCCGCAAGGAAATCAGGGCCTGATCGTATTCCCCGCGATGGCACTGCAACTGGATCGCGGTAAGGAGCAGCTCAGGATCATCCGGAGCAACGGCGAGCGCCGCGGAGACCGTTTCCTCGGCGGGAGCGATTCGCCCACTGCGTCCCTGGATGGCGGCGAGGATCTTGTGCGCCTCGACCGACCGGGGTGCGGTTTCGAGGGCCTTGCGGGCGCTCTTCTCCGCTTCGGCATAGGCGGGCGGCCGGGCCGTGGCGGCCAACTGAGCATGCAGCAGCAGGGCGCCGATGTCCTGCGGGTTCGCGCTCAGCCGGCGCTCAACGATGGCCTGGGCCTCAGCGCGCTCGGCGCTCGTGCCGCCGGTAGCCAACAGGGTGCCCAGGGTGAGCGACTCGCCGGGATTCTCGCCGCGAAGCTCGACGGCCTGCCGGGCGAACGCCACCTGTTTGGCACGATCGCCGCGAGCGCCCCAGAAGTCCGCTGCGGCGGCGACCACCGTGGGGTCGGCGGGGCCGCGGGCCAGCGCGGCGGCCATGGCCGTCTCGGCTTCGTCAGTCTTGCGCATGAACATCAGCATCTGGGCGAGCAGCACGTGGGAAACGCCATCGTTCATCCTGGCCGCAAAGTCGCGCACGAACTGCTCCGCCTCTGCCGGGCGGTTCTGGGCGATCATCACCCGCGTCATCGTGGTCACCAGCGAAGAGGAGTCGGGATGCGAGGTCAGCGCCTGCCGGGCGATGTCTTCCGCTTTGTCGCTATTTCCGGCGCGGAGTTGCAGGTCCGCCGCCGTCGCCGCCCAGGAAGGATCGTCGCCCGATAGTTCGAGAATGCGCTCCGCGACGTGGGCGGCGGAAGCGACGCCGCGGTTGCGAAGCTGCTTGTCCATCTCCAGACGCAGGACTTCCGGAGAATCGGGCAAGGCCGCCACCAGCGGCGACAAGGCCGCGTCCGCCTCCGCGAAACGGCCCAGCCGCTTGAGCGTCTCCACGAGGCGGATCGCGACGGTATCTGTCGCGAGCTGCGGATCATGTGTAATCGCAGTCCGATATGCGTCAGCCGCCTCGTTCCATGCGCCCAACGCCTCGGAAGCAGAACCCATCAGTACACGGGGGGAGACCCATCCCGGACGGACCGCCAGGCATTGTTTGAGAAGTTCCACGGCCTGTGCCGCGGAGTTGCCGCGATCGTGGCGCAAAAGGACCCATGCCTGCTCAAACCGCCATTGCACTCCCTCGAGCCCTTCGATGGCGCGGATCTCGTCGGCAAGCGCCTGGGCCTCCTCCAATGTGGTGGTGTGGCGAATGAGCTTGTGCCGCACGTCGATCTCGCCGGGCAGCAACGGCAAGGCGATTCTCAACGCATCCGCGGCGGCGACGTCGTCTCCTGCCAAGGCGTAATAATCGGCAAGCAGTTGCCAGAGTTTGCCCAACGCCTGGCCGTTCAAGCCGCTCCGCTCCGCATACTTTCTCGCGTCGTCCAGGCGTTCGTCGTTCGCCAGGATGCGCACACGCAAGGCGTGTCCTTCGAAGGCACGCGGGAACTTCCGGGTCCATTGGTCGGCCAATCGGCTCGCGGCCTCAAGGCGCTTCTCTACCAGCAACATCCGGCCGAGTTCCGCGGCCAGCCGATTGCGCTGAGCCGGCTCGCCGGCAAAGTTCGTCACCAGCTCGACCGCCGCCTCGTCCCGCGAGGTCAGCACCAGTGCCTGCATCAGCAGGTCAACCGTCATGGGATCATTGGGGCGCGTCGCGGCGATGCCATCCACAATCTCATTGGTGCGCGCGTCATCCGAGAACTGCGTCCCCGCCGGATCTTGCCGCAAGTCGCAAATCAGGCGAATAAGCTTGGCCTGTTGGGCTTCGGCGCCGCGGGGCTCGACGATCAGGTCCACCTGCTGCCGGGCCTCGGCGAAGTGCCGCTGGCGCAGCTCGATGCGGGCCAGTGCCAAGCGCGCCGCCGAGAGCTGCGGCGACGAATGCAGGATGCGGCGATACAAATCGGCGGCTTCATCCGGCACACCGGTCTCCAGGTAGGCAAGGGCGAGGAGCTCGGCGGCCCAGAGCCCATTCGGCTCTCGACGCAGTGCCCGATCCAGGTGCGTGATGGCGGCACGAGGCCGTCCCATCAGGAGCTGCCTGGCGCCGCGCAGGGTGTCCAGCCATCCAAGTACGGCGTCCGTGGGACGCGGGGCGGCGGCGAGCTTTTCGATGCACTGCTCGGCGCGACCCATCTGCCCGGCGCGGAGGTAAAGTTCCGCCGCCCGGGCGATCAGGTCGAGGTCGTTCTTCCCGGCCGTCAGAACCAGCTCGTCCGCGGTCGTCGCCAGCGGCTCGGGGCTGCTCTGCCTGACGGCCCAGGCGGTACGCGCCGCGAGCACCGCGCGATGCCTCGGAGCAACAGCTTCGGCCTGTCGCAGTACGCGGTCCGCCTTCGCCAGGTCGTTCTGGGAAACATAGAAGCCCGACGCCGCAGTCAGCACGCGTAGATCGTTCGGAGCCAATGCGAGCGCTTGCTGGAGGTGCTCTTCTGCCTGCTTGGGCGCTCCCCCGCGGTGATAATGCAGGAATGCTGCGAGTTGAATCTCGGGTGCGCTCGGTGCGACTTCCAAGGCCTTATCCAGCCAGCGGGCCGCCTGTTCGGGCTGATCCAGCGAATCCCGGAGAAGCTCGATCAGCGGGGGATACAGGCGCGCTTCCGCGGGGCGCCGGTCAATTGCCTCGGTGAGCCGCGCGACGGCATCCGAGTCTCTGTGCAGGCCGTGCTGGGCGCGTACGGCGGCGAGGACTGCGTCCGTGGAATCCGGCGCGATGGCGATCCACTGTCGGGCCAGTTCCTCCGCCTGCGCGAACTCGCCGAGCTGAAGGTAGATTTCCACCAGCGTGGCCAGCGGTTTGGTGTTCAGCGGCTGAGCGCCGATCAGCCGGCGCATCACCCGCAGCGTTTCCCCGAGGACCTCGGGAGCTTCCTTGAGCCGTTCGAGCAGGGCATCGCCGTAGGCCACCAGGGCGTCGGTATCCGCTGGATTGCGGCGAAGGTAAAGGTTGTAGGACGCGACAGCCTCTTCCCAGTCGCTGCTCGTTATGGCCTGCCGGGCGTCTGCCAGGAGCTTCTGCGTGTTTCGTTCCCGACGGTGCGTGTAGTAGGCGTACGCGCCCGTGGAGGCCAGAGTGATGGCAATGAGGGGACCCACCACCCACCCC
>SBAX01000453.1 GCA_005240095.1 Phycisphaera mikurensis
GACCCCTCTCCGACGAATTCAAGGCATCCGGCATGACCGATGACGAGCTCGGCGACCTCCTCGAAGACGCCAAGCACCGGATGCGTGAGCAGCGGAGAGCCTCTTCGTGAGTCCTGCCCTTCCGCGGGCCGTCTTCGACTGCAACGTCTATTTCCAAGCCCTCGTCAACGAACAAGGCCCAGCGGGGCAATGCGTCGCCGCCGCCCTGGACGGCAGGGTCACGTTGTTCGTAAGCCGCTTCGTGATGAACGAGATTCGGCTCACCGCGACCGACTCCGTCCTGCGGAGCAAGTTTCGCCAACTCACCGACGAGAGGCTCGACCAACTCATCGTCAACCTTGAAAAGGTCGCCCACGTCGTCGCTCACGTTCCCGACCGATTCCTCTACCCCCGAGACCCCGACGACGCTCACTACATCAACCTCGCCCTCGCCGCTAAGGCCAAGTACGTCGTCTCCCGCGATAAGGACCTCCGCGACTTGATGGACCGCAGCCGTCCCGAAGGCCGCGACTTCCACCGGCGATTCCCGTCCCTCGAAATCATTGAGCCGCAGCAGTTTCTCCGCGAACTCGCGCCCAAGGCTTAATTAACCCGCACGAGCCAAGCCACGCTCGCCCAGGCAGGGACCCGACCTCCCTGTGCTCGCTTGGGCCAAATGAACGAGCCTCGTGCAGGAACGCAACCCGACTTTGTCGCGGAACCCCCGCACGCCGCCGGTTCCACACCTCCCCCGCCCCCTTCTTTCCCCGGCCTACGCAGCGAACCTCCGCCGGCGGCGGACTCCATCGCCACCACGTGAACCGCCAAGATGGAACGGTGTTTGCTTAGGTGTCACAACTGTGGCATCATCGCTTGAAGCAACTCAAGCGGTGGACATGCAGAGCCTTCTCTCCGTGCGTGCCGAGGGCACATCCGGCGAGAGGGTGTTGTGATGCTGCGTGAAGGATGGACGGCTGCGTACGCCGTCAAAGAGGTTTGAAGACCAGAAAGGAGCGTGTGCCATGCCGAAGAAAGAGCACGCACCGCCGGTAAAAGAGATTCGTTTCGGTCGCGTAAAGGCCCTCATATGGGCCAACGACACCGAACGAGGAACGATGCACAACGTGACGTTTCAGCGACTCTACCACGACGGGAAGGAGTGGCAGACGACGGAGAGCTTCGGTCGGAACGACCTTCCGCTTCTTGCGAAGGTGGCCGACCAAGCCCATACGTGGATCTACGAAAACGCTTCGCGGCAAGCCGAGGAGAAGATACAAGCCGCCGCCTAGCTCAGAGGATTTGCGAACAGGAGCCCGCAGCATCACTTTCGCCCTCTGATTCTCCGTTCTAACGAAAAACGAGGCCCATATAGACCCGTGGTGAAGCGAAAACGACTCGGCCCTACCCGGAGCACCTACCAGGCTATGCGGCCTTACCCAACTTGACATCCTCGAAGGGTTACCGAGTTCCCAAACATGCGAAGCCCCCGTTTGTTGCTGGCCTCGCGTCAGACAGAGGCTGAAGAAAGGCCGGTTGACGGGTGAAAAGCGTCCTTTATCTACTGCGAAGAGGGGGGTTGTACAATCCCCGATTGCGGTCGATTACCGACCAACACTCGGTTTTGAGTATCCCCCCGAGTTCGCGGTCTGCCTTGTAGAAGTGGTTCTTCTTGCTGAACCCAGCCAGTCGTTTCAACGCCACAGATGCTGGAGCGTGCCACTTTCCAGCCACGCACAAAACTAGCCCATCCGGTTGTTTTTACCGTTTGCTCTTGAGTGCCTAAGGGAACATGTAGGGAGGATCGTCCGGTTCAACCGGTCGACTCTCGTGGAAGTTGAGCACAACATTAACTCTGCCCTGGTTCCAAGGAGCCATCGGGTCATCAGCACTTCGGAATATGGAGCGCTGAACCATCCCCAAAACCGAGAAGAACTTCTCGGCATCGACCAGCTCAACTGCGCATCCCCGGATGGCTGCAAGTTGGGTAGAAGTTCTCGCCCCAGACTGGAAGGTGGAAGTAGTCACAAAGATCCCCTTCGTGATGCCCTTAAGGACCAGTGCCCCGACAAGACTGCGTATCTGTTCGACCTTGATCGCGTTCTTGTAACGCTTTACCTGAACTCCGATTCGGGTATCCTCCGGTCCACTAAGGAGAATATCAATGCCCCCATCGGAATGGCGGCCCGTCACCCACGTCGAGTACCCTAAATCTCGATATACACTTGCGACGACTTCCTCAAAAACGAATGGATCTATGGAGAAACGTTCTTCGTATCGGGCTGCCAAGTGGGTTCGAATCTCCACAATCGCAGCTGAATCCTTTTGAAAGTCGAGTTCGCAGAGGGTTCCCATGCCGAGGTAGCCACTTACTGACTCTCCCTCCCGGTAGCCACGACTCAGATACCACCATCCACAAACGCGACACAGCCGAATGCTGTCGGTCGACTGGCCTTTTTCATTGTGAAGTGTCTCTAAAGCAGCAGAGCAATAGATGCAACTGGAGCAGGCGACCAATTGCCTAACGCGAGCCGAGTCGCTCTCAGACCCGCGGTAAATCCAGATCGACACGTCGGCTTCTCCGCGCGAACTGAAGGCAATCCTATCGCGCGATTTCGGACTCGGAAGGAGTGTAGCAGAATTCGTTCGGGGAGTCTCCTTCACTCCAGATGCGTCCCACCAGCCGGGAGTCGCGTCTCTGTGACGTCGAAGCCGACGCACCGCCGTTGCAAGTCGGCTACGATTGCCGATGCCCGGCTGCACCGGAGAGTCGGGGGACCGTTACCGATCTCCGGGCAGAACGTGAACACTTCACGCGATTTAGACTGTCTTCACCCACCGGACTAGTAGGAAGTACGCGAGCCCCAAGTTCACCAAGTTCAAAATCAAGAAGCGGTTGAACGCTGTTGGCTTCTCAGACCATGTCCTCCAACCTGCCGCCGTCTTGATAACCAACCACGCACCAATCACAGGTAGGTGCGCGGTGACGATTAATACCGGATAGGACGCAAGCTCTGCGAACCCGATCACCGCCCCGAGCCAGAAGTCCGCCACTTTCTCGTCTTCGAAGCCCTTGAACGCCACCCACCACCTCTTACACCACGACTTGCCCACATGCTTGTCGCCGTGCTCGCCATCGTTCTGTTTCATCAAGAACGCCTTTATCGCACATTGAACGATTCTGGTGATGAGCACACACCCGAGACAGAGCAGCAGGAAAAGCCCACCATGCATTGTCAATGCCCACCCATCTAGAAGTGTCGGTGCGTTTTTGATTTCGATCTGAGGCATAGTGAATTCTCTTCGACGAACATCGAGTCCTTTTGGCAATTTGGCGCGATTCCGGAGCACGCGTCAATCTACGAGGCAGCCAGGACGGGAGGGTTCGATCGCCCCGAACGCAAGATAATCCCCACTCTGGGGCCACCCCCCGCGCTGGTCCCGTCGACCACGTTCGCTCGGTCCCCCTACGCCGCCTGCAGCCACACGTCGCCGAAGGGTTTCACGATTCGACGCCGGAGCCGCAACGCTGACACCGGGACCGGCTCAAAGCCCGCCGCCACACGCTCGCGGTTTACCGCCCGAAGGATGTTGAGAAGCTGACGCCGCACCGGAGCGTACGGCTCGAACGGCACTCGGGAAAGCTCCAGCGCGAGACCCTCGACGGTTCGATGAGATGCAAGTCCAACGAAGTAAGCCTTGACCCGCAGGTACTCATCGGGTGCCATTCGCACCGAGGCGTGAAACCGTCGATCGACGCCCCGGCGATACGAAATGCTGTAGCCGGCAAACCGAATCGGATGCTCGCGAAGGTCGCGGATTCCCCTCTCCTGCTCGAAGAATTCATGCTTGCCTGCCGTCGCGATGAGCACGAAGAAGCGTCCGAAGCGAAGATACTGCACGCTCGCCCGCCCCTTGGCCTTCTCTCTGGCCCGCGTCCACTTCGAGACATCGAGGCCGTAACGCTCGATGAGCTTCGCGTCGACGGCGTAAACGTCCTTCCCTTCGGGCACGTTCCCGGTCACGTAGAAAAAATGCCCGTGCCGAACGTAGCTGACCGCAAGCTGCTGGACAAACCCCTCGAGCGAAGCCGCCTCACACCGATACATACTTCCCTCCACCAGAAATCGAAGCGAGATTGTTTCAACTGGGCACAATCTCAAAAGCCCCCATCCTTCGTTGGTGCACGACCAACCTTCAGCATCCACCTCACCGGCAAAACGACAGGAGCTCCGAAAGCTCCACTTCCGTCGGTCCACGTCCGAGGCCCTCGACGTACAGGGCGTCGAGATGCTCCCGAACGTGCCGCGGAAACTCCGACGGCTCCACGAAGAGTTGCCCCATCCGGGAAAGCTCCTCGATGTAGTCCGCCGGAGGGTCGCCGATGACCCGACCGGCCACCGTCTGCCACCAACCCACGTTCATCACCTCCCTCGTACACAAAAAAACCTCTGCCACCCGGTGCGCACCGCGTGAAATAACCGGCACCACGAGCCAACGGATTCCTTACCGCCCAACCCCGATGCCCATGCACACCAGTCGAGCACGCACGCGTGCTCGCTAGTTTCCTTCATAGCAACACGCCAATTCATGGCGGGTGCGAACCTAAAACCGCTGACGGACACGAGGCACACGCCAAGTGTCCGTCGTCATCTAGCTGACAAAAGACGGCTCGGCTCCCGCCGAGGCCTCTTTCATCCGCTGAATCGTTCCCATCACGAGAAACCAGCGGGTACAGGGGACTTTTTTACGGTCCCCTGCCCCGCCAGCACGTCATCACCTCGGGTTAAAAACGCCCGTCAGCCCTTTCGTCGTCGTCAACGCACCCGGCACCACCCGTTGATGCTCGAACGGCCCCGTCACTGCCCTGCAACGGTTCCGCGTAGCTTCCGCTACCTCCTACTTAGGCCACTCTCCCAGAGTAAGGCTTTTGAACCACCATGCTGACAACGCATGGCACCGGCTATCACCCCGGCGGCCTCACTCCTTCCCCGGTTAGCAACAATCTTCGCACAACCTGTCACGTCGCTTGACGAATCGCCGTATGTCCAGGGCATCACCCCCGGCATAGTTTCCGTGCCACGAGCTGGCACGATTTCACGGGCTAGAAACTAGAAGCTCCCCGTTACCCCCCAGCGAACGTCTTTCTAGCGCGGTATGGCACCGTCTCAGGTTGCACTCACTGGCAAGGGCTTTACGCCCCTTTCATGGTTGAGCTTTTTATCGTTCGCACTTTTCATGCGAATCGCCGGATGTGTCGCACCCGGTCGTACGTGTCGCCACGCACAAACTCCCCACGCCAGCCAACGTTGAACGAGCCTTACGAGACTTGCACCCGAATTGTCCTTGCGGACTTTGGCCCGAACCCCGCGGAGGGATTTTCACCCCTTCGATTGCCACGGCCCGCCCAAAGGCGGGTCTTTCCCGGTCGCCCGGTTTCGATATGTCCTATGGGATAGAACCGAAGGATTACTCCACGAGGGGATTACTCTTCGGAGCCTCCCTCGAACCGGAGGAGCCACTCTCATGGCGAATCCGGCTCTACGGGCCTTTGACCTGGCGGTGGATAAGACCGCCCCCTTAGCTCGGTTGGTGGCCGAGTTTGCCGGGTGTCAAAGCCCGAAATGATGACCGTCCAAAGATTCGCGTTTAGCGTTTCCTGACGACCGCGAAACGATGTTTCGCACCGGCGACCATACAACGTTTCGCAACCGGAAATCAAACGGGTTTTGAACGTGAAGGATCGTGCCAAGACATGACACTACAGGAAGCTTTCCGAGTAGACGGCCCCACCGGTACCAGGCCGAAGGAGCTTTAGCGACGCGTCACCTGCTCGGAAAGCCAAGGTCTCTTGCCTACAAGTACGACTTACCGAATGGGAGAATACGAGAACGTACCGCCTTGAGGTGACAGCACAGTAAGAAGACCGTGTTCCCCAAGTGAGATCGCCTGCTCAATCAATATGTCGTTTCGTGAACTGCCGTGCGATACAAACGGAAACCACGCAGCTGCGGTTGTTCCTTGTTCTATCGACTGACCAGTGGGTACCCTCCCAGCTAATACCTTTCCAGTCGCCGAATCCCCCGGAACCTCCTTCGTGTCTTCAATTGTCTTTCGAAGTCCCGCTTCGTACGCTGCATTTGAGAGCCACTTCCAACCAAACCCGTCAGAAGCCCATTTGATAACCACGACCGGTGCCGCATTAACGCCAGCGTACCGAATAGCTGCGCTCGTCAGCGAAGCACCAAAGTGCTCCGCCGCTCCTCGAATCGCCGGAAGACCCACAGGGAGCCGCTTCACCTTTTCAAGGAACTGAGCCCTTGGCATCAGCAACGCCGACGCAAAGTGATCGGCCTCACGCTCAAGCACTAGGGCACTAGTGAAATCGACATGCGACGGCTGCGGTTCGCCGCCGCGAAGCAATCGTGCTCTGTGGTGGTCAAGAAAGTAATGACCGAGCTCATGCGCCGCTGAGAATCGGGTTCGCGGATGATGGCCTCCTCGCGGCCAGGTCGCATCGTACTTCGTATTAACGAGCATCAGGAACTCGCGGTGAAGCTGATCGAACTCAAGTTGCCCGTCGAATCGGCTTCCAAAGTCATGCAACTGCATATGGAGCACAGGCGATTCATTCTCTGCAATCGCAAATGGATCAACCGGCGCCTTGATGCCGAGATTCTCAACCAATTCCTCCGCAGCCGCTTCCGCTTTTTCGACTCGGCGTTGAATGTCTATTCCCTGTGACGAGTCGCCTTGTGATGCCCCTGTTCGATTGCGATTGAAAACAAACTCGTCCGATCTAGCGAGTGGGACCCACTTAAGCCACGAGTAGTCCGCTGCAAGTGATGGTTCTGGCTTCTCGCCACGCATCGCGCGTTCAACGAGTCGCTCAATCTCTTCGCGAGACATGTGCACGCCTTCCGCATTCTCCATTTCAGCATCGGCCTCAGCTGCAGAAGGAGGAGCGAGACCGAGAGCTTTCCGAAGCTTTGCTTCTAGCTCCTGCCAGTTTTTGGCGTCGTCGCTCATGATGTCCTCCGTATCGTTTCTCCCGAATAGCCGCATTTGCTCATACACTTTTCCAAAGCCCGATGCGCCTTTTCGCGGTACGAGTATACATTCTGCTTGGGTATTCCAAGCTTCTTTGACAGGCTCTCCGCGTCCACGGGGCTACCAGCCAAGAGATCCGCTTCAATAATCTTCCGTTGAAGCTCTCCAAGCCCTTCAACACAATCAGTCAGGTCGGCACGCATCACATCGTCCATTAGCGGCTCGGTGCCATCGGCCTTAGCAGCCGGAGCGGGGTGATCGTCCAGAGAGGTCATCGCCTCTCCGCCCAGCCTCCGCAGCCGGTCAACCGCGGCGTGGTACGCGATCCCATAGAACCACCCACCAAGACTTCCCTCGCGCTCGTCGAAATCACCAGCCGCATCGAAGGCCTTCTGGGCTGCAAGCAGGAGCACATCGTCCACGTCGGCGTCCGTGAGGATCCCCTCGAACTTGTGAAGGAGGATGCCCTTCACCTTCGGAGCGAGGGCGTCAAGGAGCGCGAAGAGACCCTCCCGCTTGCCCTCGATGAGCAGCAGGGCGATCCTCAGCTCCTCATCCTCCTTGCTTGGCGACACCTGCTCCACAGTCCGGACCGTCACTAAACCAGATACGCACCACCCTCACCCGAAAAAAAATTGCCCGCGGCCAGGTGAGGTCCCGGCGTATTTACGGCAGAGGGGCCGGGTACGCCCCTGAACCTTAGCTCATTGTGGATCGCAAACAATGGCCACAGACCGCTTTCAGGTGCCCCAGGAGCACCTAAACTCGCCAGGGGCACCGGGTTTGGATTCCCCCGGCCGGCAGCGGGCGCCCAGACCGCTATCGGTCTTCTTCGCCGCGCTCCGGCCGAGTTTCGGTTTCCGCGGTCACTTTTCCCGAGGTGCTTATGACGCTCGCCAGTTTTTCACAATCCGACAGTCCGTTCACAACCCAGAAGGTCGCACACGCCGACCTCGTCGCTTTTGCCGACGAGCACGTAAACCTGAAACGCGACGATGTCGAGGACTACCGCGCCCAGGTTAGCCGGCTCCGCGAGAAACTCGATCGGTACGCCGCCGACCATCCGGATCATGGTCTCATCAAGACGCTCCTTTCCGGCAGTCTGGCGAAGGGCACGGCGCTCAAAACCCTAAACGACATTGACGTGGCGTTCTACGTCAAGCCCGACAAGACGCCAGCCGCCGAGCCCGAGCTGCTCAATTGGCTCGCCGGGCGGCTCCGTGAAGCCTACCCTCAGATGAAGCCCTCCCAGATTGAACCGAACAAGCACTCCGTTACCATTAAGTTTGCCGTGAGCGGGCTCAACGTGGACGTGGTCCCAATCCAGTACAAGGACGACCCTGACGACAGGGGCTACCTCTTCGCCTTCGATGGCGGTGAGCCGGTGCTCACGAGCATTCCCCTTCACCTAAAATTCATTCGCAAACGGAAGGACCGACAGAAAACGCACTTCGCTCAGGTCGTGCGTTTCGTCAAATGGTGGGTCCGTCAGCAGAAGAACCGCGATGATGCGTTTCGGCTGAAGTCATTCATGACCGAGATGATCGTCGCGTACCTTGCGGACGCCGACGCGGACTTTAGCGACTACACCATCGCCCTGGAGAAGGTCTTCGCGTTCATCGTCAAGTCCCGATTGAAGAGCCGGATCTTTTTCACAGACTACTACTCCGCGTCCATGCTCCCCGCACCGACCGGTAAGGCCGTCGAAGTGTTCGACCCTGTAAACGAGACAAACAACGTCGCCGCCGATTACGACGAGTCACATCGTCAGAAAATCGTATCGGCAGCCCAAGACGCCCTTGAAGCCATCTCCGAGGCGCGATTCGCAACGACCCGCGGCCGCGCGATCGAGTGCTGGCAAGATGTTCTGGGGCCATCGTTTCGAGGATAATCCTTATGCCCTACACGACGACCAGTACCAGCACGTTCACAATCACCAACGCCCGTTACCTTGCCTCAAAGGTCGCGGCCGACATGCACCTGTGCGCCCAGTACTACGGCAAGCCATCGGAGCAGAGAATCCGCGAGTACGCCGAGGAGCTCGCCCAGTACATCAACGAAGGCTACCTCGCCGAATACGAGTTCGGCTACAAGAAGGACGGCAAGCGCGTCGTCACATGGCTATACAAGCTCGACGCAAGCGGCAGGCTCACCACAGACGACCGCCCCGGTAAGGTCATCCCATACGTCGATATCACGGGCGCCACCTTCTACAATTTCCTCACGACCAACTCCGCGTACGCCTCCCTTTCCTCTGCGCAGCAAGCGATATTCGAGGCCGGCCTCCCTCTTCAACGCACCCACGGCGAGCCGCCATCCGATGGCAATGGGTATTGGACCACCGATCGCAACTACTATTCAGCCGGACAAGGTCTCGGCCGACAGACTTTTCAACCACTGCTATGAACCAGGATCGCCCAGGCATATTCGAAGAAATCCGCGAGTTCCCCGACGCGGCCGCGGCCCGACGGTTCGCGTCCCTCTACGGGCTCGAACAGACAAAAGACCGACTTCTCAAAGAAGCAAGGCTTCTGCTCGACCCGGAGAGTCTTTCGGCGTGGAGCCGCAAGCATCACGGAAAGAAGATCCAGATCGGCGATTTCTTTCGCGACCGCCCGCCGCTATTCATCTTCGCAGGGGATGTCGGTACAGGAAAGACTGCACTCGCCGAGACGTTTGGCGACGCAATCGCCAGAGATGCCGGGATCAACGTGACGCTCTTTGAACTCAGCCTCAACACGCGCGGGACCGGTGCCGTTGGCGAGATGACTTCTCTCATTTCGGCAGCGTTCGCCGAAGTGCGCGGACACGCCAGGAAAGCGGCGAGCCGCGACGGTAAGCACCGCTCAGGTATCATCCTCCTTATCGATGAGGCCGATGCCCTCGCCCAGTCCCGTGACCTATCGCAGATGCACCACGAGGATCGGGCTGGCGTAAACGCTCTTATTCGTGGCGTTGACGATCTCGCAACCGGTTCGCTTCCCGCAATAGTCGTTATGTGCACCAACCGCGTGGACGCGCTTGACCCCGCTGTCCGCCGCCGGGCCGCAGCAACGTTCACATTCTCCCGCCCGAACGACTCCCAGCGCCGAGCCCTTCTCGATCCGCTGCTGGAGGAAGTCGGATTCACCAAGGCCCAAATCCAATCCGTCGTTGACGCGACGGGACCCACAAACGGACGCGACTACGGTTACACTTATTCCGACCTCACGCAGCGACTCCTGCCCGGCCTCTTACTCGCCGCCTACCCGTCCAAGCCCATCACCTTCGACATGGCCAAGCAGGTCGTGGACTCCCACCCGCCAACGCCACCATTCAACGGACAATCCCAATGGGCAACGCAAAACCGAAAAAGGTTCCGCTCAAGACGCTCTTCCTCAGCCTTCAGCAACAGATGGCGGCGCAGCTGACCACAAATCGATGCATCGTGCATGAGGGCGAGAAAGGTGATGCCTCCGAAGAGTGCTGGCGAGAGATGCTCCGGAAGTATTTGCCAAAGCGCTATCGAGTCGAGTCCGCGATCGTTGTTGACTGCCTCGACCAGTGTAGCCATCAAATCGACATCGTGATTTTTGACCAGCAGTACTCGCCGTTCATCTTCAACCAGGACGGTGTCTGCTACGTTCCCGCCGAAAGCGTGTATGCGGTCATTGAGGCGAAACAAGAAATTGACAAGGGCATGATCGAGTATGCAGCCGAAAAAGCTGAGTCAGTTCGAAAACTCACACGGACCAATGCCGTCTTCGCAACTGCAAGCGGCCCCATGAAAAAGCCATTCTTGTTTGACATTCCGGCCGGAATCGTTGCTCTCGGTTCAGGATGGAAGCCCGCTTTCGGCCAACCGTTCGAACAGGCGATCAAATCCGTGGCGAGTATCGAGAACCGATGGCTCGACTTTGGATGCGCTATCGAGGGTGGGGCCTTCAATGTCCAGTACGATGAACACAAAGTGCCATCCATCGACGTTTGCCCGGCGGAGGTCTCCTTGGTAACCTTCTTCTGGCAACTCGTTGCCCGCCTCCAAGCTCAAGGGACAGTATCAGCCATCGACGTTGAAGAGTATTTCAAAGCCATCGTCTGAGCTTCCGCCGAATGCGAATCTGGCTCGTAACCGGATTTGGAGGTTTGCTCTACTTAAGCGGTCGATCTGGCTCTACTTAGGTCGATCCACCGACCCGAAGCCGATCGAAAAACAGCATTTTTGATAGCGCCAAGGCCGTTTTCTGAGATTGAAGTGAAGCGGTAGCATTTTGAGAAGATGGACCTTCTCCAACCGGGGATGAAATGACATCAACGCACAAAGCCCGACAATCGCCGCGGTCAGCATGGAATTGAGCTGCACGCCCGTGGCGCCAGGCGCCGGATGAAGGAGATAGGCGCTGGCGCCCAGCCACAACGCCAGACTAAGCTCGCTCACTCGTGCCCACATCACGCTTCGCCCACCATCTGCCTACCGACCTGATGGGCGACCGCCAACGGCCTGCCCCAGAACGCACTCCACGCCGGCCCCCAGCGACCGCTGCGCCGGGCGATGCCCCGCAGATATAGCCAGCAGGACCACACCTCGTCATAGGCCAGGAAGACCAGCAGCACGGAAATCAGCGCCGTCACCAGACAAAGAAAGCACCACGCCCCCACGACGAGCCCCTGCAAGGCCACCAGAACGGCGCTGACGATCCCCAGCGGGATCACGTCCAGCCCGAAGAGCATCACCAGCCACGGGCGATACTGCCACCGGCGCGTGCAGCCAGCCATGGCAAACACGATGTCGCTCAAGTACGCCAGGGCCCCCAGGATGGCGTCGGGAATCAGAAACCACCCCCGCAAGGTGTGCGAAACGTCGGAGTCCAGCACGGCCAGCGACTGACTTCCGAATACCGGGTCCCAGACCGTGTCGATCAGCCTCCACTGGTATAGTCCCATGTACGTGGCGATCACGAACGCCGCGCCGGCCAGGATGCTGATCGCGATCCGCTGCCTCCATGCCGACGGGTTGTAGGTCCAGGGCTCGGGGACGGCGTCCGCCGCTTGCGCAGGCAAGTTTTGGACCTGTTGCAGCATGCGGTCGCGAAAGGCATCAAACTCCGACTTCGAGCGCTTCGGGAACCGGCAGGCCGTTGATCTGATACCAGCGCGCGGGATCGCTCTTGAGCCGCTGGATCATCTCGTCCAGCGTCTCGCGCAGGCGGTGCTGGGGGTGCCAGTTCAAGCGTTCCTGCGCCCGGCGGATGTCCACGGGGTAGTGGTCGTCGGCCAGGTCGATCATCCACGGCTTGATGAAGCTCTCGCCGCCGGTGAGCTTTTCCCGCGCCCACGCCCCCACTTTCGCCAGGCTCTTGGGCAGCCGGAACGTCGGCCACTGCCGCCCGTGGATCAATTCGCCCAGCCGCTCCTGCAACTCCTGATGACTCATCACGTCCGGCTCGGCGATGAGGAACAATTCGAACGCCCCGAGGTCGTCCCGCCGTTCGATCACGTTGCGAATACACGCCGTCAGGTCGTCGAGGTGTACGAACGGCTGCCCGTGATCCGCGTCTCCGGGAAAGAAATAGCTCTCCGGCTTGCGTTCATAGATGCGGCGGATGTGCTGACTCAGCGGCAGCGAGTGACAATCCTCATCGTACACGCCCGCCAGACGCAGGATCACCGCGGGGATATGCCCGTGGTTGCGGCGGATGACCGCCTCGGCCTGCAGTTTGGATTTGGGATAATCCCATTGCGCCTCCGTGGGCGACTGCTCGGTCAAAGGTTCCTCGGCCTCCTCCACCGGCTTCATCACCAGCAGGCTGCTGGAGAAGATGAACTGCTTGACCTTGAACTGCTGGAGTTCTCGGAGGATCCGGCGGGTTCCCTCGACGGTCACCTCGCGATAGAGCGGACTGGGCTCGCCGGCAAAGTCGTAGTAC
>SBAX01000015.1 GCA_005240095.1 Phycisphaera mikurensis
GCCGTGCAATACGCGCACCAGCGGGCGGTGATTCATCGTGACCTTAAGCCATCCAATGTCGTCGTGGACGCGCGAGGCCGACCGCGCATTCTCGATTTCGGATTAGCGCGGACGGAGACTCGCGAAGGTCCGGACACGCCGAGGAGTCGCGAAACGCAGGAGGGACAGCTGCTGGGAACCCTGCCTTACCTGCCGCCCGAGCAGGCTGCGGGGACGTCGAGAGAAGTCGATACCCGCAGCGACCTTTATTCCCTCGGGGTCATGCTGTACGAGCTGCTGGCGGGCTGCCTTCCATACCACACCGCGGGCAGCCTGGAAAAAGCCCTGCACAATATCTGTCATACGGTCCCGGTTCGCCCGTCGCACTTCCAGAAAGGGTTGAGCGCCGACGTCGATGCCGTCGTTCTCAAGGCTCTGGAGAAGTCCAAGGAGCACCGCTATCAGACGGCAGCGGAGTTCGCCGAGGATGTTCGCTGTCTCTTGCGTGGTGAACCGGTGGAAGCCAACCGCGGAACGCGCTTCTATCTCTTGAGAAAAGCCTATGCCCGCCACCGCACCCAAGTTCGGGTCGCCATTGGAGCCTTGGCCTTGACCACCGCGGTTTCTCTCATCATCTCGGCTCTGTACCTGCAAGTCCGTCAAGAACGCACACGACTCAAGGAGCAACTCCATGTCAGCTCCCTACAACGGGGACTCGCCCATCTGGCCGCTGGGCACGACCAGTTGGCGGAGCAGCTCCTGTGGTCGGCGTATCTTCGCCGGCCGGACGATGCCAGGAGTTACTGGTCGCTGCTGGCGTATTACGTGCAGAACCCGGTCATGGCCCGAATCGCGAGCGCCGGTTGGGTCACAGCCCTGTCCTGCTCACCAGACGGCAGCCTCCTGGCCTACGGAAACCTGGCCGGTCGAATCGCCCTCCACGACGGGAGGAGTTTCGCCCAGACGGAACTGCTGGAGGCACATCAAGGAGCGGTTCACCCAATCGTCTTCTCGCCCGCCGGCGATGTCTTTGCCAGCGGCGGGTCAGATGGCCACGTCAAGTTGTGGCGATCGCATGGGTGCGAACTGCTTCGTCAGGTCGAGGCGCATTCCGGGGGGGTGGCCGGAATAGGGTTTGATCCCCGGGATGATCGTCTGCTGACCATCGGAAACAATGGCAAGGTGTTGCTCTGGGAGGAGCGCGGCTTGGGGACCATCCGAGATAGTTCCAGTCTCACCGAGCACCAACCGGTCCTAGCCGCCGATTTGTCGCCTACTGGAGACTGGCTCGCCCTGGCACTCTTCGACCACGGTGTGCGCGTACTGAACACGAGAACCGGCGCCGTTCGCACCGAATTGACCGGCTTCAGCAAGCCCGTCGAGGCGATACGCTTCAGTCTCGACGAACAATCCATCGCCACCTGGTCGGACACGCTGATTGCGCGATGGGACCTTGAACAAGCCGCGCCCATCTGGAAAGCAGAGGCAGGTTTGGCCGAACCGAGACCCGCTTCGCTGTGGAGTGCATCGCCC
Organism: Phycisphaera mikurensis; assembly: GCA_005240095.1. Taxonomy (GTDB): domain Bacteria; phylum Planctomycetota; class Phycisphaerae; order UBA1845; family UBA1845; genus SBAX01. Next base: position 1,513 of record SBAX01000015.1, read on the forward strand.
ACGCCCCACCACACATGGACTCCCTCGCTTGATTTCTCCTCCGATGGGACCCTGCTTCTCAGCGCAGGCTGGGATGCCGTGGTGCGCGTCTGGGATGCCGCATGCGGAGAGTCTCGCGCCTCCTTGCGCGCGCACGGGACGGCGGTTTACGCGGCTGCATTCCAAGGGGGAACCCACCGACTGGCAGCAGGATCGGTGGGCGAAGTGCGCGTGTGGGACCTGTCACATCATCCCGCCATGCTCGGCCAGCGGACTCATTCCCTTAACACACGACCGTGTGTAGCGATTTCGGCGGCCGCCGGTCTGGCGATATGGGGTGACCTGTCACCAGATGGATCAGCGGTGATTGTGCGAATGGAACTCAAGCCCCCCTATGCCATGACAACCTCGCAGACTGAACATTCGGCATTGGAAGCCCTGGCCGTCGACCTATCAGGTGAACAACTTGCGACAGCCCACAACGACGGAACCGTCTCGGTATGGCGGATCTCAGGGGACCGCCCGACTCACTCCTGGCAGTCGCCCGGCGTGGTCAGCGCCGTGGCGTTCTCGCCGGACGGTCACCGGCTGGCTGTCGGCGATCTGAGTGGCAAGCTGGAAATCCGAGACGCTACGGAGGGGAGATGCCAGCAATCTTGGTCGGCGCACGACGGTTCGATACGGGCCCTTGCGTTTTCTCCGGATGGGCGGCAGATACTCACGGGCGGGGCTGATTGGCACGCCAAACTTTGGGAGATCGGGCGGTCTGAACCCGTCGCCGACTGGCCGCATCGGGAATGGGTCACCGCCGTTGCATTCGCTCCCGGCAAACGGATCGCTACGACCGGGGCTGACCTGACCATTGCCATTGGCTCGCCGCCTGAACCGCCCGCCGTCCGGATCAGCCCCGCGCACGCCCATTGGGTCAACGGGCTGGCCTTCCTCGACGCCGGCCGGATCCTGATTTCCGCTGGAAACGACGCTGCCGTGCGGGTTTGGGACCCAGGCAACGGGCAGGCGATCGCATCGTTTGCCAGCCAATGGGGCCCGGTCCGGACGATGGCCGCGAGCCACGATTCCCGATTCCTTCTCCTGGGCGCCTCGCACGGGGTGCAGCTCATAGATCTAGGCACAGCCGCGGAATTCATCCAACGCGGCCTTTCCGACACGCATCGTCGCTGACCAATCCGCAAGGCTCGCCAGTTTTTCCATCGTCCGCGCGTTGCGCCAGCCAACCCCATTTCGGTAACCAGATTGGAGGCGCTTAGGGAGTCGGCGGGGCCGCGAAAGGCTGTGCCCTGCAGCATCGCACAGGGCGGTGCTACGGGGCCGGCGTTGCGTGGAGATCGACCGATGGAACTGCAGAACACCACATCGCGCGCGGCGACAATGCGCCGAGTCGCCGGACCTCTATTCCTGGCTGCCCTATCCGCGGCATGGCCCCTATCTTCGGGCGCCCTTGGCTATCTCGCCAGCACGGGCAACCTGGGACCGCTGACGATCGGGCCGAGTGACACGCTGGTTTTCAACACCGACACAGGCGAATTCTCGATCAACGGGGGTCCGTCCATCCCCGGCGGCGTACTGGATGCCAACGGGGCGATGGTCTTCAACTTCACGACCGTCAGCCTGAACAACACAACGCCGATTGTTGCCTACGGTACCGCGCCGCTTGCGCTGGCGGCGAGTGGCCCGGTGGTTATCAACGGGCCGATCAGTCTGCGCGGCTGCTCACCATCCGTCTGCGGCGCCGTGGTCGTGGCTTCAGGCGGCCAAGCCGGCAC
>SBAX01000061.1 GCA_005240095.1 Phycisphaera mikurensis
CTGCGGAACGATGTAGAAGGCGGCGCATCGTTTGATGATCTCACTATCTACCGGTTGCCCTTCGCCGAGCTCCGCGGCGCCGCAACGGGGAATGTCTTTGGTCCGGGCGACCATCGCGAACTGCAAGCCGTGCTGATGGATCCCGACGGCGGATCTCTTACGGGCCGCATACTGCTTGAAGACGCAAGCGGTCGAACGGCCCTGGAACACAGGTTCGCAGTGGAAAAGACGGAAGGGGCGGTGGTCGAACGCCTCAACATGGCGTCCCTGGGCGCAGGGCTGTACCACGCACGGCTCGAGGTTATGGCCGATGGCTCGGTGATCGCTACACGGACGCTCGATTTGGCGTTGCTCGGTGAGACCGCCGGCCAGCATGTCCCTGCTCCTCGCTCCTTCGGCGTCGTGGTGGATCGGTCGGTCAGCGATTCGGGGGTGCAGGTGGCGCTCCTGGAGCGGCAGGGGATGCGGGCGGTGAAGGTGCCCCTCTGGCGGCGGGCGGCACAGGGGGAGACAGTTAGCGCGGAATTCCTGCAGGAACTTAACCGTCGCGGTTTCCTGGTCACCGCGGCGTTGGACGACCCGCCGGTATCGGGGGGAGAGTCGGGTGCGCAGCGGGCGCGTTCGATCGTGAACTGGCTCAGCGACGACGCGAGTGGATGGCGCGAGGAGCTGGCGGCTGTGGCGGCGCCGTTCGCCGGCGTGTTCCGTTGGTGGCAGATCGGCGGCGACGCTGAGCGAAACGAAACATCGCACGATGACCTGGCGAAGGCTGTGGCGAACGTGCGGACGACGCTGGGTCAGTTTATCACTACTCCCCGCGTGGCCACGGTGGCTTCCCTGCAGGAGGCCCAGGACCGGACGAAGCAGCCCGGGGAACAACTCGTCCTCGAGATCGGCGCCGAGGCGGACTTAGAATCGCTCCCGGGGGCGGTGGGGGAGTTGCGGGCGAAGGGGTATGTGCAGGTGGCGGCGTACGTTGCATCGCTGGGGCCCGAGTATCGGCGAGACGCGCGGCTCGCGGAGTTCGCGCGGCGGGTGATTTCGGCGCGGCACGCCGGGCTGGATACCGTCTGGGTGCCACAGGCGTGGCACTTGAGGTCGTCGGAGGGTGACGAGGTCGTGGAGCCGGATGAGGAATTCGTTCTGCTGCGCACGATCGCCGATGTGCTGGGGGATGCGGCGCCGGGTGTGCGCTTGTATCCGGCCGATGGAGTTCATTGTCTGGCGTTCCACGCGACGGACCGCACCATGCTGGTGATGTGGGATGACCTTGCTGAGGTCGGGGGGCGAGTGCACAGCGTGCCCGGCGGGCAGGCGCGAGGTGCAATCGATCTTTGGGGGCGGCCGGTGGCATTGGAGACAGACAGTCTCGGACGGTCGGCGGTTCGGCTGTCATCCATGCCGTTGTTCGTGGAAGGGGTAGATGGAGAGATCGTGAACTTTGTAGCTTCCGTCTCCCTGACGCCCGGCCACCTGGAGGCCGGGCAGGAGATCGTCCGGCACGGTCTGGAGCTGCACGGGGGGGCCGAGGGTTGGAGGGGCGAAGGCACGTTGCAGGGTCCGCCGTCCGTTGAGATCACGCCGCGCAGCTTCGATTTCCAGGTCGCCGCAGGAAGGACGGAGCGAATCGACCTCCGGGTGCGCTATCCGCACAACGAACCGGCCGGTCGAAAACATTTCGTAGCCAAGCTGCGGGTGGGGCCGCAGAAGCAGTACGTGGAGGTTCCGGTCTTTGCGGAGCTGGGCATTGCGGACGTGGATGCGTGGGGGACGGCGGTCATTGAGGGGGATGATCTGGTACTGCGGCACGTGGTGAGCAATCGGTCCTCATCCGTGCTGAGCTTCCGGGGATCGGCGCGGGTTCCCGGCCGCGAGCGGCAGTATCGACCGTTCGCTAATCTGGGCCCGGGTGAATCGCAGAGCGTGGAATACCGCTTCGCCGAGGCCGCGAATCTGATCGGCCGGCACGTGCGGCTGATCCTCCAGGAACTGAACGACGGTCCACGAGTGCACACCGTTGAACTGACCGTGCCGTAGTTCAAGGCGTCGGCTCGGCAGGAGCCTCGCCCTCCCCATGTTCCCTACGCGTGATGCTAGACGGGGGCGGGTTCGACGAGGCAGGTCATGCTGCCCTGGCAGCGGGGAACGCGCCAGTCGCGGCCGAAGGAGTGGATCTGGTCGCGCTTGAGCTCGGCGCGTTCGAGGGTGGTGGTGTCCACGATGACCCGCCCGGTGCTGTCCACCTCGTGGGCAAGCGTGAAGGCACTTTCCGGCGGGGTGCCGAAAAGTTTACGCAACATCTCGATGACGTAGTCGTAGGTGTGATCGTTGTCGTCGAGAAGGACCACGTGATACTGCGGCGGACGAGCCGGCCGCTGCGTCGGTTGCGGCGCGGGCCGCGTCTGCGGGGTCTGGGTTGACTGCGCAGTCGTGGTCATGTCGGCACTTTTCTAGCCGAACCGATGTTGCGATGCAAGAGGTCGGCGGGGGAACTTTGTCAGGCGGCGCCGAGAATGGGCAGGGAGCGATCGCGGGGCGCTCTTGACGCCGGCGCGAAATCGCGCATGCGGATGAGCTCGCCATGGAGGGTAAGCGCGGTGGCGTCGACGATGCGCACGTCGGCAAGGGCGCCGATGTGCTTCTGCTCGCCAGAGAAGACAACAATCTGATCACTGCGCGTGCGGCCGACGAGCTGATCCGAGCGGCGCCAGCCCACTTCCTCGCCGCGGGACTGCTCGGCCTCCTGGGCCTTGAGAGCGGCCTTGCTGAAGCCCTCGATGAGCACTTCGACGGTCGATCCCACCAGGGCCTGATTGGCCGGCTGGGAAATCCGCTCCTGTAGTTTCAATAGCTCCAGATTGCGGCGACGCTTGACCTGCTCCGGAACATCGTCGGCGTCGCGCTTGTCGGCCACCGTGCCCGGGCGCGGGGAATACTTGAACACGAAGATGTTCTTGAAGCGGCAGCGCTCGATCAACTCCATTGTGCGCTGATGATCTTCCTCGGTTTCTCCGCAGAAGCCCACGATGAAGTCGCTGGCGATCGCGATTCCGGGCACGATCTGCCGGGCGTGGTCGATGAGCTCGACGTACTGACTGACGGAGTACTGCCGCCGCATGCGTTTGAGGACCGGGTCGCTGCCGCTTTGGGCGGGGATGTGCAGGTATTCACACACCTGGGGGATGTCGCGCATGGCGTAGAGGATGTCGTCGGTGAAATCCCCGGGATAGCTGGTGACGAAGCGGAGGCGCTCGATTCCGGACACCGCGCCCACCCGTTCGAGGAGTTCGGCGAAGCGTACCGTACGGCCGTTTTCCTGCTGAACGTAGCTGTTGACGGTCTGGCCGAGGAGGGTGATCTCGCGGGCGCCTCGGTCGGCGAGCATGTGAGCCTCGGCCACGATCTGGGCGGCGGGGCGGCTACGCTCCGGGCCGCGGGTAAAGGGGACCACGCAAAAGGTGCAGAACTTGTCGCAGCCGCGCTGCACGCGGATGTAGGACTGGAGCACGTTCTGATCGGGCCCCGGCGTTCGGGCCAGATCCAGGGCCTCCACGGAGTCGAATTCCAGGGCCCGCTGGAGCGGGGTGCTCTTGCGGGAAAGCGATTGGGCCAGGGCGATGGCGCGGGTGCGGCGGCCGCGGACCTCGTCGATGAGCGCGGGGACCTTGTTGAGTTCGCCTGGGCCACAGACCAGGTCCACATGGGGCATCTTGTCGAAAATGCCGTCGGGGTCGCGCTCCGCCATGCAGCCGATGACCCCGATGACCATCTCGGGCTTTTTCTGCTTGGGCTTCTTGAGGGCCCCGAGGCGCGAAAGCACCTTCTGCTCGGCGTGATCCCGCACCGAGCAGGTGTTGATGAGCACCACGTCGGCGGTGGTCATCTTTGGCGTGGGCTCATAGCCCAGGGCGCGGAGCTGGCCTAAGACGAGCTCGCTGTCGAGTACGTTCATCTGGCAGCCCATGGTCTCGAGATAGACGGTCTTGGCGCCTCCGCCCATAGTGAGACGATTCTAGGCAAGGCTCGGCTGGACGGCAAAGTCACTTGTGCTCGGGACCTTGTCCGGTCGAAACCCGCCCGTAGAATCCAGCAATGATTCCGCTGGTCCATGACAATCTGGCAGCCATCGAGGGCTTATGCCACCGATTCCACGTCGCCCGGTTGGAGGTCTTCGGATCTGCAGCCGATGGTGGGTTCGATCCTGCCACGAGCGACGTAGACTTTCTGGTTGAGTTCAAGCCGCTCGAGCCGGGACCGCTCGCCGACGCCTACTTTGGATTGCTTGCGGAACTTGCCACGCTCTTTGGTCGCAGGGTCGACCTGGTGACGCCAAAGGCGATCCGCAACCCGTACTTCCTTCGCGGCGTGAATGAGACACGCCGACTTCTCTATGCGGCATGATCCGCAGGGTTGGAATCCAATCCCTGAGTTGGCCCTCCGACACCGTTCTCGTCGCCGATCAGTTGGCGCACAGCGGAGCTGATCGTGGTTCCGCATTCAGGGCAGCGCCGACCTGTAACTCCTCGAAGACAGTAGCCGCAGCTTACACACACCGGAACCCCACATTTGATTAACTCGTCGCGGAGAAACCGGGGCGCCCAGCGATACATGGCCCATCGGATCATAAGGCCCATGGCCAGCCCCGTTGCGGCGCCCTGGATCGTGGCTCGCCATCCACGGGGGATACCGTGAATTGTGGAACAAAGGACGTAGGTGACGAAGGCGACAGCCGCGCAGAGTGTAACTCCCAACGTCATGATGAGCCGCAGCTGACGCCGCCTCTGGTGCTTTTCAAAGCGCCGTATCGCAGCGTCGCGCTGTTCGGCACTCGGAAACAGAGCGACTTCCGGGAGGTCGTCGAGATAGGAGTGTCCGAGCCGGCGCACGAGTGGCGATTATAGACAAAGCCGAGGCTCGTGTGGATCGATGGACGCCTAGCGAGCACACCTTCACGAACCGTAATCCGATTGCAGGGCTGGCACGAGTGCCTTGCGAGGGGCGCCGAGGATGCCAGTGGCCTACAGGATGCATAGAATGTTCGGAGAACGACCATGGCTCGTGAGGCCCATCGCGCGTTTTCGTTCTTGCCGGTCAATCGGCGGGAGGAGAAGCCGCGCACGCGGGGGCTGACGGAGATTCGCGGGCCGTATTACACGCCCATGGGGAAGCGCTATCTTTCCGACGTGTTGGAGACCATGGGGGCGTACGTCGACTCGCTGAAGTACGCGGGGGGATCGTTTGCCCTCATGCCGCGACCGGCGGTCAAAGAGCTCATCGACTTGGCCCACCACCACCAGGTACAGGTGTCCACGGGAGGCTTTATCGAGCGGGTGCTGACCTGGGGCGCGGTGGCCGTCGATGAGTATCTGGCGGAATGCAAGGCCCTCGGCTTCGACATTGTCGAAATCTCAAGCGGCTTTATCACCGTCCCGCTCGATGACTGGGTACGGCTGGTAGAGAAGGTGCGCAGCGCGGGGCTTAAGCCCAAACCGGAGGTGGGGATTCAATTCGGCGCCGGCGGGGCAAGTAGCGCCGAGACGCTGGAAGCCACGGGGACCGGCGATCCGGGCTGGATGATCCAGCAGGCCAAACGCCTCCTCGATGCCGGGGCGGAGATCATCATGATCGAGTCCGAAGGCATCACCGAGAGTGTCCGGCAATGGCGCACCGACGTTCCTGCGAAGGTGGCCGGGTCATTGGGACTCGAGAAGGTCATGTTCGAGGCCGCCGATCCCGCGGTCTTCAGTTGGTACATCCGCAACTTCGGCCCGGAAGTCAATCTCTTCGTGGACCACAGTCAGATCGTGCAGCTCGAGTGTCTGCGCAGTGGCCTGTGGGGCACCAATGAGCTGTGGGGGCGAGTGCAGACGTACAAGGGATGAAGGGCAGAGGAAGGCCTTGGCCCTCACCCCAGCCCTCTCCCTGCGAGGGAGAGAGAGAACTGCTCGGCGCGAGCCTTGCTCTGCGGAGCAGTACGACGTGTCTGGCGATCAAGCCTGCTTCCTTACGGTCGCGTTACCGATTGCTCCGCTGCATCGCAGCGTCCGCGCGGGCTTGAAGCCCGCGGCTCGCGCCTAACGGTTAAGCCAGTTCTGGAAGGCGTCGAAGGAGTACGGCCTGCCGAGGAAATCGCGGACGAGGTCTTCGGCTTTCTTGGAGCCGCCGGGGTCGAGGATGGCTTCGCGATAGCGGCGGGCGGTCGCGGAGTTGAGCATGCCCTCCTGCTCGAACTTGCTGAGCAGGTCCTTGGCGATGACCAGGGACCACATGTAGGTATAGTAGATCGCAGAATAGCCGTCCAGGTGACCGAAGTTGCACTGGAAGTGGGTATCCTCGACATAGTCAAAGAGGCTGTACTTGTCCTGCAGCGCGATCATGAGCGCGGTTGTGTCCAGCGACGACGGGTCGCGGTTGTAGTAGTTGAGGGAGACGGCCGCATAGAACATCTGGTGGGCGGCCTGGAGGCCTTTGCCGAAGTCGCGGGCGCGGCCGAGCTTTTCCACCATCTCGGCGGGAATAGCCTTACCGGTTTGATAATGCCGGGCGAAGGAACGCAGAGCCTCAAGGTCGTAGCACCATTCCTCCAGGATCTGCGAGGGCGCCTCCACGAAATCCCATTCTGTGCTGATGCCGCTGTTGCCGATCCAGCGCTGGCGCCCGGCGAAGAGGTAGTGGAGCAGGTGGCCGAACTCGTGGAAGAAAGTGGTGACGTCGCTGTGCTCCATAAGCGCCACGCCGTCGGGGCTGTCCTTGGGATTGGGGAAGTTGCAGACGAGCACGGCCTGGGGTAGCCGGTCGCCGGCGATGCCGGCGCGATAGTCGAACTGGGCCGCGTGCCCGTACTTGTCGGTCCGGGGGAACATGTCGAGATAGAAGCGGGCGATGTGTGTCGATCCCTCGTAGACATCCCAGGCCGTCACGTCGAGGTGCCATAGCCTGAGGCCCTCAACTTCTCGATAGGACACGCCGAACAGTTTGCTGGTCAGATCGAACAGTCCGCGCTGGACGTCGGGGAAGTTGAAGTACGGCCGGGCCTCCTGGGCGTCGAAGGCATACTCTTCGGCCTTGACGCGTTGTTCGTAGTAGGCCTTCTCCCAGTCTTCGACCTTCGTAGCGGAGGGATCGTCCTTGCACTTTCGTTCGAGAAGCTGGGCATAGTCGCGTTGCGCGGGGCTGGCGCTGATTGCCGCGATCTTGTCGATGAAGGACTGGGCATTGGCGCTCGAGGCGATCATCTTGTCCTCGGTGATGTACTCGGCCCACGTCGGGTAGCCCAGAAGATTGGCCAGCTCGTGTCTTTTCTTGAGGATTTCCTGGAGCACGCTCAGGTTCTTGGGATAGCCGCGATCCTTGTGCTCGCGGTAGAGGCGGCGGCGGGCCTCAGCGCTTCGGGCGTACGTGGCAAAGGGCACGTAGTCCGGCGTGCGGGTGCTGACGCGGATTCTTCCGTCCGCGGCGGGGCGATGCTTGTCGATCCAATCCGCCGGTAATCCCTCCAGCTGATTCGCGGAGTCAAGGGCGATCTCACGTTCGTCCTCGCGGATGTTGCGGGCGAATTCCTGGCCGAGCTTGACGATCTCGTCGTTGATGGCGGCGATGCGCTGACGAACATCGTCGGGCTCATCTACGCCGGCGCGGCGGAAGTCGCGGAGGCGTTTTTCGACGAAGAACTTCGTGTCGGGACCCTCGTGGGCGACCTCCAGCCTTCGAAAGGCTTCGTAGAGCTGGCGATCGAGGCTAAGCTCGGTGAGGTATTTGGCGACGGCCTGCTCCGATTCCTCGGCGGCGGTGCGGACGCCGGCGTCGGGGTGAACGCGGGAGAACAGCGCGGCCTCGGCGGAGGCCGCGTCGAGATGCATCATCATGTGGTTGTAGGGTACGAGCGTGTTGCTGACTGTCCGCGGAGCCCGTGCCTCGACGATTCGCTCCCGATAGGCCTTGGCCCAGGCGAGATGTTCGGCGCTATCGCCGCTCAATTCCGCGGCAGTGCGATCCGGCGGCGTGCGCCCGAGGTCCCAATCCGTGCCAGGGGCGTTAGCTGTTGGCACGCCGGAAGCGAAACTCATCTTTCTTCATCCCTTCCTTGGTCGTGTGCTCGAGCTCAACGATGAACTCGTCGGGCGAGGGCTTGCGATAAGTGAGTTTCGTACGCTCCTCGGATTCGATGCGTTCGAACTCCGCCGTCTGAGCGTCGTGCCCCACCAGGCGGAAGGCGACGGACTCGGCCTTCTCCTCCCAGCCGACGAGCTTGTGATCGAAGTGCTTCAGCCGCAGCACCACGTCGTTGCCCTCCTCGGCGATCATCAGGATCTCGTACATCCAGGGCTTGCCGCCTTTCATCCAGCGGAAGGCCCCGAACATGGAGTCGCCCGAGGGCGGTGACCAGTACTCATCCAGTTGATCGCCGCTCACGTCCGCCTTCCACGTCCCCGCCATCCACGAGATCTCCGCGAGCTTGGCGCTCGGCGCCGGCGTTGTCTTCCTCGTTTCCTCCCCGCCTGCAGCCACGAAAGCCGCGGCGAGAACAACCAGCGTCAGAGGAACAAAGCATCTCGCAATCCTCTTGTTCATGGGCATGGGCTCCTTTCTCGCGCTTGAGTCGCCTGCGGACAACTTTCGACCGGTCCATCCTCGCGCTGATCTTATACCATCAAGCCGGGTCGTTGACGATCCTTGGCCAGGTGCATATCGTGGCGTCGGGCCAGCAGAGGAATCCGAACATGGTTCGGGTGAACTTCACCGAAAACATCCAACGGCATTGCGCCTGTCCCTCAACCGAGGTGCGCGGGGACACGGTGCGACAGGTTCTCGACGAGGTCTTCGCCGCGAATCAGAAGGCGCGCGGCTACGTGCTCGACGACCAGGGCGGATTGCGACGCCACATGATCGTTTTCGTGAACGGCGAGACCGTGCGCGACCGAGTGAAGCTCACCGACCGCGTCAGCGACGGCGCGGAGGTGTACGTGATGCAGGCATTGTCGGGCGGGTAGACGGGTGCGGGAGGGCGAGCCTCCCGGCGAGCCGCGGCTCGGCAAGAGCCTCGCCCTCCCGGAGGGCTCCCGGCATGGCGGCGCTTCGCTTGGCCATGCCACACCACGGACTCCCCTCTCCCTTGCAGGGAGGGGGCCAGGGTGAGGGTAGAGCATGAGTGATCGAATCTTCATCGGAACGCGTAAAGGTCTGTTCACCTTGGAGCGAGCCAAAGGCGGTGCGCCGTGGAGGATCGCCCAAGCTGATTTTCTGGGCGTGCAGGTACCGATGCTGCTTCCCGACCGGCGCGACGGCTGGGTTTACGCGGCCGTGGGCCACGGGCATTTCGGCAGCAAGTTCCATCGCTCGAACGATCGCGGCAAGAACTGGGAGGAGGCCACCGTCCCGGCCTATCCCCCCAAGCCCGACGATGTGCCCGAGATACGCGAGCCCTACCGCGGGATCGTCATTCCCTGGAGCCTGGAGCTGATCTGGTCGTTGGAAGCAGGGGGCAAGGACGAGCCCGAGACCATCTGGTGCGGCACGGCACCCGGCGGGCTGTTTCGCTCGAACGATCGCGGGATGTCGTGGCACTTGATTCGCCCACTCTGGGATGAGCCGTTGCGAAGGGAGTGGTTCGGCGGCGGGCTGGACTGGCCGGGCATTCACTCCATCTGCGTCGATCCCCGGGACTCGCGGCATGTGACCGTGGGCATCTCCTGCGCAGGCGTCTGGACGACGCGCGACCGCGGCGAGACCTGGCAGGTCAGCTCACAGGGCATGTATGCGGAGTACATGCCGCCGGAGCAGAAATATACACAGCACATTCAGGACCCGCACCGGCTCGTGCAGTGCCCGGCGAATCCGGACGCCATGTGGGTCCAACACCATAACGGCGTGTTTCGCAGTACAGATGGTGCGAGGACGTGGCACGACGTGCCCGCGGCCCGGCCGTCGGTCTTTGGCTTTGCGGTGGCCGTGCATCCCCAGAAGCCCGACACCGCCTGGCTGGTGCCCGCGGTCAAGGATGAGGTGCGTATCCCCGTGGACGGCAAGGTCGTTGTTGCCCGGACCCGTGATGGCGGCAAGAGCTTCGAGGTGCTCCGCACGGGGCTGCCGCAGGAGCACGCCTACGACCTGACTTTCCGGCATGCCCTGGACGTGGACGAATCCGGCAACCGCCTGGTCTTTGGCAGCACGACGGGCTCGCTGTGGACCAGCGATAACCAGGGCGACGCTTGGTCTCTCGTCAGCGCCCACCTGCCGCCGATCTTCTGCGTGCGGTTCGGATAAACGTGTGAGCCAAGTGGGAGCCCCGTTCACGGGGCTTGGGCCGTTCCTTAGGCCAGTCCTTTGAGAACTGGTCCCACGGCGCGTAACGTGTTCTTGACTCAGTCCGTTTCGACGGGCTTTTCGCAGCTAGTCCGGGAAGCCCGTTGAAACGGGCTGCGCGGAGGATTCGCTGTTTCCTCGACCAGCCGTAGGACGGCTGGCCTAAAACCGCCTTCGGCGGGGAAGGTCGCTGAAGCGACCTGCTCCTGCACGCGGCTCACTTCCCGATGCAGAAGTTGGCGAAGACGCGAGCGAGGAGGTCTTCGGTGGTGACGGCGCCGGTGACGGCGGCGAGGGCGTCGAGGGCCTCGCGGAGTTCGAAGGCCAAAATGTCGGCGCAGTCGATGGTCTCCGCGGCGCTTGCGGCGATGTCAGCGGCGCGTTGGAGGGCATCGCGGGCGTCGCGGATGGTGGACTGCTGGCGCTCGCTGAGGAGGATGGCCTCGCTAAGAACGCTGCCCGGCGTGCGGCCAATCCCGTCAAGGAACGCGCGGTGAAGGTCGTCCAATCCCGTGTGCTGAAGGGCGCTGACCGCGCAGACATGTCCGAGCTTCATTCCTACTAAGTGCTCAATCATCGAGGGCAGCGTTTCCGGCGGAATCAGATCGCACTTGTTTGCGGCGACCACGACATAAGGCAGGTTGAGCGTAGCGGCCGCAGCCAGGACGCGGTCGTCCCCGATCCGCGTCACATCCACCACGAGGCACACCAGGTCCACGCGCTGGGCGGTCGCCAGAGCCATGGTCCGGGCCTGCGCGATGACCTCGTCAGATGATTCGTCAACGCCCGCTGCGTCGAGGAGAACAGCCTCGCCGCGGCCCAGTCGCAGCGGCGCGGAGAGGATGTCGCGCGTCGTTCCTGGTACGGGTGCGCACAAGGCACGGGGAATGCCGGTGAGAGCGTTCATCAGCGAACTCTTCCCGGCATTGGGGGCGCCCAACAGCAGGATGCGCGGCAGGGCGTCGAGCTGTTCTCTTGTGGGTCCGCCAGTGAGCAACTCGTCGAGTTGAGAAGCGATGACACCGAGGCGCTGGCGGAGATCGGCCGGAGTGATGAACTCGATGGGTTCTTCCGCGAAGTCGATGTCGGCCTCGACGAGGGCGAGCAGTTCGGCCAGAGCATCCCGCGCCGCCTCCACGCGCTGGTGAAGGGCCCCCTCGATCATCCGACGGGAGGCGCGAAGCTGCAGATCCGTCTGGGCCCGAATCACGGCCGCCACGCCCTCCGCTTCGGCGAGGTTCATGGCGCCATTCAGAAACGCCCGGGCGGTGAACTCCCCGGGCCGGGCGGCCACGGCGCCCCGGGACATCGCGGCTTGCCGAATCCAATCCAGCACCGGCAGCGAGCCGACAGTATGGATCTCGACCAGGTCCTGCCGCGTGTAGCTGTGAGGAGCGCGAAAGAGGTATAGGACCGCGGGGAGGCGCACCTGCGGAGCCGGACAAACCTCCGCCTGCAAACGGCGGTGGCCGCGGACGTTCGTCAGTTTTCCTTCTTGCGATGGGCAGAGCTGACTCGCAATGAGCAGGGCGTTGGGTCCGCTAAGCCGCACGACGCCGACGGGCGCGTTTCCCGGCGCCGAGGACACGGCCACGATGGTGTCATCCATGCGCTCAAGCATAGGGAGATAGCCGCAGTGGGAAGGCTCGCGCCGCTTGAAGCGTCAGCACGCATTGTTTGCTTCGCCACCCATAAGTTGCCCCCACTGAAATGCGGACGTATTCGCTCACGGAAAAAACTTGACTTGCAAACCGACTTGCGGAGTTCCAACGCCGATTTTCTTTGCCGAGGCTGCTCACCGGTTTGCTCCTCATTTTTTTATATCCTACCGTTGCGGCGAGTACCAGTGGCTTCCTGGCGCCGGCGCAGTGCGCCGGTGTGTCAACAACGGGGTGAAACATGGCACTGACCGTCACGAACACCAACACGATGGCGCTGCTGAATATTCTGAACAAGAATACTCAGTTGCAATCCAACACCTTCAAGCAGCTCACCACAGGCAAGCGGATCAACACCGGGAAAGACGACCCGGCGGGGATGATCGCCCTGTCCTCCCTGGAGGCGGAGCTTACCGCGGTGAATGCCACCCTGGTCAACAACCAGCGGACGGACGCGATGCTCACCGTGGCGGACTCGTCCATCGGGGAGATCAGCACGCTGCTGAGCGACATTGAATCGCTGATCGTCTCCACCACGAGCAAGACGAACATCACGGATTCGGAGATCGCCGCGAACCAGTCGCAGATCGACAACGCCTTGGCGGCGATCGACCGGATTGTCAGCACCACGAACTTCAACGGCAAGCGGCTGCTGGACGGCAGCATGGCTATCGATACCAGCGGAGCTTCGGGCAACACCTACCTGAGCAACCTCCGCGTCTTTGCCCGCAGCCAGGACACGACCGATACCTCGGTGACGGTGACGCGGGTCTCTTCCGCGACGGTGGCCTCGGCCGCCTTCGCGTTTGCTGGGGCAACGGCTCGGACATCGGGTACCACCTCCCTGGCCATCAAGGGGGCTCTGGGGACGGCCAACGTGTCCCTGGCCAGCGGCCTGACCCAGACCCAGATGGTCGCGGCGATCAACGCGGTCAAGAGTCAAACCGGCGTGTCCGCCATCCAGAACGCCACCAATATCAAGCTCAACGCCACCCAATACGGGGCCGACGCGTTTGTCAGCGTCGACGTGCTTTCCGGAGGGAAGATCAACGTCAACTACGGCCTGGCCACGTCGGACAGCAACACCACCAATGACATGCAGAACATCGCCAAGCTGACCGGAAAAGATGTGGGAATCACCATCAACGGGCAGACGGCCTCCTCAGACGGCCTGGACGTTTACTACAGCACCAACAGCGGACTGAACCTGCAGTTCACGGTCAGCGAAGACTTCGGCAAGGGCAACACCGGAGGCACGACGTCCACTTCGTTTACGGTTCGTGCGTCCGGCGGGGCGACGTTCCAGCTTGGAACCACGGCC
This sequence comes from Phycisphaera mikurensis, assembly GCA_005240095.1. Taxonomy (GTDB): domain Bacteria; phylum Planctomycetota; class Phycisphaerae; order UBA1845; family UBA1845; genus SBAX01. Next base: position 13,282 of record SBAX01000061.1, read on the forward strand.
AGCACGCGGCAGACCATCGGCATCGACTCGCTGGCCACGTACAACCTCGGCGGCAGCAACGGCGCCGCCAAGCTCAGCGAGCTGAAGAGCGGCGGCACCAAGCAGCTCAAGACGGACACGTCCGGCGCGCTCACCGCAGTTCGTGAAGCCATCACCGACGTGGTGGGCATCCGCGGGCGCCTCGGCGGGTTCCAGAAGTATCAGGTGGGCAGCTCGATCAACGCCCTCAAGGCGGCCCAGAACGGTCTGACCCAGGCCACCAGCGCCATCGGCGACACCGACTACGCGCTGGCCACCTCCAACCTGAATCGCGAGTCGGTGCTGGTTCAGGCCGGCGTTTCGCTCCTGGGAATCGTCAATCAGCAGGCCTCGCAGATTCTGGCCCTGCTCGGCTAGGGCGACACCGGCACAAAAGCCTCGAGGTGATCGGGCGGCAAGGGGGGGCTGCCTGAAAACCGGATACGGCAGCGGGTCGCGGACGAAACTCCGCGGACCCGCTGCTCGTTTTTTTGGGCGAGCGGGCGGAAGTGGTCACCGGGGCACGGCGCAAGTCATTTCCGTTTCTTGGTGCGGAATGACCAGAACAAGAAGGCGGGGGCGCCCAGCAGCACCATGCTCGTACCGAGCACGTCAACGGGGTGCCCTCAGCAGTAGGCGCACTTGAGGGCGATTCCGCCAACGGGAACAGCGGCCAGCAGAATTCCGAACAACATATTCATGGTTTGTCGTTCTCCAACTGCGGCGTTAAGGCCTCGGCTACTCCTCGAGCATCGCCTGGAGCCGGTCGAGGTTCTTGCCCCAATAGGTTTTCATTCTCGCCGCCTCGGCAGCGCCGGGCAGCTTGCTGTGCTGAACGGTCACCTGCGTCTTGCCTGGGCCCTTGCGAAGAAACGACACTTCGATGGCCGTGGCGCTGCCGTCGCGATCCCAGGCCGCTCGGATGGACTTGCTTGCTGTGGCCTTGCGAATACGGGTCTTGCCGCCCGGCAGCCATTGCGCACGGAGCTTGGCGTCGCGAAGGGCGCGAAAGGCGTCGGCGACCGGGGCGGCAATGGTCTTGCTGCGGCTGATCTGGAAGCCGTCCGGTTTTTCGTGCTTTTGCCGCAGCCCCCTGGCCTGCTCATACCCGACGGTGACCATCTGTTGCCACCAGGGCCCCACGCCCGGGATACCGCTCACAATGCCTACGATTTGTCTGTGGTTCAATTTCCGCGCTCCGGCCTTGTCGAGCAGCGAGAGCCACTCCTTCTACGTCTTGCCCGTGGCCGCCTCCACTGCGGCATCGCCGATCCCGCCGATCTTGTCGGACTTTCCCTTACCCTTCATCCTGTAACCTCCGCAGACCCTGTGTGCGTCTGCTGTCTCCGTTCAACCTAGGAGAACGACTTCCTCCTGCACGCCTGAGGTGATGGTGGGCCCGATCTTAGGATCCACGTAAACGTTGATCTCCAGGCGCACGCCGAACTCGGGCAGGTAGATGCCGGGTTCTACAGTAAAGCCCAGGCCGGCGAGCATCTCGCGGGTGTCGTGGGTTTCCAGGTTGTCGAGGTTGAAGCCCACGCCGTGGACCACCGGCCCGGGGCTGAGGCTGTGGCCGGTGCGATGGCGGATGTAGCGGCTGTACCCGGCGTCGATGATCACTGCCCGGGCGACTTCGTCCAGTTGCCAGCCCTGGATTCGCTCGTTGTGCTTCCAGGCCGCCACGGCGCGCTCCACGACGCGGTCGCGAGCGGCGCGCACCACCTGAAAGACCTCCGCCTGCTTGGTCGGCACGGAGGGTCCAACGTAGCCGACCCAGGTGATGTCGGAAAACACGCTGGGATCCTGGGACCTGCGGGCCCACAAGTCGATGAGCACCCAGTCCCCCCGCCGGATCGGCGTAGGATTGTTTGCCGACGGCTCATAGTGCGGATCGCCGCTGTGAGCGTTGACGGCGACGATGGGGGCCTCGCTGGCCTCGAGCCCCATATCCTTGAAACGTCGCTGAATGAACTGCTGCACTTCGTGTTCGTGAAACTGATCGCCGCTCGCCGTCCTTTCGCGGATCAGATCGAAGGCTTCGTCCTTAATGCCGTCGACCTGCGTGGAGGCCAGCCGGTGGGCGGCCACCGCCTCTTCGGGCCATTTCGCCACGCACACCTGGATCAGGTTCGCGGAGGAGACGACTTCGCAGCCCAGGGAGCGAATCAGCTCCACTGTGCCGGCGTCCACGATGGACACGACGGGCAGGGCCCCGCCGGGGGCGTACTCCATGGCCACGCGGTGAAGGCCTGCAAGGTTCTTGGTCAACCAGGCGTGCAGATCGCGCCAGGAAAGAAAGGACTCCCGGGGAAGGTCAATGGTGTCGAACTGGTGATGATCGATGCCGTGGCAGAGCAGGATGGGGTCGGCGCTCGCCGGGATCAGCAGGATGGCTCGTCGCGTGGTCCATCGCTTGCCGGGGAGGACCTGGGCAAAGATCGAGTTGTTTCCGCGGAAGTCGTACAGCAGCCACGCGTCGATACGCTGCTCCCGCATGTAGGTCTGAACATCGTCAAAGCGAATCATGGTTGCTCCCTTCTTGCGATGTACCTGCTACTCGGTTCGTCTCCACCTCCGCGGCTCAGCGGGAGCCTCCCTCCCCTAAGGTCCAGCGATCAGGCATCCAGATCATAGGCGACTGTGAGCCAATGACGCACGTCATCGTCGATGTCCACGATCGAGGCGAGCTGAAAGCAGTGGGTGATCCGATCCTTCTTGGCCAGTCCGCCGGTATCGATCAGCCGCCTCGGCAGGCGTCCCTTGGCCTTGGCCAGAGCCAGGCCGAAGTCAATCCTCCTCCGCGTGGCTGGCTTGATCTGGGCGAACACGCGGTTGCGATACAGCGGCACGATCGTCTGGCACGGACACACCTTCACGTCCTTGCCGAGTTTTCGCCCGGCCTCGATGAGTCGATCATGAATCGGCCGCAAGCCCGCCTTTCCGCCGGCGTACATGGCTTCGACGTACTTGGCCGCCGCGGCGAGGTATCCTTCGGGAGTGTCTTCGTCACCGCCCTTTCCCTCGGCGCGTTCTGCAATCCACCACGCACTGTTCGTGCCCAGGCCATGCTTTTTCTTGAGCCACTCGCGGCGCTGCGGCTCGGTTGCGGGGCCTTCGGTATTGACGAACTTGATCCACTGCTCCAGGGATCGTCCGGTTTTTTCCTTGAGAGTTGCGATCCAGTTCTGCATCGACTCGACGCCGGGGTGAACGTCATAGAGGGATGAGCTCTTCGGCTTGGTGCTGCCGGGCATCCGATTCTTCCTCACACGAAGGCGGATGGGAGGGTACTCGAAGGGCCGGGGCGCGCCCAGCCGGAGCAGCCCGCGTCATGGCGAGTTGCAACGGCCGCAACGATCGCGGCAGAAGCCCGCTCCGCAGGCCCCGCCTCGACAATGGTTGTCGTTGTTGCACGGGAGCCCCTCGTCCACGCCGCCCACGCAGGTGCGGACGCATAATCCGCCGCCGCAGGCTCCGTTAGTGGAGCACGGCGTGGCGTTGCACGCGACAGTGGAGGGGCAGGGACACGGGCCGCTGTAAGGGTACGGTTCGTTGCGAAAGGCGGAGACGCAGGCGGCGATATCCAATGCGTTTACGTCGCTGTTCCAGTCAGGAACATTGGGCTGAAGGGAGGCGAAGGCCTTGCTCGGCGCGCCGGGGAGAGCCTTGAACTTGCTGACCAGGGCAGACACGTCCAAGGCATCCGGTTGCGTTCCGGGGGCCAGCGGATCGAAGGTGTCGGCCAGGTCGCCGAAGACGCCGGTATCGAACTGCACGGCGAACGATACGATCTGGCAGGTGGCCTCTTCGCCTGCGCATCGCGGCGACAGGTTCTCAATCTCGTAAACGGAGCTCGGGATAATCTCCGCTCCCACGGCGGACACCTGGCCCTCCGCGGTCCAGTCGTGATAGTAGGGCGTGCACTGCAAACGCGCCACCAGGAAGGAGTCCCCGCCGGGAGACGCCTGATACTCGGCGACAGGTTGCGGCTTGCCGAGCCAGCGCACGCAGGCGGACGGGTCCGTGCAGGAAGATCCCGCTTCGTACTGCGGGAAACCACTCAGATCCACAGCCCGCAGGCGAAGGGCGGTGAGCGTCCCGGGCGGCACGGTGGCCGCGGGCGGGACGAGGACGGCAAGGGTTCGATTCCGCGAGAAGTTCTCAGCGTCGAGCATCGGTCCGGGCGGAGGTTGGCACTCGTCTGGAGTGCCGTTTTCGTCGACGTCTGCCGATGTCCCAGCGGCCACGTCGCAAGTGTCAGTCACCCCATTCTCGTTGCAGTCCACCGTGCCGGCGCCGTCGCACTTGTCGCCGAAAGACAGGCACGTGCGCGAGTTCCGGAAGCTGATCATGCCGGGGATGTCCTCAGTGGGGTGGAAGCGGTTGGCTGAGGTGATGGTGGGGTTCATCGTCCAGCCCGGACAATTGCAGTGATTCGCGCTCCACACGTGTCCAAGCTCGTGTGCGGAGAGGTCGGTCTTGCACGCGAAATTCACGCACGCGTTGGATCGTACGACACTATAGGCAGCGTCGGTGAAGCAGAGGCTGTTGGTAAAGGCAATACCGATGCTGCCCTCGAATACTTTCCCGGTGAAAAGCTGGGCTGCGTCCCGCACGATGGAGTCGTAAGAAGCGTTCCAGCGGTCGCGGAACTGGTTGATCAGTCCTCCGACGGAGTCCGCCGAGTAGGGGTCCGGCTCGGTGGTGCGGACGATGATGGTTGTGATCAGGTGTTTGATGTTGAGGTCACGTTCGTATTGCAGGTTGACGGTGTTGATGATGGTGTGGACGTAGCTTTCCGTGGCCGCCACGCTGCCGTGGTAGTTGTAGTATTCGACATCAGCGTCGATCGCCAGATCGGCGAGGTACACCGGTCCACTGGTGGCCGCGCTGCCTGAGGATGCATCGGCATCCGGGCCCGCGGCAGCCTCGTCGGGCGTCGCGCAGCCCAGCCCCGTTGGGAGGGCGGCAGTCTTCGGATAGAGCATGTGATCGCGATGCGAAGCGCCTGCCACGCGGCTCGCGATGGGCTCCAGGACAAAAGAGGCGCCCGAGGGCAGGATCATGACGGCGTGGAGCCCGCCATCGATCCACGATGCGGCAGCATCGCTCCCCTCGGCCTCGATCAACCGCCCGCGGTAGGTACGCACATCGTTTGACGGCGTGGGCACGAGCGTGCCATCTGCTCCTTGAACCAGAAGATGGTAGCCCGCGGCGCGCAGGGAGACCGGGTTGAGTTCCAGGGTATAGCTGTTATCTGCGATGTTGATCGGCAGGCGGATTGGAAACCCATGGAGCTGGACCAGGTCCAGTTGGACCAGGTTGCCCTCCGTGACGGCGAGCGCCTCGCGAGCGCGGGGCAGTACTGCTTGCTCTACTTGGTCCGCCGGGCGGGGAGCAACCTGGACGGGGACCTCCGCCATCGCCCCAGCCACGCTGAGCAGCCCAAGCGCCAAGAATCCGTAGCGCGCGAGCACGATTGGTGATCGTTTCATCCTACCATGAGCCCCCACGGCGTGCGGACTTTCGCGACGTTCCCCACCGATGATGTCGCGCCCGGTGTCGCCCTTGCAATTATCAGACAGGGCGGGCTGGATTTCAACCGCAAAGTTTCGGGCCGGATTCCGGCCTGCCCTCAGCGGGGCGTGGCCGGCACTTCGAACACGAACAGCTCGCTGAGGTCGCGGAGCTTGTCCAGGTTCCAGGCTCTATCGAGAACCTGGGCGGCGGTGGGGTCGGGTATGACGCCGGCGGCCAGGCGATGGAACTTGGCGACCACCTCGTCGTCGGTCATGGGGTTGCGGGCGTGGCCGCGGGGGAAGTCCACGCGCTTGCTGACGTTGGTGCCGTCCGTGCAGGTGATGGTGATGTCGTTGGGAATGCCCAGCGGGTAGCCCTTGTTCAGCTCTGGATCCTCCACAATCGTGGTCTTGTCCATCAGGCTGAGGAGCTTCGGGTCAGTGAGGCGGTGTTCGTCGAAGGTGGCCAGGGTTACGTCGCCATCCACCAGGGCGGCGGCGCAGCAATAGAACATCGAGTGGTCGGCGGTTTCGCGAGAGGTGGGGCGGAGCTTCTCCGGCTCGCTGCCGATGATGCTGACGGCGGCCTCGAAACTCTTCATGTGGATGGACTGAATGGTTTTGCCGCTGAGCTTGGGGCGAAGCTGCAGGCAGGCATCGATGGCGGACTGCGAGTGGTACTCCGCGGGCCAGAACTTGATGTAGGTCTTGTCGATCATGAAGTCGCCAGCCTCACCGAGCACGAGATTCCGCACGCCGGGAATGTTGAGCTGCTTAATGAGACCCTTAGGGCCTTCGAAGATTTCGTTCGGCCCGGTGAGGCCCCTCCGGGCCAAGTCGGCGGCGAAGACTCCGTTGCGTGCCGCGTTGGAGAAGGCACAGGCCTTCCAATCGGAGATTTGACCCGTTCGCGTCTGGCGCGTGGCTATGTTGCACACGCCCGCGAGTCCCAGGGCGTGTTCCATCTGCTCCACGCTCAGGTCCCAAAGCTTCGCCGCGGCCAAGGCGCTCGACAGCGCCCCGTACGTGACGTGGTCCCAGCCGCCCGCCCGCAGACTCGCCGCATCGCACAGCCGGCATTGAATCTCGTACGCGAGGACGGTTGCGAGGATCAAATCCTTGCCGCTCTTAGCAGTCTGCTGCGTCACGGCCGCACACGCCGAGATGTTGTCCGACGGATGGGCGGGTTCCAGACTCAGGTAGGTATCGTTGTAGTCCAGGTATCGCACCATGGCTCCGTTGGCGAACGCCGCCAGTTCCGGCAGCGTGCGGTGCTTCGTGCCCCAGACTATGGCTTTGGCCTGTGAATCATTCACCGCCATGGCCTTCTCGCGCACGACCTTGGCGGGGTGCGAGTCGTACGCACCGAGCGTCGTGGCGATCGAGTCAATCACCCGCCGCTTGACCTCATGGACGGTCTTCTGCGGTAAGGCTTCGTATCGCAGGTCCTTGGCCCATTCGGCCATACGTTGTGCAATCGTCATGTCGTTCCTCGTTGTTGTGGGTTACTGAGCGTGTAACGCCTGCTCCAAGTCCGCGATCAAATCTTCTGTCGCTTCAAGGCCGACTGAGAGCCGCACAAGTTCGTCTTTGATGCCGATTTCGCGGCGGCGCTCGGGGCTCAGGCCCGCGTGGGTGGTGAGCGACGGCTGGGTGATGAGCGACTCCACGCCGCCCAGGCTCCATGCGGCCAGCGGGATCGTAAGACGCTCGATGAAGCGTTGTGCGGCCTCACCGCCGCCCTTGACCTCGAAGCTCAGCATTCCCCCGAAGCCCGCAAACAGCTCCCGGGCGCGGCGATGGTTGGAGTGGCTCTCCAGGCCAGGGTAGAGCACCCTGCTTACGCGTGGGTGTTGCTCGAGGAAACGTGCCACCTTCAAGACTGACTCGTTCTGGTATCGCATACGCACCACCAGCGTCTTGATGCCGCGGTTGAAGAGGAAGCAGGCGTGCGGATCGAGCGCCCCGCCGAGGTGGTTGAGCTTGAGGCGGATCCGTTCAATGGCATCGGCCTTGCCCACGATGGCACCGGCCACGATGTCGTTGTGTCCGTTGAGGTACTTGGTCCCGCTGTGGATCACCAGGTTGAAGCCGTGGCGGATGGGGTTGAAGTTCACCGGCGAGGCGAAGGTGTTGTCGATCATCGAAACCAGGGAGTGCTGCTGCGCGAACCGCGCGATCGCCGGCAGGTCGCCGACCTCCATCAGGGGATTGGTGATCGTCTCGCAGTAGACGGCCCTGGTGTTCTCGCGCAGATGCGCCGCCCAGGTCTCCGGGCGGTTGGCATCGATGAAGGTGTAGCTGATGCCGAAGCTTTCCAGATCGTGAGTGACGAAGTCGTACGTGCCGCCGTAGAGATTATTCTGCGCCAGCAGGTGATCGCCTGCGCGGAGCACGGTGAGCATCGTCGTGGTGATGGCGCTCATGCCGCTGCTGGTCACCAGAGCGGCTTCCCCGCCCTCGAGCGCGGCCAGCTTGGCGTGGAGCACCTCGTGGTTGGGGGTGTTGTTGAGGCGAATGTAGCGATTGCCGTGGTAGCCTTTCTCCGCGTCGCAGAAGAAGGTGGACGACTGGAATACCGGCGTTACGACCGCGCCGCAGATCGCCGGGCGCGGCTCACCGGCATGGATGGCTTGCGTTTCCAGCCGTTTTGCAATCTCGGACATTTCTACGCTCCCGCATGCGACTGGGGCACTTGTACGGCCTCCAGCAGCACCTCCGCGATATCCAATTGGGGAATGTCCTCGCGCCCCTTGGCGGCCAGCCCGTCGGTGAGCATTCTCATGCAGAACGGACAGGCACTGGCCACGACTTCGGGGTTGGTCTCCAGCAGCTGCTGCGTCCGCTCGATGTTGACCCGCTGCGTGCCGGGTTCCTCCTCCTTGAACATCTGCGCTCCGCCGGCTCCGCAGCACATGCCGCGGTCCCGCGTCTGCCTGGGCTCCAGGACGGTGAGACCGGGGATGCCAGCCAGCGTCTCCCGCGGGGCGTCGTAGACATCATTGTACCGGCCGAGATAACACGAGTCGTGGAAGACGACCTTTTTCGACAGCGGGTTGGTCGGTCGGAGCTTGCCATCGGCGATCAACTGCGAGAGGAACGTGCTGTGGTGCACGACACGGTAGTGGCCGCCGAAATCTCCGTATTCATTCAGCAGGGTGTTGAAGCAGTGCGGGCATGAGGTGACAATCGTCTTCTTGTCCGCGCCGACTCCGTTGAGCACTTCTACGTTGGCCTTGGCAAACATCTGATAGAGAAACTCGTTGCCCGCCCGCCGCGCAGGATCTCCCGTACACTGCTCGTCCGTCCCGAGGATGGCGAAGTCCACGCCCGCCTGCTGCATCAGCCTGGCCGTCGCCTGAGTGATCTTCTTGGCCCGTTCATCGAAGGAGGGCATGCAACCGACCCAGAACAGCACCGGAGCGTCGGGGTTTTCGGCGATGGTCCTGATACCCATTCCGTCCGCCCAGTTGGCGCGATCGGCGGGTGAAAAGCTCCACGGATTGGCGTTGGATTCCATGCCCCGGAACGCGGACTGCAACTGCGGCGGGAACTCGCTGCGCTCCTGCACCAGGTACCGCCGCATGTCCACGATCTTGTCCACATAGCTGATGAAGACCGGACATTCCTCTTCGCAAGCCCGACAAGTCGTGCAGGCCCAGAGGACCTCGGGGTCGATCACGCCATCGACCAGGTCCTTATGGTGTTCCCGTCCGTCTGCCCCTCCGGCAACGGAGCCGTTTCCATCGCCGGCCGTGAGGGCGTCAGCGTTTCTATACAGGAAGTCGCGAAGATCGAGCGTGAAATGCTTGGGAGAAAGCTTCTTGCCGGTCTTCGTCGCCGGGCAATGATCGCTGCACCGGCCGCACTCCGTGCAGGTATAGAAATCCAGAATGGCCTTCCAGGAAAACTGATCGATGCGGCGGATACCCAGCGTCTCCTCGCGTTCGAGTTTTCCTTCGATGTCCTCGATGGGCGGGAGCCGCCCGGGCGGCTGCAAGCTCTGGAAATAGACATTGGGCACACCCGTGATGATGTGGAAGTGTTTCGAATAGGGAAGAAGATTCAGGAATATGAGTACCAGAGCCGAATGCGTCCAGAAACCAAGGTGGCGCAGGAATACGAGCGTAGCGTCGCTGAGAAGTCCCAGGGGAACGGCCGCAATCGACCCCGCTGGTTCGTACAGAATGAAGCCGGGACCGGAGGATGCACGAGCGATGGTCGCTGCGTCGTAAAGAATGTCCGCGACCATCATGGCCAGGATGATGCCCAGGATGATGAGGCCTTCGGCATTCAGTGTGAGTCGGCCCAGCCGCCGCACCACGCGGAAGTATACGAACACCAGAGCGCCGAAGATAACCAGAATGGCGAAGAGGTCCTTGAGGAAAGAGTACGCCTTTCCGAGAAACTGCTCGGGAGCGAAGAGCCAGAAACTAAAGGACTCGTCGAAGCCACGGCCCCAGAGGATCAGTGAGCGCAGCAGCAGCACGCCAAAGCCGAGAAAGATGACCATGTGTGCCGCTCCAGCGAGCGGGTAGCGACGCATGCGCAGCTGGGCGATGCCATAGCGGAAGGTTTCTCGAATTCGCCGCCCCGGCTGATCAAAGCGGTTGTCCGCCGTGCCGACGCGCAGGAGCTTCCATCGTCGCGAGGCGGAATAGGCGAAGGCGCCCCAGCCCGCAAGCAGCAACAATGCCATGAAGATGGGACCCATGACGAATCACGAATGGGGAATTGTGAATGCTGAATGAAGAAGAAGTGGGTCAACCATTCTGCATTCCCTTAGTGTTCCTTGAGCTTCTTGAATTCCTCAGTGAGAAGGGGCACGAGGGTGAATAGATCCGCGATGCAGCCATAAGTGGCCACTTTGAAGATCGGGGCTTCCTTCTTGGTATTGATGGCCACGATCACTTTGCTGCCGCGCATGCCCGCCAGGTGCTGAATGGCGCCGTCAATGCCGCAGGCGATATACAGTTTAGGGGTCACCACCTTGCCGGTGAGACCGACTTGCCGGGTATGCGGTTGGTAGCCGGCGTCGCACGCGGCCCGGGACGCACCCACGGCGCCGTCCAGGGCCGCGGCCAGATCATAAAGGATCTTAAAGTTCTCTGCCGACTTCAGCGATCGCCCGCCGGAGACCACGATGTCCGCTTCGGTCACGTCCTTCACGCCCGATCCCGTAGCAGTCACTTCATTGATCTTGAGTCGTTGATCTCGATCTGTGAGCGAGAGCGCCACGGACTGGACGTCGGCGCGGGCCCCGGTCTGGGGCGCGGCCGCGGAGTAGGCATTAGACCGCACCGTGACGACTTGCAAGCGGTCGCCGGTCAGGCGGAACGTTCCGCTGAACTTGCCGGCGTACATCGGCTTCACGGCAATGAGATCGGCTCCGTCCTGCCTGACTTCGGTGCAATCGATCGCCAGGGCGGCGCGCTTGCGGGCGGCCACGCGCGAGGCCAGATCGCGACCCATAAACGTCGTGGGCACAAGAAGGATCTTTGCAGCGGCGGCGTCGAGCGCCGCAACCAACGCCTTCGTATAGGGTATCGCCCGATACAGAGCCAGCACCGGGTCATCAACGATGTAGACCTTCTTGGCTCCTTGCGCGGCGACCGCATCGGCGAGCGAAGCCACTCCTTCCCCGACGATGCAGGCCTCGGCCTGAGCGCCGGTCTGCGCCGCGACCTGGGTCGCCAGGTTCAGCAGTTGGTAAGACGCCGGATGCACCTTGCCGCGTCGTTGCTCGATGAAAACCAGAACGTTTGACGTCATTGCGCGTCCCTTCATCCCTCTCCCTGGCAGGGAGAGGGCAGGGTGAGGGTCGAATCACAGAACGTCTCTATCCTCACCCCCCAAGCCCTCTCCCTTGAGGGAGAGAGCCTACAGCACTTTCGCCTCGTCGCGGAGGAGCCGCACCAGTTCCTTGGCCATCTGCGGCGGCTCGCCCTCGATGAACTTGCACTCCGGCTTGGGCGGGGGAGCCGAGATAGACACAAACTTGGTCGTCTCCGCGTATTCCGCCACCCCGGGCAGATCGCCGGCCGTCAGTAACGTCACCGGCTTCTTCTTGGCCTTCATCAGGTTCGGCAGCGACGGATAGCGCGGCTCGACCAGCCCCTTCTCGATGGTCAAGAGGGCGGGCAGATCGCACTCCACGACCTCTTCCGCTCCCTCGATCCGGCGTCGCGCCGTAAAGTGCTTTCCGTCCGCCGATACATCCAGCCCCGTAACTGCCCCCACGTGCGGCAGGTCAAGAAACTCCGCCACCGCCGGCCCGACCGCGCCCGCGTCCAGATCAATGTTGTGCTTGCCGCAGAGGATCAGGTCGAACCCCTTGGCGTCCTTCTTCATGGCTTCTGCAATCACCGCGGCATTGAACAACTCGTCCTTGGTCTCGAGCTTGGGGTCGCAGATGTGTACACCAACGTCCGCACCCATGGCCAGGGCGATCCGCAGAGTTTCCCCAGCTTTCTCCCCGCCCAGCGTCAGGGCCACGATCTCCGAGACGTCGGACCGCTTCTCGCGAAGCTGCACGGCCAGCTCGATCCCGAACTCGTCAAAGGGGTCGGCAACCAGCTTAAGCCCGGCGAAGTCGATGCCCTTCCCTTCCGCCAACACCTTGATGGTGGCGTTGGAGTCCGGCACCTGCTTGACGATGGTCAGAATCCTCAAAAACACGCTCCTGTTAGCCGCGGAGTTACCCCTGCAAACGCCGTTCCAGCCTGCGGGGCAGGGCATGATAGCGGCGAAAGAGAATCAGTCCAACGGGGCGGCAGTCGTGTTGCCAAAACTGAGAAACCCTGGCGCGACTAGCCGAAGCGGCCGGGGCGGATGCTGGCGAGGTCCAAATCGTACGGTCGCTTGGCGATCTCATCAAACACGAGTTCGGCGGTCAACGGGGCAAAGCTCAAGCCCGAGCGGAAATGCCCGGTCGCAGCGATCAACCCCTCAAACCCGGGCACCCCCCCGATGTAAGGCAGGTCGTCGGGCGTACCGGGGCGCAGGCCCGCCCACGTGGCTACCAAGGGCGCGTCAGCAAGGGAGGGCACGAGCCGCAGGCCTTTCTCAATGAGGCTGGCGATGCCCTTGGGAGTGTTACGGATGACGAAGCCCGCATCCGCCTCTTCGGTGGCGCCCAGCAGCACATGGCCGTCCTGTCGAGGCACCAGATACGTCTTACCCCGCGAGATCACCCGCCGGAAGGGTCGCCGATCGAGCTTCATCAGCAGCATCTGTCCTCGGACGGGGCGAACCGGCATGAGCTTCTGCAGGGCCTGGCCGATCTGAGAAGACCATGCTCCCGCGCAGAGCACAACGGTGCCGCCAGGGACATCGCCGTCCCTGGTCCGCACGCCCTTCACGCGGGATCCGTCCACGAGAAAGTGCTCGACAGGCGACTGCTCGCATATCTGGACGCCGACCTTGTCGCACGCGGCGCAGAGGGAGGCAAGCAGGCGCGGGTTGCGAACCTGTGCGGTCTCGCGGCATTCCATCGAACCGATGGCCTGGGGCGTAACCAGCGGCTCGATGCGGCGCGTTTCAGCTACGTCGTGTATCTCGAATGCCGGTCGCCCATCGGCGCTGCGTCGATCGCCGGCCGCGATCATGTCCGACCGCAGACTTTCGAGGCCTCGTTCATCGAACGCGACTTCCAGTTCTCCGCAAGGCTCGTACTGAGGGTCGATCCCGGTTTCCTCCGTAAGCTCCTCGCAAAAGCGCGGGTACATGGCCAGGCTTCGGAGGTGCAGAATCGCCGCGGCATCCTTACGATGGGCGTTGGGTGGCGCGAGGACTCCCGCCGCTGCCCACGATGCCGCACGGCCGCATACGTCGCGTTCAAGCAGCGTGACGGTGAGCCCTTCGCGCGCCAGCCGGCGAGCGATGCTCAGCCCGATCACGCCGCCGCCGATGACCAGAATGTCAGCGGTTCTTGTTGCCACAACGGAGATTATGCCCAGCGGAGGCAGCAGGCGTAAGCCAGCCTAAGGGGAAGGGCGCTGGCCGGCCGGTCATTCCGCCAGTGGCGATCAGGGCATGCACCAATGGCCTTCGATGTGGACGTGCCCACAGCCCGGGCCGTGTACGTGTTTTCCCGAGACTTTGAGCCACTTGCTGCCGCGGCGATCGTAGACGTAGGCATTGACATGACCGGGCGGTGGCGGAATCCGCACGACCTTGGCTGGAGGCGGCGCCGGACGAGACTCAACGTGAACGTGGGCGGGCGGCGCCGCGACGGCGACGACCCAGTGATGCCCATCAAAGACGTGCCCACAGCCGGGCCCGTGATGGTGCCCCCGGCGGACGACGACGTAGTGACCATGGTCGTAATAGTGCGCGCACGCCGGCGTGCATACGTGGGTCGGCTCAACCACGACGACTCGCGGCGGTGGTTCCTCCTCCACGTAGCTGAAAGACACACTGCCGTCGGAGCACCCCGAGGCCAGCGCCAGACCGATGGCCCCAAGAATAAAGCGGCATTGGCTGTTCACGGTAGTTCCTCCTTGCCTCCAGCCCATCACCTTATGCTTTCGACAAGGTCGCCGCCGGACGGTTAGCTCGATTCTGACGGGCATGTCGGGGGTCGTGGCTCCGGGCCCGGAAAAGCAGCCCGGCGGCATGATTGGACCTCACCCAAGCCGCCGCCTTGGGACGATCCGATCATTCCGCCGGTTAGCACGCCGCGAAACCCAGCGGCGTTGCGAACAAGAGTCTGTCTGAGTGCTACGGCTTCTTGGCCTCTTCCTTCTTGGGCTCTTCCTTCTTCGGGTGCTCACCCTTCGGGTGATCTGCCTTCTTGCAGCAGGGCTTGTCGCAGCCCGCGCCGCACTTCTTGCACGACGAGCAGCCGGCATTCGACATGGTGAATGCGACGACGGCCGCGAGTCCGACCACCAAGGTCGCTAGCTTGCGAAACCAACTACGGTTCATTCCGGTTCTCCTGTCGGAAACCACCTTTTGCCGGTCCCACAATGGAACCGGCTGGGGGAATAGACAGAGCGTAGTCCCTCGGTTGTGTCCTGGCAAGCCCGCCTTTGTCTTGTCGCGTTCCGGTTGACGCGGGGGAAAGTGCTGTTAGAGTCCCCGCTTCCGGGTAGGTTGATTGGCGTGGTCGATTTCGGAGAACCCAGCGTTGTATGAATCCTTCGTACCCAAGTACATGTTCTTTACGAAGGGGACCGGAAAGCACCGGAACAACCTTCAGTCCTTCGAGGAAGCCCTGCGGGACGCCGGCATAGCGGGGTTCAATCTCGTCCGGGTGAGCAGCATCTGCCCGCCCCGCTGCAAGATCATCGCCCGGGAGGCCGGGCTGAAGAAGCTCGCGCCCGGGCAGATCGTTTTCACCGTGCTGGCGGAGGCCCGCACCAATGAGCCCAACCGGCTTGCCGGCGCGGGCATCGGCTTGGCTCGCCCCGCCAACAAGAACCTGCACGGCTACATCGCCGAGCACCACGGCTTCGGCATGACCCAGAAGGCGTGCAGCGACTACGTGGAGGACATGGCCGCGACCATGCTGGCCACGACCCAGGGCATCGACCTGGATCCCAACACGGCCTACAACGAGCGGAAGAACATCTACAAGGCCCACGGCCTGGTCGTGCAGACCCGAGCCGTCGTGCAGACCGTCGAAGGCGACAAGAACGGTCTGTGGACTACCTGCGTGGCCGCGGCGGTATTGATCCCCTACTGACGTGGTCGGACGCGCGCCGAATTGCCGATTGCCAATTGCCGATTGCCAATTAGCAAGGAGGCCGCGGAGATGGAATTGGCAATTGGAAATCGGCAATTGGCAATCCCATGCATCCCTGCCAACATAGCGGACACGAGCATCCCACTCCCGGTCACGCGGCGTGGCTGGATGCACCGCCGGTTCAGCCGCTGCGGCTGCCCGGCAATGAGGCCGTCGCCGATCTCATCGACAACGCCTACGCCCACAGCGGGTTCAACGGCCGAAGGCTCGCCGAAGGGGCCAGGCTCTATGCCCGCATGCTCGACTCCAAGGCCACCGTGGCCGTCACCATCGCCGGGGCCATGACGCCCATCGGAATGGGCGGGGCGCTCATCTCACTGATCGAGAACGGCTTCATCGACTTCATCATCTCCACCGGGGCGAATCTCTATCACGACCTGCACCTGGCCTACGGCTTCCCCATGGTTCAGGGCAGCCCGGACGTGGACGACAACGCCCTGGCCGAGGATGGCGTGGCCCGCATCTACGACATCTTCATCGGCGAGGACGACACGCTGATGGCCACGGACGATCGCGTCCTCGAGCTGATCCGCGGCTTCGACCTCTCCAAGCCGTTCTCCACCGCCAAGCTGCACCATCACATGGGCCGGGCGCTCTGGGAGAAGGCCCCGCATCCGCAGGCGTCACTGGTGGCCGTGGCCGCCAAGTACGACGTGCCGATCTATACTTCCTCGCCCGGGGACTCTTCGATCGGGATGAACCTGATCGTGCCGCACCTTTTCGAAAAGCCGGTGATGCTCAATCCGGTGCTTGACGTCATCGAGACCGCCGCCATCGTCCGCGATGCGGACCTCAACGGCGTGGTCGAAATCGGCGGGGGATCACCGAAGAACTTCTATCTTCAGACTCAGCCCACGCTGCACCAGATTCTGATGGACCCCTCCAAGGGCGGGCACGACTTCTTCCTGCAACTGACCACCGACGCCCCGCACTGGGGCGGCCTGTCCGGAGCCACGCCCGGTGAGGCCAGAAGCTGGGGCAAGGTCAAGGATGCGTTCGTCAACAACGTTGTGGTCTACTCCTGCGCGTCGATCACCTTTCCGCTGATCGCGCAGTACGCCCTTGTCCGCTGCAAACCGCGAGCGCCTCGACGCCTGTTCAACCGCCTTGATGAGATCACCGCGGCCCTTCGCGACGCCGCCCGAAAGACGCGCCAGGCCCCTCGCTGATGACCTCCGTGGCGCACAACTTCCTCGGCCTGCCGCCGCGGTACAGCGACTATGCCAAGGCGCGCTTTGCGGTGCTGCCGATTCCTTACGACTCGACGACGAGCTTTCAGGTCGGGACGCGCAACGGCCCCGCGGCGATCATCGCCGCCTCGCAGCAGGTCGAGCTGTTCGATGAGGAACTGGAAGTCGAGAGCTACAAGGCGGGAGTGGCCACGCTCGACCCGCTCATCCCCAGCATGGCCGGCCCCAAGGCCATGCACGAGGACGTCTTTGCCGCGGCCCGGCGCGTGGTCCGCGATGGCAAGTTCCTGCTCGGCCTTGGCGGTGAGCACAGCATTACCTCCGGGCTCGTCCGCGCCGTCATGCTCCGGCACAAGAAGCTGTCCGTGCTTCAGTTCGACGCCCATCTGGACCTTCGCGATTCCTACGAAGGCACGCCTTACTCCCACGCCAGCGCCATGCGCCGCGTGCTCGATCTGGGAGCCCGGCTCGTTCCCGTGGGGATTCGCAACATCTCGCTCGAGGAGCACCGCTTCCTCAAGAAGCGCAAGCTCGACGTGATCACCGCGCGTCAATGCCACATGGATGACGACTGGGTGGACCGTGTGCTGAGCGCCCTGGGCGATGTCGTGTATGTGACTATCGACATCGACGGCTTAGATCCCTCCTTCGCCCCCGGGACGGGCACGCCGGAGCCCGGCGGGCTCGACTGGTACCAGGTCACGGGGTTGCTTCGGCTGGTCGCCGCGGAGAAGACGATCGTCGGCGCCGACATCGTAGAGGTCATGCCCCTGCCCGGCCAGGCCGTCACCGAGTTCCTCGCCGCAAGGCTGGTCTACAAGCTCGTCGGCTACACAAAACCGCGAAGCTGACCAGCCGCTTCTTTTGGGAACAGTCCGACGAAGCTGGCCGTCGCCACGACGCAGAGTGCTTCTTATACGGACGAGGGATCTACGACTGTAACCGTGAAGCCAGTGAAATCGTTCGCGTTGAGCGTGAGAAGGCGGGTGATGCCGTAGCTTCCCATTGCGGCCACGAGGCGCGCGTCGTGCGCGCGGAATCCCTTGATTTCTCGCGTCCTTACCAGGTCATGCCATCGCGCACATAGCTCTTCCCGATCGGGCAGGAGCGTGAACCGCCTCTGGAAGAAAGACAACCATTGGCTCGCCTGTTCGGGCAGCATGCCGAGCCCGTTTTGTCCGGCCGGTGGGCTGCCAGCCCTCCGTGTGGCCACGACCCAGAACTCGTAGAGATTCTGTGGGACAATGATCAGCCGCTCACGTTTACTCAACAACTTGTGGATAACGGTGCGCGAAAGCGCGCAGAGTGGATCGGCCGAGTTTGTGATCCGCAGAAGTAGGTTGGTGTCGAGGAGGATCACTCGCCCTCTGCGCGGCGGTAAATGGCTTCGCGGGAGTCGTCCACGACTGCCTGTCGGACGGTAAGGGCGTCCATCTCCGCAAAGATATCCGCGGCCGGTCCACTCGCAGTACGGGGGTCCTCGACAAACACGATTACTTCACGGACTTCCCCCTCGATCCGCGTAACTTTCTCTGCAATCTCCTGCTTCGAACCTGTCAGTACCCGGGCGGTCATTCCTTAGCTCCGTGGTTTTCTTGAGCGCGGTCCTCATACGCAAACATGTGCGCTCGATAGTCCATTATACCACTGCCAGCAAATCTATCATCGGCGAATTATTGGCCGCCACGCTCCCCAAGGTCACAGAATAAACCGGCTCAGGTCGGTGTCCTGGCTGATGTCGGCCAGGCGCTTGTGCACGTAGGCCTCGTCAATGCGGATGGTCTCGCCGCGGCGGTTGGGGGCTTCGAAGCTGATGTCTTCCGTGAGGCGTTCCATGACGGTCATCAACCGCCTCGCCCCGATGTTGTCCATGGTCTGATTGAGCCGGAAGGCGATGTCCGCAATGGCCGCGATAGCGTCGGGGGTGAACTCGATGAAGACGCTTTCGGTGGCCAGCAGGGCGGTGTGCTGCTTGGTGAGAGCGTTGGCCGGCTCGGTCAAGATGCGCACGAAATCCTCACGGGTGAGGTCCTCCAGCTCTACGCGGATGGGCAGGCGGCCCTGAAGCTCAGGCATCAGGTCGCTGGGCCGGCTGCCGTGGAAGGCGCCCGCGGCGATGAACAGGATGTGGTCGGTCTGGACTGGTCCGTGTCGCGTGCTGACCGTGCAGCCTTCGATGATGGGCAGCAGGTCGCGCTGCACGCCCTGGCGGGAGACGTCCGGGCCGTGCGTCTGCTGCGGTGAGCAGAGCTTGTCGAGTTCGTCCAGGAAAATAAGCCCCGCGTCCTCCGTGCGGCGGAGGGCCATTTCGGTGAGCTTTTCGCGATCGATGAGCTTCTCGCACTGCTGATCGAAGAGAATCTCGCGGGCCTCACGCACGGGCAGCGAGCGCTGCTTGGGCTGGACCGGCATGAGGCGCTCGAGGAAGTTCTGCATGTCGGGGTCGATCTGGTCCATCCCGAAGGTGGTCATCACGCCGACGGGGCCGCTGCGGACCTCCGTGGTGATCTCCACCATGCGCTCTTCCAGCTCGCCGCTGCGAAGCTGGGCGCGGAGCTTCTCGCGGCTGCGGCGGCGGCGCTCCGAAACATCGGGTTCCGTCTTGGCCTGTTCCACGTCGAAGGTGGTGGGCGGCATCAGGGCGTCGATAAGCTGTTCCTCGGCGCGGCGCTGGGCCTCTTCGCGGACGACCTCGGTCTGCTCATTACGGACGATGCGCATGGCCACTTCGACCAGGTCGCGGACCATGCTCTCCACGTCGCGCCCGTGATAGCCGACCTCGGTGTACTTGGTGGCCTCGACTTTCAGGAAGGGGGCATTCACCAGACCGGCAAGACGACGGGCGATTTCCGTCTTTCCCACGCCGGTGGGCCCGATGAGGATCATGTTCGCTGGGCCGACTTCGTCGCGCAGGGATTCGGGTAGCTGCCGTCTGCGCCAGCGGTTGCGGATGGCCACCGCGGCCGCCCGCTTGGCGGCGTGCTGCCCGACGATGTATTTGTCGAGGGCCTCGACGATCTGCTGCGGGGTGAGGTCGTCCATGGGCTTAGCCGAGCGTTTCCACGACGATGTCGTGATTGGTGTATACGCAAATATCCGCGGCGAGGTGCAGGGCTTGATCCACGATCTTTTCCGCGGGCAGAGTCGAATGAGCCAGCAGCGCCCTGGCCGCGGCCACGGCGTACATGCCGCCCGAGCCGATGCCCACCACGCCGTCAGTGGGCTCGATGACGTCGCCGGAGCCGCCGATCATCAGTGTGGCCTCGGCCGAGGCCGCGACGAGCATGGATTCCAGGCGGCGCAGGATGCGGTCCGTCCGCCAGTCTTTGGCCAGTTCGATGGCCGCCCGGCGGAGGTTGTGCTTGTGCTGCTGGAGCTTGGCGTCGAAGCGGTCGAGCAGGGCAAACGCGTCGGCGGCCGATCCCGCAAACCCGCAGAGCACCTTGCCCTCACCCAGGCTGCGTATCTTGCGGGCGTCGTGCTTGATCGCCGCCTGGCCCAGCGTCACCTGCCCGTCACCGCCCATGGCCACCCGCCCCTCGCGTCGAACGGAGAGGATGGTCGTCGAATGAATGGCTGACTGGTTTCTCATGTCCTCGCATCCCGCGCCAACAAGCCACGGTACAATAGCATAGGCAGGTATGCAAATGCCAACGACATTCCTGACACGATCAACCGCGCATCGGCCGCGACACCTCGTGTTGCTCGGGGCATGGCTCGCCATCGCGCCGGCGGGATGCCATCGGACGCCGCCTCCGCCCGAAACGACGAACAACGCCAGTGCCCCTTCCGAACCGCCGCCACCGGCAACCGCCGAACCAGCTCCAGAGCGCTTCGAGGTGGTGGACACCGAAGAGGAAGCCGAACGCTGGCTGTTCGTGGAGACGATTCGCGACGGCGCACCCGGCGGCTGGGCGACAGGGTCCTTCGACCGGGCGCGCAACAAGCTCGATATCCAGACCCGAGATGTGCGGCAGTTCGCGTTGCATCTGGACCGCGTGCCCATCGACTGGAACAAACTCGTGGTGCTCTCCATCGACGGTAAGAACAGCGAGCTGCGCAGGCGGCAGACTCTCCGGATCCATCTCCAACTCGACGACCACGGGCAATGGGTCGTGCGCGACGAGTAGGGACCGAAACGCAGAAACGCAGAAACGCAGAAAACGAAACGTCAAAACGTCAAAACGTCGAAACATCAAAAAGTCAAAAGGCCAGGCGGGCAGGGCACGTGATGGGTGGGGCTGCTTCATCAGGGTAATAACGCGCGGGGCGCGAGGCCAAAGGAGTGGCGTCGAAATGGAAGGCATTTGGTGGGGAAATGGCAGGCATTGGGCGTGGAAATGGCAGGCATTGGGCGTGCAACTGGCTTCGTTTGGGTTCGTTATCCGCTTTACGTGACTCCCAAGTTCTTGTCCGGCTACAGGATTTGTAACTGGCGTTTTTTTCGGAACCCACGGGGAGGCACCGGTGTTACGATCCAGCGGCGACACCACCAGGGCGCGGAATGGGGCGGTCTGCTTCATACCCTGATAACGCGCAAGGTGCTCGCTGGAATCTTGGGTCGGCGCGAGCGGGCTCGCCATCTCGGATGAAAATGGATCTCGTCGCGGCACGTTCTACCCTCACCCCTGCCCCTCTCCCTGCAAGGGAGAGGGGTTCGGATGACGTTTTCTCAGAGGAGAGTTTGTATGTTCCTGTGTTGCGGCGTTCGGCTTGTGTTCGCCGCGCCGCGCATGCTGCGATATAATGGCCCTCAAATGGGCGATATGGCGCTGACGTCTCGGATCAGTCTCTCCACGCTCCAGGAGCTGCAGGACCGGTTTGCGGCGCTGGGGCGGATGACGGTGTGCATTGCGGACGTGGGTGGGGAACTGATCACCCGCCCGACGTGGGGCAGCCGATTTTCGGAGCTGATCGGGGCCTCCGACGTGGGTCGGGCGAGCCTCATCGAGTGCATCCGCAACGGCGGCAACGGGCGAACGGGCGAAGAACTCACCTGCCACGATGGCATGCGGCTGTATACGTCGCCGATCGTGCACGACGGGCAGCCGTTGGCCCTGCTGGCCGTGGGCACTCGAAGCCATCGTCCGCCATCGCCGGGGCGGGTGATGAAGATCGCCGGACGCTACGGCATAGGGTACGACGAGCTGCTCAGCGCCGCTGCGAACCTTGATCCGCGGCGGGGCGGCACGCCGTATGCCATCCATCGCTTTGCCGATGCCCTGGCGCACATCATCGCCACGCTGTTCGCCCAGGCCGAACGCATCAACCGCCAGCTCGACGACCTTCGCACCGTACACGAACTGGCGGACCTGCTCTCCGGCACGCTCGATCTTCAGGAACTCCTCAATCGCACGGTCCAGCGGGTTGTCGAAGTCATGCCGGTCAAGGCGTGCGCCATCCGGCTGCTCAATCCCGACACGGGCGAGCTGGTGGTGAAGGCGGTCCACAACCTTTCCGAGGAGTATCTTCGTAAAGGCCCGGTGCATCTGCACGTGAGCCCCATCGACTCGGCCGCCTTCGCGGGGGCCAGCGTCTACATCGCCGATGCGCCCACGGACCCGCGGATTCGCTATCCGGAAAACGCCCGCCGCGAAGGGATCGTCAGCGGGTTGTGCGTACCTTTGACCTATCGCGGGGAGACCATCGGCATCATTCGGGTGTACAC
>SBAX01000151.1 GCA_005240095.1 Phycisphaera mikurensis
AGTTAAAACAAAGCCGATTCAAAGCCGATTCGCCCGCCATTAAGGCGGCCGACCGACGGTTGCGGTTCGCCTCGGTTTCTGCGTTCTTGCGTTTCTCCGGCCCCGCCTGGCCACCGGTTACCGGCCACTGGCCACTGGCCTGCGGGATACGCCGGGGTGGCCCTGTCGCCCGCCGAAGCATAGGATGGGTTGCTTCGCCTGCGGATCGTCGCAGGCCAAGGAGCCTTTCCGCGAGTTCCTCCATGTGGAGCGACGGACGGATCGGCCTCGAAAGGTGTTAGAATGGTCGCCCATCGCAACCCGGCTCGGGCCACGCCCGGGTCCTTCAGCTTAACTCAGTTCGTCCCGTTGACCGTTCAGCGAGCAGTTGAATCCGGTCTGCCTCCGTCGCGCCCGCTTCCCATGTCCATGGAGGAGGCGCGGCAGCGCGGTTGGGACGCGCTGGACGTCGTGTTCGTCACCGGCGACGCCTACGTCGATCACCCCAGCTTTGCCATGGCCATCCTCGGCCGCGTGCTGGAGGCCTGCGGCTTCCGTGTGGGCATCCTCGCCCAGCCCGACTGGCACACCTGTGCGCCCTGGAAGACGTTCGGGCGGCCGCGCCTGTTTTTCGCCGTGTCCGCGGGAAACATGGACTCGATGATCAATCACTACACCGCCAACCGCAAAGTCCGCAACGACGACGCGTACTCACCCGGCGGGCGCATCGGCCTGCGTCCGGACCGCGCCACCCTGGCCTATTGTCAGCGGGCACGCGAGGCCTATCGCGGCGTGCCCATCATCGCCGGCGGCGTGGAGGCCAGCCTGCGCCGCCTGGCCCACTACGACTACTGGAGCGACACCGTCCGGCGCTCCATTCTGCTCGACTCCAAGGCTGACCTCGTTGTGTACGGCATGGGGGAGTCGGCGATCGTGGAGATCGCCCGGCGACTGCGCGACGGGGAATCGCTCGAAAAGTTACGGGACATGCGCGGAGTGGCCTACGCTCTCGGAGCTGCCGAGTCGCAGACACTCGCGACCGGCCTCGCTGACGATTCCTTCGTGACGCTTCCTTCCTTCGAGGAAGTCAAGGCCGACAAGCTCAAGTTCGCGGAGGCCACGCGTCGGATTCATCTGGAGACCAATGCCTACAATGCCCGGGGTCTGGTGCAGCTCCACGATCGCCAGGCCGTGGTGTGCAATCCTCCCCCGCTGCCCGAATCCAAGCAGAACATGGATTTCTTCTATGACCTGCCTTACACCCGCAAGCCTCACCCCAGCTACAAAGAGCCCATCCCCGCCTATGAAGTAGTCAAAGACTCAATCACCATCATGCGAGGATGCTTTGGCGGATGCACGTATTGTTCGATCACCACGCACCAGGGGCGGATCATCCAGTCGCGCAGCAAGGACTCCATCCTGGGCGAGGTGCTGCGCATCGCGGCCTCGCCGGACTCCAAAGGCATCGTCAGCGACATCGGCGGACCCACCGCAAACATGTACGAGATGCGCTGCGTGCGCCCGGAGATCGAGGCCATCTGCCGGCGGCTGTCCTGCGTGTTCCCGACCGTCTGTCCACTGCTTGGTACCGATCACTCCGCGCTCATTGACGTGATGCGCGAGGCCCGCCGGCAGGAGGGGATTCGAAAAGTGTTCGTCGCCAGCGGAGTGCGCATGGATCTCGCTCGGCTGTCTCCGGAGTACATGCACGAACTGACTACCGATCATGTGGGCGGGCACCTGAAGGTCGCTCAGGAACACACCGATGACACTACGCTGGCGGTCATGAAGCGTCCGGCGCCGTCCACGTTCCAGGACTTCGACCGCAAGTTCCGCACCGAGTCCGCCAAGGCCGGCAAGAAGCAGTTCCTGATTCCCTATTTCATCTCCGCCCACCCCGGCTCGAACGTGAACTCAATGATCGATCTGGCCCTCTTCCTGAAGCGCAACGGCTACAAGCCCGAGCAGGTGCAGGATTTCATCCCCGCGCCGTTCGACATCGCCGCGTGCATGTATCACACTGGCTTGGACCCCATGACGCTAAAGCCCGTCCACGTGGCCAAAGGCATGCGCGATCGAAAGACCCAGCGGGCCCTGATGCAGTTCTTCAAGCCCGAAAACTACTTCACCGTTCGCCGGGCGCTTCTCGATTCCGGACGCGCCGACCTCATCGGCGAAGGCTGCGATTGTTTGATTCCCGCCACACCGCCCAAGGAGGCCATCGAGGCCCGGCGCAGGCGCGCTACTTTCGAAGTGCAATCCGGCGACTACGTCCACTCCCGTCGCCGCATGCCTCAGGGCGGCTACCGCCCGCACCGCCCCTCCTCCCGGCGCCGCCCTCGCTCGGCCCCGCCTGGTGATACACCATGAGCACGAACGTGCAGCATAGAGAAGGAACAGAGTCCAAAACCAAGCCACACCTCTTGAATCTCACCCTGGCCGGTCTACCGGAACTGGAGCACTTCGAGACCGATGAGCAGCGGCAAGCGGCCTTGGAGCAGATCGGGCAGGAGGCTGCCGACGTCAAAAGCGGGGGCTTCTGGCTGGCCATCGGCGTTCTGGTGGGTGGAGTGGTGGGGGGACAGTACCTCATTCGCGGACTGATGGGCATGGTTTCCTGGCCGCGATGGCTCGAGGACTCCCTCATCCTCCTTGGCACAGGCGTCCTGTTTGTCTTCATCCTTCGCTTTCTGCACCGCCGCGGGGCCGCCGCAGAGCTGCGCCAAAAGCTGCTTCAGGAGGGAGTACCGGTTTGCGTGGCGTGCGGGTATCTGCTTCGCGGCCTTCCCCTGGACCCCGGGCGGTGCCCGGAGTGCGGGCGCGACTTCGAGCCCCGCGTCCGCGCCATCCTCATCGAGCAGGGCGCGTCGAATCCCGATCCTCAGCGAAGCGGCTCTTCAGCTCCGCAAGACGCTGCAGAGCCTCCAGCGGCGTGAGGCCTTCGACATGAATACCTCGCAGCGCATCCAGAAACTCCTCACCTGGCTCGCGAAACAAGGTCAACTGTGCGTCGTCACGGGTCTTCTTCCTCGACAAGCTGGCCGAATGGGACTCCCTCTGGAACGTCCTCTGCAACTCGTCCAGCACTTCACGACTGCGATGGATGACTGTCGCCGGAATCCCCGCAAGTCGCGCCACATGAATACCATAACTCTGATTGGCGCTGCCTTCGACGATCTTGTGCAGAAAGACAATGCCGCCGTCCCGCTGGCCATCGGCGGGGTATTCGCGCACCGCCACGTTGTAATTACGCACGTTCTTGAGCAGCTCGGACAGTTCGGTCATCTCATGATAATGCGTGGCCACCAGCGCTCGGCACTGCACGACATTGGCCAGATGCTCGGTAATCGCCCAAGCCAGCGACAATCCATCGAACGTACTCGTGCCCCGACCCAGCTCGTCGAGAATCACCAGAGACGACTTTGTGGCATTGTGCAGGATATTGGCGGCCTCCGTCATCTCTACCATGAAGGTGGACTGCCCGCGCATGATCTCATCCGACGAACCGACTCGGGCAAAGATGCGATCCACCAGGCCAAGGCGCATGCTTCCCGCCGGAACGAAGGACCCGATCTGAGCCATGAGGGCGAGCAGCGCCACCTGGCGGATGTAGGTGCTTTTCCCGGCCATGTTCGGGCCGGTGATAATGAACAGCCGCGCCGCAGAGGAGCTCATCAACGTGTCATTGGGAACAAATGCCTCGCCCAGAACCTGATCCAGCACCGGATGCCGCCCGTCGATGATTTCCATTCCCGTATCAGCGACAATTTCCGGCCTGACATAGCGCCGCTCGACAGCCAGTTCGGCCAGCCCCGCCACGCAGTCCAGCCGCCCGATCGCATCCGCAAATCGCAGAAGCTCCTTCGTCCACTGAGCCACTTCTTCGCGAACCTGCTCGAACAGGGTGTATTCGAGTTCATTGGCTCGTTCCTGGGCCGTCAACACTTCATTCTCATAGTTCTTGAGTTCTTCCGTGATGTAGCGCTCTGCATTCTTGATGGTCTGCTTGCGTACATACTCTGGCGGAATCTGTCCCTTGGCGCTGTGAGAGACTTCCAGGTAATACCCAAAGACGCGATTGAAGCCGGCCTTCAGAGAACTGATTCCGGTTCGCTCTGCTTCGCGGCGCTGGTAGTCCGCCAGCCACTGCTGTCCGTCATGACCAATGGCCCGCAACCGATGCAATTCCGCGTTGAATCCATCGGCGATGAATCCTCCTTCGCGCAGCTGGTTGGCCGGGTCGTCGCGAATCGCTCGCCGAACGTATTCCGCCAGTTGCGCCAGACCCGACAGGTCTTTCGCCACCGTCTTCAGAAACGTGCCGTCCGACTCTCCAAGCTCTTGCAGCAGGGTCGGTGCGGCCAGCAGTGTTTTTCCCAGAGCGTGCAGATCTCGTGGCGACGAGCGTGCCAGAGCCACCCGCCCCGCGATCCGCTCCACGTCGGCCATAGTCCTCAGCCGCTGGCGCACCCGACCGCGGCGCAGCCCATCGGCCACAAAGATGCCCACCGCGTCCTGCCGGGCGACAATCTCCGCTGCATCAGCCAAAGGCTCGCGCAGCCAGTGACGCAGCTTCCGCCCACCCAGCGGGTGCACTGTGCGATCCATGGCATGCAGCAGGCTTCCTTCGTGCGTTCCGCCGCGCAGCGTCCGCTCAACTTCCAGCGAACGCCAACTGCTGTGATCAATGTGTACATGATCGCCGGGCAGCGTCCTGTGCATCGCGGTGATGTGCGACAGAGCGGTCTTCTGCGTCTCCCGCAGGTACGCGATAGCGCACCCTGCGGCGCACAGCGAAGCGTCCATGGCGGCAAAGCCGAACCCCGCCAGCGTAGCCACCTGAAAGTGCTCGAGCAGCGCCCGCTCCGCCTGATAGTTGGAAAACTCGTGGACGCCTCGGCGGGTGACCGCCGCCTGACACAACTCGCCGACCTGCGCGGCCAGCGTTTCGGCCTCACTGCGGCGTTCATCGTCGATCAGCACCTCCGCCGGACGGGCCCGCACCAGGGCATCGAGCACATCGCCGCAGGCCACCTCCAGGACCTCGAACCGTCCGCTGGCCAGCTCCACGAACGCGAGCCCCGCGGCCTCCCCGCGCAGGCAGATCGCCGCCAGCACGTTGTCATCCCGCTCATCGAGCAGGCTGTCATCGGTGAGGGTGCCGGCGGTGACAATCCGCACTACGTCGCGGCGCACCACCCCCTTGGCCTGCCGCGGGTCTTCCATCTGCTCGGAGATGGCCACGCGGTAGCCGGCGGCCACAAGCTTGCCCAGGTACCCATCGAGAGCGTGGTAGGGGATTCCCGCCAGCGGAATAGGATTCTCATCCTGCTTGTTGCGGGAGGTCAGGGCGATGCCCAGCACCTTGGAGCAGAGCACGGCATCATCGTAGAAAGTCTCGTAAAAGTCCCCCATGCGAAAGAGGAGAATGGCATCGCCGACGCGGGCCTTCTGCTCCATGTACTGGCGCATGGCCGGGCTGAGCGAATCAGCCGAGTCCAGCGGCGTGATGGCACGAGTCAAGGCATCTTCCCCGCGGTACGGCGAGCCGCGGGCTTTAAGCCCGCGCGGGCGCTCGAAGACCCGAAGGCCGTCGTATGAATGTATCCGATCGAAAGCCGTTGGCCTATCGACGCCGCCTGCGGTTACAATTGCCCCGCACGGGCACTATGCAGCAGGGCACCAGCCAGCTTCGTCTGGGCATCATCGCCGGAGCGGGCCAGTTTCCGCACCTCGTCGTCGATGGGGCGCGGCGGGCAGGCTGTCACGTGACCGTGATCGGCCTGTGGGGACTGGCCGACGCCGCGCTCGCCGAGCGCGCCGACGTGTTCCGCTGGGCGGGTCTGGCCAAGCTGGGCCGCTGGATCCGTATCCTTAAGGCCAGCCGCGCCGAAGGGGTGATCCTTGCGGGGGCCGTGCGAAAGACGAGCATGTACGGCCGGTGGCGCTGGCTGAAGCTGCTGCCGGACTGGACTTCGATCCGGCTGTGGTTCTTCACTATCTCGGACAGACGCAACGACACGGTGCTGGCGGCCGTGGCCGACGAGTTCGCCAGGCACGGAATCATCATGCAGAGCTGCGTGCAGTATACCGCCGAGCACCTCGCCTCCGAGGGCGTCCTCACCCGCGGACAACCGTCCGCCGCGCAGCTTGCCGACGCCGACTTCGGCTGGCGGATCGCCAAGGAACTCGGGCGCCTGGACATCGGCCAGTCCGTGGCCGTCAAGGAAACCGAAGTCGTCGCCGTCGAGGCCATCGAGGGCACGGACCGCATGATCGAACGCGCCGGGCAGCTCGTCCCCCGCGGCGGCTGGACCCTGGTCAAGGTCGCCAAACCCAATCAGGACATGCGCTTCGACGTGCCCACTGTCGGCCCGCAGACCATCGCCAACCTCACCCGCCACGGCGCACGCATGCTGGTCATCGAGGCCGGAAAAACCGTCATCCTGGAGCGCGAGCAGATGCTCGCCGACGCCGACCGCGCCGGCATCGTCATCCTCAGCCGAAGAGCCGATTCGACGTAGCGTCGTGACCGCGCCAGATGACGTCCCTACGGCGTCATCACAACCTTCACGCAGCCGTCTCGCTTGTGATGGAATGTGTCGTATGCCTCACGCGCTCGTGCAAGCGGGAGGCGATGGGTGATGACGAAGCTCGGATCGATGTCCCCCTTCTCGATGTGTTCCATAAGCTTGGGCATGTAACGCTGCACGTGCGTCTGCCCCGTGCGGATGGTGAGGCCCTTGCCGAACGCCGCCCCCAGCGGGAACTTGTCCGCATACCCCGCATAAACACCCGGCACCGAGACCGTGCCACTCTTTCGGCACGCCTGAATCGCCTGCCGCAGGACGCTGATCCGGTCCGTGGCCATGTACGTTGTCGTCTTGAGACGATCGTACAGCGCCCCGATGGACAGCCCGTGGGCCTCCAGTCCCACCGCATCGATGCAGGCATCCGGCCCCATCCCGCCCGTCGCCTCCTCCAGCACCTCAAGGATCGTCTCATGGTCGAAGTCGATGGGCTCCGCCCCGCCCTCCTCCGCCATCTCCAGCCGCTCGGGAATGTCATCAATCGCGAACACCCGTCCGGCTCGCAGAAGAAAAGCGCTGCGAATCGCGAACTGTCCCACGGGACCGCAGCCCCACACCGCGATCGTGTCGCCGCGCTGGATGTTGCAGTATTCCGCCGCCTGA
Organism: Phycisphaera mikurensis; assembly: GCA_005240095.1. Classification (GTDB taxonomy): domain Bacteria; phylum Planctomycetota; class Phycisphaerae; order UBA1845; family UBA1845; genus SBAX01. Next base: position 7,173 of record SBAX01000151.1, read on the forward strand.
TAGCCCGTGGGGAAAATGTCCGTCAGAAACAGCACCTTCTCGTCCGGCAGCCCTTGTTCGACTTTGAAGGGCCCCACGTCCGCGAAGGGCACGCGGACATATTCCGCCTGACCGCCCGCGTAGCCCCCCAACATGTGCGAGTAGCCAAAGATCCCGGCGCACGAGTGCCCGTAGTGTTTCTCCGCCATCCACGCGTTGGGGTTGGAGTTGTCGCACAGGGCAAAGTCCCCCCGCTGGCAGAACCAGCACCGCCCGCAGGCAATCGGAAACGGCACCACCACCCGGTCGCCCACCTTGAGGGTCTTCACCGCCGAGCCGAGCTCCACCACCTCTCCCATGAACTCATGCCCGAGGATGTCCCCGTTCTGCATCGTGGGGATCGCGCCGTCATAGAGGTGAATGTCCGAACCGCAGATCGCCGTCGAGGTCACCCGGACGATCGCATCCCGCGGATTGACGATCTCAGGTTCGTCCACATTCTCCACCCGAACGTCATGCTTTCCGAACCAGCAAACTGCCTGCATGGGTCGTCTCCAAGTTTCTCAATCAGGGCCCGGTGGTTCTGCCCCACGCGGGCGCATCGCTTGCCGGGAAGGACTCCATCGAGGCCTCGGTCACGACGTCCTCCTCGACACGTTCATCTCGCCGCGTGCCGGCTTGCGCGCCCACCCGCCGGCGCCGCGAGGACATCCGTCCCGAGGGCCCCGCGCTGGTGGTGACTTCTCCCGCCTCCATGAACTGCTTGAAGAGCCGCAGGGTCTCCTGCAGCTCCGCTGCCGGATCGCACTGCAGCATCTTCGCCGCCAGCGCCCCCAGGGCCCCGCTCGGCGAACGATAGCGCATCGACACCTCCACCACCGTCCCGCGATCCCCCGTCGCCGGCGTAAACGTGATCACGCCCTCGTGCGCCAGGCACTCGCCGGTCGAGGTCCACTCGAACATCTGCGGCGGCCTCTCGTTGACAATCTTGATCCCCCACTCCGCGGGTTCGCCGGACAGCACGCCCGTTTCTCCGCGCAGCCGATGATCACACCGCGCGTCCACGCTCTCTGCCCGCGGCATGAGCTTACGCCAGTTCTCCGCTTCGCGGGCGAAGCGGTAGAGGTCCTCAGCAGGCTTGCGGATGGTGATCGACTTGCAGATGCATATATCCTGGGTGAATGCTCGCCCTTCGGCCGTGGGGAGTACGCTTCCCACAGCCTGGTACAGCCGGCTGTGACCTGTCACCCCGCGATAGGCCAGCAACCCCCCTGCGGCCGAGGCCATCGCCCCGAGCTTGAAACGCCCCTTCAGCAGCTCCCGCACGCCCGTCCCCACCAGGGCAAGCCCGCTGAGCACGGAAACGGCCCGTTCGCCCGGTCCGATGTTGGCCGCCCGCCCGTTGTGACGCTGCTGGCTGGGGGCCAATGGCAACTTCCTGCGCGTGGCGGGGCGCAATGATGAAACCGGCCGCTCGATGATTTGCATGACCTTAACTCCTCACGGCGAAAACTCGCCATCAGATCATGCTGCCGAGTTATTACGTCGAAGTGAAAACGCGCTGAACCAGCGCTTAGTGGCCGCTGTAACCCCCTCTCCCCTCAAGGGAGAGGGTCGGGGTGAGGGTTGGACAACCGGATTCGTGCGTCGCAGACACCGACGCATCGATCGGAGTTATGAAACAAAGTTCTAGTAGCCCGCCCCGGCGGCAGCCTGCCGGTCGCGGGCGCATTCCGGCGGCGTTGCAAACTGCGGCCCGTCGGGCCCCACTTCACTGGCCAGGCTCCATTTGGAAATGCGAAAACGCAGGTGCGCCCCGGTCGTCGGCCATGTCGCCGTCATCGTGTACGGCAGCCACGGCCCGTCATCCTCGAGGCGGCGATAACCATCCAGCGACGATTCCATCCGCACTGATCCCTCGTCCCCGCGAAAAACGATCCGCCGAATCAGGCGGGGCTCCGAACGATCCAGCCAGTATTCCTTCTCCAACCGCCCTTCGCTGCTCTCGCCGGAAGCGAAGAGAACCTGCTGGAACTGGCGATGAACGCGCTGCGTGCGCTGCGTGCCGTCGGCAGGCACGCCGCCCAGACCCAGTGCCTCAATGATCTGCACCGGGCGCACCGGAATCTCATCCGCTAGCTCATCCTCGGCCCCGTGCGATCCGCACCGGCACGTGTCCTCCTCCGCGTTGCAGAACCAGAAGCCCGCGCTGTTGGAGCCCAGCAGGATCTTGCGATCGCCCATGCTCTTGAGATCAAAACGCAGGTTGCGAGGTTGGAGGTAAAAGAGCACCCCGTCCACATGGAAGCTCTTTCGCCGCCCATCAATGGTGAAATGACCGTCCACGTTCCCGCTCGCCCGCAGCGTCCCGTGGATCGTCCCGGCATTCTGGTTCACCAACGCCAGCGCCTGCGGAACCTCCAGCGCCGGACCCGCCGGTCCATGCCCCCCGCCGGACCGACATCCGACTGGAGCAAAAAGGGCGGCACCGAGTGCCAATGCACGCCCAGCGCAAGGCAAAGAAGACTGGTGAAGTCTCATCATTGTGTACTTCCTCACTCCCGGGAGGGGCCTGTCCCGATGCACATCGGGGCTCCTGCCGAGCCCCATCATTTCGCCCCTGCGGACGTCCTAGTCTCTAGTTTCCAGTTTCTAGCTGCGCGGCTCGTACCGAGCCGAATTGTTGTGCGGATATCCGATTCTAGTTTCCAGTTTCTAGTTTCTAGTTTCCAGCTGCGGCGTCGCCCACTCACCCATGTCCCCGTGAAGGATCGCCCCCAGTTGCCCGCTGACCGCTTCGATTTGCTGGTCCGTGAGCCGCGGATTCACCACCCGGTGCTCCGATCGGTCAGTCATCAGCGTCAGGTGCCAGACATCCGCGCCGTCCTCCTTCGCCGACCTGTCATATCGTAGGAGCCGTTTCCGCATGAGGATGAGGGCCAGCACAAATCGAAACTGCACTCGCAGGGGATCGCTCTGGTCGGCCAGCCGGGTAAAGAAGCTGACCAGGATTTCATTGTCCACCAACAGCTTCTTGCGCCTTTCCCTGACCGGCACCCGGGTCTTGAAATAGCAGAAGCAACCCTCGGGCGGTGACTGCCACGCCTCAAGGCTGTAGTCCGCCCGCCGAAAGGACTCGCCTTCCTCGAACAGGACGGTGTAAAACTCCTCCCCCTCCTGAAGAACGCGCCCCGTCACCGCGCAGCGCCCCTTCGCCGGCTCTACTTCCCACTCAGGATTCATGCCCTTCCATCCTTGTAGCGCATTTCCTGCTTTTCCGCTCGCCGATCCTATTCCACGCCCGCGGCGGGGTAAAGCTTCCCTGCCCCCTTGAAACCCGCCGCTGACTCACCCGGCTTGCAATGTGGGCCGACCGCCTTATGCTCCGCAGGTATCCTGAGAGAATCGGCGGGGCCGCAGTCCCAGGAGGGCGAGGCTTCCCGCCGAGCCGTTCGCAGGGAGGCGGAATCGTGAGTCATCGACGCAGGCGGCGAAGTCGGAAAGCTCCGGCAAGTCTTGTTCTACTTCTCGGCGCGGTCCTCTGTGTGTGGTGGCTGTACCGCGCCGAACGCTCCACTGCACAACTTGACCAAGGTCTCCTCCTCGCCACTCAACCTGAATCCTCCGCCCCAGCTCCCAGCGAGACCGTTGCCGCCGCGTCCACGGTCTCGGAATCCGCTCCGCCCCCACCTCAGCCCATCGTGATCGAAACGCCTGCTCAGCCCGCCATCCCCGTCTCGACCTCGGATCGAATCACGCCTCTCATCGACGCCGGTCGCGACGCCCTTTCTCGGGGCGACAAGCTCAGCGCTCGAACTTCCTGGAACGAGGCCTTCCAATTGGGCGTGGATGGCGAGCGCGAAGCCCTCCTTCGCCGCGAGCTCGGGCGTCTCGCCGAAGAGACGATTCTCTCGGCCGCCATCCTCACCGGCGATCCCCACGCTGAGCGCTACGTCATCCGCACCGGCGACGTCCTCGCCAAGATCGCCGCCGCCAACAAGATTTCCCCGGACCTGCTCGCCAACGTTAATGGGATCGTGGACAAGAACCTCATCCGCGAAGGCCAGACCATCAAGGTCCTTAAAGGCCCCTTCCGCGCCGTAGTCCGCAAGAGCACCTACACGCTCCATGTCTTTCTCGGTGACACGTTCGTCCGGCAGTATCCGGTAGGTCTCGGGGCCGACGACAGCACCCCCACCGGCCAGTGGCGCGTGGCCACCAAGCTGATCAACCCCACCTACTATCCCC